>JANWVJ010000020.1 GCA_025056895.1 Thermoflexales bacterium
GGTCTTCGGCAGTCGCCAGCTTGCGTTCGAGCAGCACCTGGGCGAACGCCGGGATCGGGTCACGCTCTTTCCACTCGGCGACTTGCTCCTTAGGGCGTTGCACGTCTGAATCGGCCATCGAGTGACCGCGATGGCGATAGGTAATCGCTTCAAGCAATGCCGGCCCTTCGCCGCTGCGGGCGCGTTCGGCCAGCCGACACACCACTTCCCGCACCGCCAACACATCGTTGCCATCCACCTGCTCGGCATACATGTCATAGGCGCAGGCTTTGCGGTAGATTTCGGTAACGGCGCTGTGATTGCTGATGACGGTTCCCATGGCGTACTGGTTGTTTTCCACGGTGAAGATAACCGGCAAGCGCCACAATTGCGCCCAGTTCAGCGCAGCATGAAAGGTGCCGATGTTGGTGGAACCGTCGCCCATCACGCAAAAGACGATGCGACCTGTCTTGTGATGTTGTGCTGAATAAGCCAGGCCGGCTGCCAGGGGCAGGTGTCCGCCGACGATGGCATAGCCGCCCCAGAAACGCTTCGAGACATCCACCAGGTGCATCGACCCACCACGTCCGCCGGTTGTGCCGGTCGCCCGACCGAATAACTCGGCCATCACCGCCCGCGACGACACTCCACGCGCCAAGGCGTAGCCATGGTCGCGGTAGTGCGTCACCAAATCATCATCGGGGCGCAGCGCAGACACTGCGCCGACTGCAATTGCCTCCTGTCCGTTGTACAGATGCAAGAATCCGCCGATCTTCGCTTTGGCATACATTTCGGCCGACTTATCCTCAAACACACGGATCAAGAGCATCTGCCGATACAATGAAACCAAACTATCCCTATCCATTCAATCACTCCAATTGGCGCAAGTCACAACCGCTGCACAGCGCTGCGCACAGCGATAGGGACTCGCAAAACGCAGACTGCGATAAAAACACAATCGGTTAATTGTGCCACACCCGCGCGCCGAGGAATAGCAATCAACCTCCGGCGTTGGGTTGTTTAGCCAGCGTGGGCACAGGTGCGCCGGCAAGGGTGTTTTCCTGCAATTCAAGCGCGAACAGCAAGGACGACAAACGATTTAAATACCTGCACAACTCTGGATTCTCAATCAGACCGTCGTGAAGCAGATGGGTCACCACCCGCTCGGCACGCCGCACAATCGTACGCGCCAAGTCAAGATAAGCGCCTGCCAAGCTATCGCCAGGGACAATGAATTCGCGCGGCATCTCGATTTGCGCCGTGATTGCCTCGATTTGCTCCTCCAACCAGCGCACACGGTGAGCGTCGATTGCCCGAAACTGTGGGGCAACCTGCGGGGTGGCCGCCAGCTCGGTCATCAAGCGGTACAAATCGCGCTGAGCAGTCAATAAGATGTCGTGGGTTAGGTCACTTGCCGCTGCGGCTCGCGCGATACCTATGGCGGCGCTGGCCTCATCCACAGTGCCATATGCTTCCGGCTGGGGCATGTACTTGGCAACCCGGCCTGCGCCAAGCAAATTGGTGTAGCCGTCATCACCGAGGCCGGTGTAAAGTTGGTTGCTCATGGCGGCGCATTATAATGTCGCCATCGTGATACCGGCAGGCTGTGCTGCAACGCATGAGCGCAAGACAATCAGCCGGCATGTCATTGTCCGGCAGCAGATGATGAGCCAAGATGTATCCAGATAGCGAGATTCTCTTCCCCGCTCGTTGCATCCCTGAGTTGCGGAACGTGCGGCCCGGCGATTCCTGGCGTGCCCTGATCGACCGGATATCGAACTTGCCCGAAACACACGACGAGGTGCTGGCATTTTCGCTGATGATGATCCAACTGAGCAACTGTCTGACCTGTGACCTAGACAGCTATCGCGCCAGTTTGGGATGCTGTCAGTGCGCGCGCCGAACGATTCAAAGCTTCAAGGGCAACGACAAGGAGTTGTTGGCAAAGTTGGAAGAAGCCAGACAGGACCTGTTCGCTGCTCGGGTTGCAGCAACCCGGCCGGCAGACACTGCACCCACCCAGCCGGATACCAAAGGGCGCCGCAGCAATTCCCATGGCCGCAACCAGCAATCCTAAAAAACATGTCGCGCATTCGTATTGTCCATCATGACCATGACCGCGCCGGCAACGGCGCACGGCTGAAAATCAGCCTTCCTGACGACTACACCGAACTGGCGCGCCGCGCCGATGCGACGATCCGCGAGCTGACCGCTTCTTATCCGCGCACGGCCCGCCTGTACGATCTGTTGAGCAATGACGCACGCATGGGTGCGCACTGGAACCTGTCCAACTACACTACGGTCGGCAAGTTGAATTACAACGACCACGGCCCCATTCACGCGCGCGTAGTCACGGCTGCCACCATGCAAATCATGACGTTGTTGACTGAAGCCCACGTGCCCATGGATGTCATCGTATCGGGGGCCGGCGAGGTGGACGATAGCTTTGCGGTGGCTTTGGGTGGCATCATGCTGCACGATATCGGCAATTCAGTGCATCGCACCGGCCACGAGATGATCGGCATGTTGCTGGCGCAACCGATTCTGGAAGACTATCTACCGCTGTTATACGACGACCGCGAGCAACAGCAGCTCATTCACAACTTCATCCTATCTGCCATTCACACTCACGACGTGAACCCCCCTCCCCTGTTCATGGAAGGTGCAGTAGTGGCAGTGGCCGATGGCAGCGATATGACGAAAGGACGCGCACGCATGCCTTTTGATCTGGGCAAAGTGGACATTCACGCCGTGTCTGCACTGGCCATCGAAGAAGTTAACATCCGGCGCGGCGAGGAGACGCCGGTGGAAATCGAGGTGCTGATGAGCAATTCAGCCGGCATCTTCCAGGTTGAAGAAACCCTGGTGCGCAAGTTACTGGTGACGCCGTTGAAAGCCTACGTCACCGTCAAAGCCAGCACGATTGAGCCGGGGGATTGCGATAAACGCATCTTGCACAGCGTAGCGCTTAAGAACGGCCGGCTGACGCCACTGAATTGAGAGGATGAGGCATCTTACCGTGTTGCGCTCACCCTCTCAGAGGCTCATCTCTTCACGACCTGCCCTCATCCCAGGTCAATCGGCTTGCTCAAAATCGCCGTGAGTAAGTCGGCGCAGGCTTGCACATCGTTGATATCCACCATCTCGCTGATCGAGTGCACATAGCGGGTGGGAATGGAGATGCAACCGGCCGGCACACCTTCGCGGGTCATCTGAATAGCTGCCGTATCGGTGCCGCCGGCGGTTAACACTTCGAGTTGATAAGGGATGCGCGCCTCTTTAGCCCGCTGCACCATCAGGGCACGCAAGCGTGGGTCAGCGATCACAGACGAATCCTGAACTTTGATAGCCGCCCCTTTGCCCAATGCTACAGACATCGGCGCTGCCTCTGGGAAATCCCCTGTGAGGGTGACATCAATTGCAATGCCGATGTCCGGATTGATGGCATAGGCAGAAGTGCGCGCACCACGCAGCCCAACCTCCTCCTGCACGCTGAACACAGCATACACATCATGCGGGGTGCGTTTGAGTTGTCGCAAGGCTTGGAGAATCACTGCGCAGCCGATACGATCATCCATGCTCTTGGCAATCAGCCGATCGCCCTGGCAAACCAAGCTGCCGGCCAACGCTCCCATATCACCCACCTTCACGGGCGCCGAGGCGGCATCGCTAGCGCCGACATCGATGAACAGATTGTTCATTTTGAGGGCGCCCTCCCACGCGCGAACGCCCTTTTCCACCTGAATCGCGCCGACGACGCCGTTCTCAAACACGACGCGGTTGCCCACCAGCGACTGCGGGGGCAAGTAGCCCACATTGGTAAAGCGGATAAAGCCTTTGTCGTCCACATGCGAGACGACTAAACCGATTTCATCCATATGGGCTGAGAGCATCACGCGCAACGGTGCGGCGCCGGCCGGCGGTCTGAGCGTCGCGCGCTTTAACGCAATCAAGTTGCCCAGACGATCCACACGCACTTCATCAACCAAGCCGGATAAATACCCTTCGATGACGGTGCGAACGCGGCTTTCACGACCCGACGGACCCCATGCCTCGACCAAGGATCGAATGAGTTCAATGTCCATAGGCGGCGATGATACCCCACCCCATCACGGTTGATATACAACCTGGATCGGCTGCGCCCAGGCCATGCGGGTACCTAATCCAAAACACTCGACGCGCACATACTTGACGCTTTCCACCACATCCGGAACATCCGGCACCGTCCATTCAGCAACAGGCGCTTCAACACAATGGGCCACTGCACCCCAGCGGGTCACGAAACGAATGCACTGAGCATCAGAGGTCTTCACACGTACTGTCAGGCCGTCCACCTCGATCGTTTGAATGGTTACACCGGTTGAAGCGTAGAACCGCCCTGCCCGCAGCGCTTCCAACAGGGCGCCGGCAGTGAGCGGCGCGCCGACTTCCCACTGCACCATATTCCATGCTCGCCCGTCGTCTTGCGCCGCGTGGGAATCATCGTTAGCGAATCCCCATAGCCACTTGTCATGAGATAACAGACGGTCCCAGCGATCGGTGGCCAAGGCTGAACCTTCCAGCCGCTCGACCACGGCGTTATAGATTTCAATACCGGTTGCGCCGTCAAGAGAGTGCATCAAGTCCTGGGGGAAGTGATTGAAATGCCATTCCCAGTTTGGATGATTGAAGATGGCCAGCCCACTGTGGGCAGTGATGACATCCAGCACACGTTGGCGATCGATTGCCGGCTCTTGAACGACTTCTAGGCCGAGCTGGAGAATGTGCGGGCCGCGCGCGCTGACCTCCACGCCGGGAATCAGCGTCAGGTGCGTGCGCGGCTGGTAGTCGCGAATCGGCGCCAGGGCATCATGATCGGTGAGGGCTAGGAAATGATAGCCAAGCTGCTCATAGGCAGCAATCACTTGTTCCGGTGGGCGATCGCCGTCGCTGATTGTGGTATGGGCGTGCAAATTGCCACGCAGCCATAGTGCGCTGTGGTTCGAGTAAGGAGAGTGCAAACAGACTTTACCCATGTTTGCCGATCGATTGTTTTGCTCAACAGAGAACAGACGCGCCTGAAAGTCGATCTGGCGCTAGTGGCGCACCCACCAACTGTCGGTCACCAGACACACGCCGCCTCGCCGCTGTAGGATTGGCCGCACGGCCGCTACCAGCGCCTCAACTTGTTCCGGGTCGCACGTCGTTAGAAGATAGCTATTCTGAAAAACACCGCTCGGCTCGTCGCCCAGCCGCATCCCGCGTTCGCCCCGTCCGATCACATCGCGGATGAGCGTGTACCCAGAGATGCCTTGTTGTTCTAACACGCGGATCACCTGAGTCATCTCGATGCTGTCGGTGATGATCTCAACTCGCTTGATTGGGCGCATCTGTTCTCACCAGAAGAGTTGAATCATGCTCATGTACAGCGGAATGCCTACTGTAACGTTAAGCGGAAAAGTAACGGCTAATGCCAGCGTCACATACACGGCGGGATTGGCCTCCGGCACGGCATGCCGCATCGCGGCTGGCGCAGCAATATACGAGGCGCTGGCGCACAACACCACAAACAAGAGGGCATCACCGGGCGCCAGGCTCAGCAGACGAGCGAGCACCAGCCCTAGGCCGGCGTTCAGCACCGGCAGGCCAACAGCAAACCCAACCAACGCAAACCCAAGCGGTTTCAGGGCATGTACGCGGCGGCCGGCCACAATCCCCATATCGAGTAGAAACAGGCTGAGTGCGCCGTAGAAAATGCCTTCGGTGAACGGCTTCAGCATGTTGGCGCTGCGTGGGCCGGTCAACAGGCCGATCAGTAAACTGCCGATCAACAAGAGCACCGAACCGTTGAACAGCGCCTCGCGCAGTACTTGGCCGGCAGAGAGCACAGACGCATCTTCAACCGAGCCTCTGCCCCAGCGGGCCAGCACCACACCGGTGATGATGGCCGGCCATTCCATCAGCGCCAAGCCGGCCACCATGAAGCCACTGTGCCGCTGGCCGATTTGGTCTAAGAATGCGCTGGCGGTGATAAACGTAACCGCGCTGACCGAAGCGTACGTGGCTGCTAGCGCCGCTGCATTGGGCCGGTCGAGTGTGCGGCGCAGCAACCAGAACATGTACACGGGCATCAGGGCCGACAAAAGCATGGCAACGCCTAACGCCCACACCGCCTGACCGTTGGCGTTTTGGCTGAGGGCCACGCCGCCTTTGAAGCCGATCGCCAACAACAAATACAACGATAACAAGCGCGGTATGGGCGGCGGCAACTCCAAATCAGACTGAACGGCCACAGCGAGTGCGCCGAGCAAAAAGAAGAGGATGGGCGGATTGAGCAGGTTGGAGACGACAAAGTCCGCCATGTCTTACTCACCGATGATCTTCACCAGCACGCGCTTGCGCCGCCGGCCGTCGAATTCTCCGTAGAAGATTTGTTCCCACGGCCCGAAATCCAGCCGGCCTTCTGTGACGGCCACCACCACCTCGCGGCCCATGATTTGCCGCTTCAAATGCGCGTCTGCATTGTCTTCGCCGGTGTCGTTGTGCCGATATTGCGAGATCGGTTCATGGGGAGCGAGCTTTTCCAACCAACGCTCGTAATCTGCATGCAGGCCGCTCTCGTCATCGTTGATGAACACCGAGCTCGTGATGTGCATGGCATTGACCAGCACCAACCCTTCTCGGATACCGCTCTCGTGCAGGCATTGCTCGACGTGCGGCGTGATGTTGACAAAGCCCCGCCGGGCGGGGATGTTGAACCACAACTCTTTGCGGTAGCTTTTCATGGGCGGTATTATCGCCGGCGGCCTACCCTTTCAACCACATATCCAGCCAGGACCAGGCGCGCACGCCGTGCCACATGTGTGGACCATCAAACGTTGACAGCTCGATTGCTGCCGGAGCGTGTACCAGTTCATAAGCGCGCCGAGCGATGTCAACTTGTTCCTTCACATTGTCGATGCCGCGCGCTCCGTTTAAAGGGTCGCGCAAGCCGGCTTCAATCAACAAGGGGCGGGGCGCAACCAACGCGCCGAGGTCGCCCATATCGATCTTCTCCCATAGACGCGGCACATAGTTACACTCACAATTGTTAGACAGTTCCAACAACGAATCCTTCATGCCGTAAAAGTAACCGCTGACAACGGCACAAGCAATCCGATCGTCGAGCGCAGCCAACCACAGGGTCTGCAATCCTCCGCCGGACAAGCCAATCGCTCCGACTTTTCGACCTTGGCATTCGGGGCGCGCCTGAGCGTAGTCAATCAAACGCTGCAAATCCCACACCCACATCCCGACAACCGTGAGGCCGAGGGGGATGGCCATGTGGGCCAGTTGGGCGCACGATGAGTTGAATAGTTTATCCGGCCCTGCGCTGAACGACTCGCGCCGCTCGCCAAAGCCGCGGGCATCGGGACAAAACAGCACAAAACCGCGCTGGGCGGCTTTTACGCCGTAGTCGTAGTTGTAAGTGCGCACACGCTCGGCTACGCCGGGGATGTCTATCACGCCGGCCGGCGAGATTTTGCCGCCGCTGTCGTGACCGTGAGCGGCAATCACTGCCGGCGCAGGACAGTGCAAGCCATCTGGAATCAGCACGTACATCGGCATGGTCACGCCCGGCTCGGTGTCGATTTCCACGCGCTCGCGCCGATATCCTTCGCATTGAACCGTCTCGGTCACGCGAGGATGGGGAGCAACAGGCACCATGCGCTCCAGACCGGTGAGTTGTCGCAAGGTCGCGCGCAGTTCTTGGCGCCACACCTGCCAAGCGTCCAGGGTGGCGGCGCGAAATCCCAACTGTCGATGCAGAGTGTCGAAGCGCGCTTTCAGGAACGCTTCACTGCGAAAATACCGCTCGCTCATCTTCCCCTTTCCTGATCGACAGCATCGGCGTCCGCTCCACAGCGCCGGCCAACGGCCGAGGCTCGGGGCAGTCGCTAGGCGATTGCCGGACTACGCTCAGCGCCATCTGAGCAGCGGCACAACAGAGGTTCCTTACACTACTACATCGCACACCTGATGCGCAGTGCGCAAGGCCGCCACCGGATCGCCTTTGGGCACAAACTCCTGACCCACGTAGCCCTCATATGACATAGCGGCAATCGCGCGCATGATGCCGGCATAGTTCAGCTCTTGTTCGTCGTCCAGATCATGACGGCCGGGATTGCCCGCCGTGTGAATGTGGCCGATCAGATCGATATGGGCGCGTAGCGTGCGGATGACATCGCCCTCCATGATCTGCATGTGGTAAATGTCATACAAGAGCTTAACACGCGGGGAGTTGACTGCGCGAACCACTCGCGCGCCCCATGCCGTGTGATCGCACTGATAATCTCTATGGTCGACTTTGGAGTTGAGTAGCTCCAACACCAGCGTGACACCTTTTGCTTCAGCCGCTGGCGCAACCCGACGCAAGCCTTCAATCGTGTTGAGCGCGCCGGTTTCATCATCTAGGCCGCCGCGATTGCCGGAAAAACAAATCAGATTCGGAATCTGATAGCGCACGGCCAGCTCCAGCATCTGATTGATCTCATCCTCGATGCGATTGTGGTTCTCGCGACGATTCAGGCCGTCTTCCAGCGAGGCGTGACCGGCGTGGCTGGCTATGACCAGTCCTACCTCACGCGCCGTGTCCCACAAGTCGCGGGGCAACAGCTCAACGGCGACATAGCCGATGGCCTTGGCTGCCTGCATCAGGTGACGTGCGTCGTGTTCTGCGCGACAGAAACTCCACCAGGAGAAGGATTGTTTGATCTTGCCCATACCGCGCAGTGTAGTGCTTTTCGGCGCATAGAAAGTGCCGGCGCGCTATGCTGTGCGACGACAGTGCCACCTGACGATGGTGCCATCTGACGATGGTGCCATCTGACGATGGTGCCATCTGACGATGGTGCCATCTGACGATGGTGCCATCTCGAGATGGCATTAACGCGCCGGCCAAGCGCCTATCTGGGCAGATACGCCACGTGCGTTAGGCTTTCCACTTGATGCTGCACCCAACGCTGGGCTTCTGGACCGGATTGACCGGCTGACCGCTTAGGATGGCATCGAGCGCCGCGCGCGCGTCGGCGGCCGTCGCAGGCCGGCCGCTATTCGGGCGCGTATCATCGAGCTGACCGCGATAGGCCAGTTTCATCTCGCCGTCGAAGATGAACGTGTCGGGCGTGCACACGGCGCCGTACCTGCGCGCCACTTCCTGTGTCTCATCGAACAGGTATGGGAAGGGATACCCCACACGCTGCGCTTCGGCGCGCATCTTGTCCGGTGCATCTTCGGGATATTGCACCGGATCATTCGAACTGATCGCGATGAACGACACTCCCTTTGGCATGTAATCATGGGCCAACGCAACCAACGCCTGATCAACATGCTTGACATACGGGCAGTGATTGCAAATGAACAAGATGACGGTGGCCTTGTTTGAGCGCAGATCGGCCAACTTCATGGTCTTGCCCGACACAGTGTCCAGCAAGGCGAAGTCAGGGGCTTGAGCGCCGAGCGGCAACACGACTGATGTTTCAGAAGTTGTCGGCATATCCACACCTCCGGAGAATGTTGATGCAATCATATCAGCCACAAAGGGGGTTACTCCAGCGCGCCGGCCCAACGCAAAGCAGCCTCCGTTGGTTCATCGTCCTGCTCGATTAACCCACGCGCCAGCCAGTCGCGCGTGCGTTGCCAGGCGGCGATGGCTTCCTCTTGTGTGACAAAACGAAAGCGCACGGTATCTCCGGGCAACAGTTGCGCTGCCAGAGACAGGTCGGCGCGCACAACGACGCCGACGATCGGATAGCCGCCGGTCGTTTGTGCGTCAGCCATCAGCAGAATAGGGCGGCCATCCGGCGGCACCTGCAGTGCGCCCATGACCACACCGAACGAAGGGATGGTAGTCAGGGCAGCGCGAATCGGCGCCGGCCCCTCTAAACGATAGCCGATGCGATTGGACTGCACGCCAACCCGCCAGATGTCGTTCACCAAGCTGTCTCGTGAGGCCGGCTCGAAGAAATCCAGGTGCGGACCGCGCACCATTCGTAGGACAGGTTGAGTGCCATAGGGAGGGCGCATGTCTTCACGCCAGATGCAGTGTAGCGATCGGTCACAGGCGCCAGCGCCAAACACGCCGATGAGGTCTGCGGGCTGCACAGAGCGCCCGGCCAACCCGCCAAAGCCGCCGGCCAAATCGGTGCTGCGCGAGCCGAGGACGATCGGCACGTCAATCCCGCCTCTCAGCGCCAGATATGCACGCGCACCCCAGTTGAAGCGCCGCACGCCAAACGTCAACTGCGCGCCGGCCCGCAACAGAAAAGAAGACCACATGGGCGCAGGACGGTCATCGAGCCGAGGTTGGAAATCGGCGCCGGTGATTGCTGCCAATAGAGTGGACAACGCCACAAAACTGGCCTGACCGGCCGTGATCTCAAGCACAGCGGCATCAGGCGAATTGCCGACCAGCCGATTCGCCGCTTGAAGTGCAAAAGAGTCCATTGCCCCACCGGCCGGCACACCGTATGCCATCGCGTGTGGACGGCCTAAATCTTGCACCGTAGTCAATGGGCCGGGCTGGATGACTTCAAGCGCGGGCAACATGTGATTTCTCAAGAGCGTCGAGGACTATATCTCAAACGCAGCGCTACGCCGTCTGCGGCATCCTTCGCGCCTAGGCGGGTTTGACGGGGCGACAGATCGATGCTGGTATACAGTTCACACATGGACGATCAATCTGCTTCGGAGCACAGCACGACAAGCCGGCCAACCGCTCCATCTGGAGCACTCCGAACCCGTCGTCGGTCTTGGGTAGAGGCGTCTGCCATACTAACCGCCGGCTACGGGCTGAGCACAGCGGCGTTGCTGGGGCTGGATCAGCTTGCAGGGGAAGAGTTGCCGGTGATCGGCCTGTTCAACACGCTCTTGCCGGCTTTTCTGCTCCCCGCACTCATTCTGGCAGTGCTGTGGCTGGGCGCGCGCCGTTGGAAACTGGCGCTGCTCCTCACCCCGGCCATTGCGACTTTGGTGACCGGCTATGGCGCGTTATTCCTACCCCGCTCTGCCCCGTTGCCCGCCGGTCCGCAGTTCTCCGTGCTGACGTTCAACTTGCACGCCGAGCGTGTGGCGTTGACGCCGCTGTTGGACGTGATCCGCGCTGCCGATGCGGACATCGTGGCGCTTCAGGAACTCAGCCCAGAAGCCGCTCAAGTCTTCCGCACGCACCTCGGCGATCGATATCCGTATCAGGCGCTCCACCTCCACCCGATCAACCCGGTTATGGGGCAAGGCATCTTGAGCAAAGCGCCGGTGCGCGACAGCATGTACTGGCGCGTAGAGATGTGGCACCAACGTGCCGTCGTCACCGTCCACGGCATCGAGGTAGCCGTGTACAACGTGCACCCGCACATTCCATTTGTGCGTGGGCCAAACGGCCTAGCCTTCGACGCCGGCCGGCGCGAGCGCGACATTGCGGATATCCTGAGGCGGGCCGAGCGGGAAAACAAACCGGTGATCTTAGCCGGCGATTTCAACATGAGTGACCGCAGCGCGCATTATCGGCTGGTGACCGCCCGCTACCGCGATGCGTTCCGAGAAACCGGCTGGGGCTTTGGCTTCACTTTCCCTGACTTCAGCAGCCCCACCGCCGCGCCGCGTGGACTGCCGCGTATGACCTTGCCGGTGCCTTTGCTCACGCGCATCGACTATGTGTTCTACAGTGATCATTTCCAGGCTGTCGAAACGCGCGTGTGGCCGTCGGCCGGCGGGTCCGATCATCGACCCGTGCTGGCGCGACTGGCGCTGGCGCAGTAAAACAGCAAAATGAGCGCAGCCGCAGATGTCAAATCATCGCTGCCGGCGAGGAGCAACACACCCAATGAGCAACTCAACCTTTACTTCTACGCCTGAATCGTTTACACCGGGCGCGCACACTGAGCGCGAAATCTTCAGCCAAGCGGAAAGCTGGCAGAGCGCTATACACACGGTGAGGATCAACCGGCCTTTGCTTGACGAAGGCTACGCCCAGCACACCGGTCGGCCGGTATTATTTGTCGCGTGCGGTTCGCCTTACTACCTCGGCTTAAGCGCAGCAGCGGCGTATCGCGCCCTCACCGGCCGCCCTGCCCTGGCGGCGCCGGCCTCGGAAGTGCTCTTCAACTACGACAGCGTCGTGGGACGCGGCACAGCGCCACTGGTTGTTGCCGTCAGCCGCAGCGGCGAGACCAGCGAGCTGCTGGCGGCGGTGCGCAAATTGCGGATAGCCGGCAGCGTGATACTGGCCATCACGGTTGCATCGCATTCCTCTCTGCACCGGCTGGCCGATCTGGCGCTGACCATCCCAAATGCAGAGGAGAAGAGTGTGGCGCAGACCCGCTCGTTCAGTGCGATGTTGATCGCCACACTGGGTGCGGTTGCAGTAGCCGGACGCGATGAGAGCACACTGGCCGGCTTGCACGATGCTGCCCAACATGCCGCCGCCTATCTGGCGCGCATCGATGGCATGATCCAAGCCGTTGTGGCGCGCGGATTTCGACAAGTATATTTCCTCGGCTCCGGAGCGCGTTATGGCTTGGCAAACGAAGGGGCGTTGAAAATGAAAGAAATGTCGCTGACCAACGCCGAGCCGTTTCACTTTCTGGAGTTTCGGCATGGGCCGCAGTCGATGGTGGACGACCAAACCTTGGTGGTGGGATTGGTGTCGAAACACGCGGTGCGCGAGGAACTGCAAGTTCTGAACGAGGTAGGCGCACTAGGCGGTCAGACACTTGCCATCTTACCGGCCGGCGCCTCGCAGGAAGATACAAAGCACGCGCACACATCGTGCGCGCAAACCGAGATCGACCTTGTGTTGCCGGAGATCGCGGCATTGCCGTTTTACATGCCACCGCTGCACATGCTGGCCTACTACCAGGCTGTGCGCAAAGGACTAGACTGCGATCGTCCGCGCCACTTGAAGCACTTCATCAGTCTGCCTAACCTACGAGCTGAATGAGCAAACACGTAGCGAGTGAGCATGGGATCGTATGCCGGCTGCCCGGCGAACGGCTGGGCTACTTCGGCTGGCCAACGGTAACGCGCATGGAAGATGGGACGCTCGTAGTCGCCAGCTCCGGCCTACGTTCGGAGCACATCTGTCCGTGGGGCAAAACGGTGCTGAACGTGAGCCGCGATGAAGGGCAAACGTGGTCGCCGCCGCGTATCATCGGCAACACCCCGCTCGACGATCGCGATGCCGGTATCGTCAGCCTAGGCAGCCGGCGCTTGCTGGTGACATGGTTTACATCGAACACAAGAGAGTACGCACAAGAAGACTGGCTGCGGCAGTGGCTGGGCGACGAGGAGGTGGCCTCGTGGCAACCGGCGCTTGAACAGATGACCGACGAGACGCTTGCACGATGGCTTGGCTCGTGGGTCATGCGTAGCGACGACGGCGGCGACACCTGGAACGCGCCGACGCGCGCGCCGGTGTCTGCGCCGCACGGCCCGATCCTGCTGCGCACTGGTGCGTTGTTGTATCTGGGCAAGCCCTACGGCACGTGGGATGACATGAACCTGGCCGCGATTACAGCGGCCACCAGCCACGATGCCGGCGACTCGTGGCAGATGCTGGGGCAAGTTCCAGTGCATCCCGGCACACATCCGGCTCACTATCACGAGCCGCATGCCATTGAATTGCCGTCTGGACGGCTGATCGGCCTGATCCGCGTTGAAGATCACGGCGAGAAGAAGCTGCCGGCCAGCGTGCCCAGTTTCAGCATGATGCAGACCGAATCAGACGATGGCGGTCGTACTTGGACGCCGGCGCGCCCACTCGGCTTTCACGGATCACCTCCGCATGGGTTGCGGCACTCTTCCGGCGTGTTGGTATTGACCTACGGCTATCGGCAGGCGCCTTTCGGCCAGCGCGTGGCCTTCAGCTACGATGATGGCGCCACGTGGGATCATGACTGGATCATCCGCGACGACGGGCCGGATGGCGATCTGGGCTATCCATCTACAGTCGAGCTAGCAGACGGCAGTCTGTTCACAGTATGCTACCAAAAAGTGGCCGGCGACAGAAAATGTTCGCTGTTGTGGTCACGTTGGCGGTTGCCGTCATGATTTCTCACAACCACCCTGTCGCGCGCGCGAGCAAGCCGGTGTAGCGCACAAAGTTTGGCCAGGACACGTCAGGCGGAATACCGTGATCGCAGCTCGGAATATATCCGCCGTCGTCGATGAGCGGCTTCAGGCGATTGATTTCATCCACGAGTGCTTGTCCTCCGGCGGCGATGAGCCGCTTGTCCACACCACCTTTGTACGCCATGCGCCGGCCAAACTGCCGACGAAAAGCGCCGATGTCGTTGCCGGCTGCTACTTCGATTGGGTCACACACATGGATGCCGGCCTCCATCCAGATCGGGATAAGTTGCCCAATGTAGCCATCGGAGTCCATGGCGTAAATCGGCACGCCGGCAGCGCGGATGATCTCCCCCCAACGCCGATAGGCCGGCAACAAAAACTCGCGCGCCATGGCCGGTGAGATCATGCTGAAACGCTTGAAGGCCATATCTTCGGAGAGACGCACTTCGTCTGGCGTGATGTGACGGAACATGTTCTCCAGCACATGCGCCACAAAATCTGTCCAGAAGGAAATCATGTCTTGAATCAAGACCGGATCGTCTTTGAACAACAGACACAACTTCTCAAAGCCCAACCATTCACGCAGTTGCCAGAACGGACCGGGGATGTTCACAGCAATCGGCCACGTGCGGTCTCTCAACCGAGCAGCGCGCTCGGCTGCGTCGGCAGGATAGCGAGCCGGGTCATCAGGGTGATACCGTCGCTTCATATCCTCCCAGTCAGCCCGGCTTTCCACCGGACACTTGATCCAGCGCCGCGTGACAAAATCAATCGCATGGCGCAGATATTCGGGAGTGTACTCGTTCGAGATTTCGCAGATGTTGCCCTTCCAGTCCTGCACAACCTGAGTGCGCTCGCCGCGCCACAAAATCTTCTCTTCGAACTCCGGAATCATGCGCACGTTGACTGGAAAGTCTTCGCCGGACTGTGGCCATTCAAGCGTGCCGCCATTTAGACGATAGGCATATTCGGCAATGCGCGGCATATCATCAATCTCGATCGGCAAGCCCTGTTGGTGCCAGAGCGCGCGAGTGGACTTGCGGCCATAGCCGGGTTCGAGTGGCACGCGATCAGGTTGGTCGAACAGCAGCGTCTCTAAGTAGCGTTGGCGCGCGTGCATAAATCCTCCTTGCCCCTTACCGGTTGAACAACGTACGGAAGCGCCCGGTCATCATTCTTGCAGATTAAACGACAATCTGCTGAGTTGCAGACTGAACAAGCAATAGCAGCACACAGGAGGATGTTTTATGGGCGGACTACTCTACCGACCTGACATGGACGACGTGCGAGCCCGATTGACAACATGGTGGCATGGCGGAGACATCGGCCGGCCGGCGCTCTCGCTGACCGTCCCGCGCACCGAGCCGATCGAACACATTCCGGCTATGCCCAAGCCGCCAGGTTGGGTAACCGATTATTCGGTCAGCAACTTTGACTATCGGGTAAATCTATCTGCGCGCCAGTGCATCCACACCCATTACCTGGCCGAGGCAGTGCCCAATGTCGCGCCCGATCTTGCACCGAACTGTCTGGCGCTATATCTGGGATGCCAAGGGGTGGACATGCCGGGCACGGTGTGGTGCAAGCCGTTCGTGCTCGACGACGAGCCGGATGACATTCCGTTGCGCTATGAACCGAACAACTTCTACTGGCAGTTCAGCTTGCGCCTGGCACATGAACAACTGCGCCTGGGCAAAGGCAAGTTTCTGGTGCAATTCCCTGACTTGATTGAGGGTCTGGACACACTAGAGGCAATGCGTGGCGCGGAGCGGTTGCTGATCGATTTGGTCGAACGGCCGGCATGGGTGCAGCGCCAGCTCCGGCGCATCACCGATCTGTACTTTCACTACTACGACATCCTGTATGACCTCATCCGGGATGAAGTGGGCGGCAGCATCTTCTGGATTTGGGGGCCTGGGCGCACGGCCAAGTTTCAGTGCGACTTCTCGTACATGATCTCGCCGGCCATGTTCAAGGAGTTTATGCTGCCGGTGCTGACCGAAATGTGCGAGCGGGTGTCCTATGCTCTCTATCACTGGGATGGCCCCGGCGCTATTCCGCACCACGAGCTGCTGCTGTCGATCCCCAAGCTGCGCATGATCCAGTGGACGCCGGGCGCCGGCATCGAGAACACTTGCCACCGGCGCTGGTGGCCGCTGTACCACAAAACGATAGAAGCCGGCAAGAAGATGTTCATCCACGTCGAAGACTGGCGCGAGTTGGAGCCGTTCAAGCGTGAGTTCGGACAAAAGCTAAAACAGTTCTTCATGGTCGTCAACGTGCCGACGTTACAGGACGCCGAAACGCTGCTGAAGTGGGTCAGCGAGTGATGGCCGGCGATCATGAGCACCTTGCAATAGACCGTCCCTCGGCCAGGCGCAATCCCTATGCGGCGCAGCATGGGCGCGCCAGTTTCGAACCGATCACTGCGTCGCCGGCTGGATCAGCGCGCTATCGGCGCAGCGCGAGCGCCGGTTCTTCCGACCCTGAAGGGCGAATCAGTTCCAGCGCGCCAGCCGGCCGCCCAGCGCCGTGATGTGGGCGCGGATGGCCGGCGCGTCGGCGGCATCGGGCCGCAATTCCAGATAGCGGCTCAGCGCAGCAATTGCTTGCCGAGTATGGCCAAGGCCGGCATGGAGCAACCCCAGATTGCGCGTCTCCTCAGGATCATTCGGGTTGAGCACCAGCAGGCGCTCGACCACCCGCAAGGCGCGTTGCAAATCCTGACGGCTGGCGTAAGCATTCTTGAGGTTGTTCAGCATTCGGTTCAGGATATAGCGGGCGCCGACCGGCGAAAGGAACTGCGGGCTGAAGGGGAGCTTGCCGCCGGTGATGGCGCGCACACGCTCGGCGCAGTCCGCTTCTTCCATCAGCGCGCCGCCGTGAAACGGGTCGAGGTAAATGACCTCTGCGCCGTGTTCAGGGCTGCCGGCGCCTTCGCTGCCCGACTCGACGCGCGAACGGACGATGAAATGACCGGGCAGGCCAACTCCCTCGGCGTCGATTCCCATCCGGTGGGCCACTTCGATATACAACAGGGACAGGGTGATCGGAATACCCAGCCGGCGATCCAGGACCTGATTGAGAAAGCTATTGCGCGGGTCGAGATAGTCATCCTGGTTACCGGTGAAGCCCAACCGCTTGAACAGATACTGGGCCAGCGCCAGCGAGGGCAAGTCCGCAGCAGACAACGCCGGCTGTGCCGCAGCAGCAAGCTCATCTAAACGCCTCAGATAATGCTCGACGGGCAAGCCAGGATACTCAAAGGCGCCCATCACCAGCGCGGCGCGCGCCAGATCAATCTCCTGTTCAGGCCGGTTGACTTCAGCAGCAAATGCCTCCAACGCGGTGTCATGAGACATGATCCAACACCTCCACCTGTGCTCTGGGACCGTCTACACGACGCCCAGAGCGTCCAACACTGGTTGATGTAGGCGGAAAATAATACACCGATTCGTCATTACAATAGCGTACACCGTGAGGAGCAAACAACCGCTATGACGCATGAGACAAGCACAGGCGAAGAAGCATCCGCTTTGCGCGCCAAGCTGATCGGAAAACGGGTGGCCGTGCTGGACAAAGGCTGGATCGAGTTGCAAGACTTAATGGGGGATGACCTGGCGATCGTGAATGCGGCGCGCGCGTCATTTCTGGGCGAGAGCAAAGGCCGCGACAAAGACAAAAAGTTGCTGTTCTATCTGATGGAGCATCGCCACACCAGTCCATTTGAGCAGGTGGAGTTTAAGTTCCGCGCTCGTGCGCCGGTCGTCACATGGTGGCAATGGGTGCGACACCGCACGTGGAGCTTCAACGCCCAGTCGGGGCGCTATGTCGCCTTTGACGAGGATGACTTCTACACGCCGGCTGCTTGGCGCAAGCAATCCCCCTCAAACAAACAAGCCAGTTTAGGAGAGTTGAGCGCCGAGGAAGGCCGGCCGCTGTTCGAAGTGCTGGCCGAGCACTACGAGCGCAGTTACACCCTGTACAAGCAGGCGCTGGAGGCAGGGGTTGCGCGTGAATTAGCACGCCTGTTCTTGCCCGGCTTCTCGGTGTATTACACGTGGGTCGCCAAAGTAGATGCGCACAACTTGATGCATTTTCTGCATCTGCGCATGGCCGATGACGCGCAATACGAAATCCGCGTGTATGCGCAAGCCATTTACGAACACTTCTTTAAGCCGGCGCTGCCCTGGACGGCGGAAGCATTCGAGCAGTTCATCCTGAAGCGCTCCTGAGATTCCACTTCTGCGTTCCCTTACATGCCAGACCTGTCCCTTGCCGCGCCCGGAGAAGCACGGCTTGTTCGTCAAATTCGCCGTAACGAGCGTCTGTTCATATTGCAGGTGCTGTGGGTGATGCCGTTTGTGGTCATCCAACAGCAATACGTGCCGGTGTTGGCAACGCGGCTGGGGGCGTCGCCGTTTCTGCTCGGCATGTTGACCTCCGGCTCAGCGCTAATGCTCACCGCGTCCAGTGTCCTGGCGCGCTGGTATGTGCAACGCGCGCCAAACGGCATGCGGACTTTGATCCTGCCGGTGTTTCTCTCACGTGCTGCCCTGCTGTTGATTCCGGCAGCGCTCCTACTGCCGGGTTACCAGGCCGAAGCGCTGGTGTTGACCGCGCTGGCGATCAACTTCATCATCGGCATCGTGCAGGTCACTTTCTTTGCTTTCTTGCCCAAAGTGACTCTGGCCGAGCGCACTGCTGTGCTCATGAGCGGGCGCTGGACGGGACTAGGACTTGCAATGGCAGTTGGCACACCGGTGATGGCATTGATCCTTGACCACCTAAGTATGCCGCTGAACTACTTTGTCGCGTGCAGCGCGGCAGTCGCCGCCGGCGTGATCGAGATTTTCATCTTCGCCGCCGTGAAGCCGCTCCCCGCGCCGACCAAGCCGCCCACCCGCCAGTCGGCGCTAAAAGACATGCGTGATATCCTGCGGCACGCGCCGGCAGCACGGTACCTAGGGGTGACGCTAGCAGCGCAACTGGCATTAAACGCTGCTGCGCCGCTCATTCCCTTGAAGCTGGTTCGTGAACTCAACGCCAGCGACACAGCCTATGGTTGGTACATCACCATCTACTGGTTGGCGCTTGCCAGCGCAGGCGTTTTCATCCCACGATTAACACGCCGGTTTGGGAATCGACGCCTGTTTGCGCTGGGAAGCGCCGGCATCGGCGCGCAGATGTTGTTGTTGGCGGTGGCCCAGGACTTGTCTCTGAGCGGGTGGGCCGGCGCAATCGGCGGCTTGGCGAGCGGTCTGTTTCAGGTGACGGCTTTCGGCTTGGTCAGGGAAAGCGCGCCACCGGGGCGTTATGAGAGCTTTGTCAGTGCGCAACTGAGCGTGTCGAACTTCGCCATCTTCGCTGCCCCGTTGCTCATGTCGGGTTTGCTCAGCGCCGGCCTGAGCGTTGGGGGTGGGTTGCTGATTTGTGCGGCGGGGAACTTCCTTGCCGGCACACTCTCTGCACAAGAACAGGTTGCGCACTGATATTGATTTAGTAGTACAACCCCCAGTTCGCTGCCGCCTGATCTTCCATCATCGACGGTTCCCACATTTCCAAACCCATCGTTACGGTGGCAATGCGCTGGGCGACTTCTTGCGTCTTCTGGCGCACCTGCTCGATTAACGCCGGCCCATACGGGCAAAACGGCGTGGTGAGGATCATCGTCACTTCCACTTTGTCCGGTTGCCAGTCAAACTTGCGAATCAGGCCCAGTTCGATCACGCTCATGCCCAGTTCGGGATCGTACACCTCGCGCAATGCCTGGCGCACGCGGTTTTCCAACTCAACGACATCTGATTGCGTTGCAGCGGTCTGTTGTGGCGCTGCCGGTTTTACCTCAGCCATGGTTAAACCACCTCATCAACAAAATCCAACACCCTATCTCGCCGAGAGAATGTCTCTCTGACGTGAGAGGGTCTCGACAAAGCGTCAATAGAGCAGATTATACGGACTCGGCATTCGGCGATCCAACGCCGGCCTTGTTATTCGTCCATCCACGTTTCAAGCTAGCAGATAGCGCATAGTGCGCACTTAAAGATCATCATGAGGATGTTGCGCGGTGGGTGTGTGTGAATCACAATCGCGGGGTAGTATAATCTGCCGCTGTGCCGTTCCCCTGGCTCTATGCGCCGGCGGGGAAAGAGCTGCGCAACTCGGTTGAAGTCGCTCCCTGTTTGAGGAGCGCAGGCTGAAAACACACCATGCGTGAACGCAACCTCATCACGTTAGTTATCGTCACCGTGCTGGGCCTGTTTGCTGCATTCATCGTATCTCCCATTCCCAAGCCGGAGTTTGTGAAGAACCTGGTCTTCTGGCAGGATCCGCGCGCACGCGACTTGCAAATCAAGCAAGGTCTGGATTTAAAGGGTGGCTTGCAAGTGCTGCTGGCCGCCAATCTCGAAAGCAGCCAATTGGTCACCGGCTCACTGGAATCGGCCCGTCAGATCATCGAGAGTCGAGTGAATGGCCTGGGCGTGAGCGAAGCGACCGTTCAGATACAAGGTAGCGAGCGCATCCTGGTTGAATTGCCGGGCATCACCGATCCACAACTGGCAATTGACCTGATCCAAAAAACTGGCCAGCTTGAGTTTGTGGACGGCGGGCGCAACCCGCCCCAACCCGGCCAGGTCATTTCCACAACATTCGGTCTGTATCAGGGATTGCTTTACCCGCAAACTTCGCAGATCGGCCGACCCATCACAGCCAGCGAAGTTCCCACGAATGTGTTGGTATATCAAACCGCGTTCACCGGCGAGATTTTGGAGAGCAACGCCCGACCCGACGCCACCACCGGCCAGATCGTCGTGCTGTTTCAGGTGAAGCCGGAGGCGCAAGCCTCGTTCCGCGAGTTCACCTCGCGGCGCATCCAGCAGCCATTGTGTATTGTGCTGGACGGTATCGTGCAATCATGCCCCATCATTCAGGACGTGCTGTCCGAGGGCGGCAGCATTCGCGGCAACTACACCATCGACGAGGCACGCCAAGTCGCCACCTTGCTGAACTACGGCTCGCTGCCGGTCCCGCTGAAGATCGAAAGCATTCGGGATGTTGGTGCAACCCTGGGCGCAGATTCAGTGCGTCGCAGCATCATCGCCGGCCTCATCGGCCTGCTCGCACTAATCGTGTTTATGTTGCTGTACTACCGCGTGGTCGGCATTATCAGTGTCATCGGCTTGGCATTCTTCGGTCTGAGCACAATGGCCGTCTTCATCTTGTTGCCGGTCACACTCACCTTGCCGGGGATTGTGGGCTTCCTGTCCTCTGTCGCCTCGGCAGTCGATGCCAACGTGTTAGTCATCGAGCGATTCCGAGAGGAAGTGCGCGGCGGGCGCACCATTCGCGGGGCAGTCGAGACAGCGTATCAACGGGCCTGGTTGTCGATCCGTGACTCGAATCTCAGCACGCTGATCATCTGCATCATCCTATTCCTCTTCGGGAACACGTTTGGCGCCAGCGCCGTAAAAGGCTTCGCCATCACTCTGGCGCTCGGCATTTTGATCAGCCTGTTCTCGGCGATGGTGGTCACGCGCACGGTGATGCGCTTGGTGCTCTACCAACAAAGCGAGGCGCTTGAAGGCCGCAAAGCTCTGTTGGGAGTTTAGCAGCGCTTGGCGCGAAGCTCAGGTGAAGTCCATGTTATTTACAATCGTTCAAAACCGCCGCTATTACTTTGCGTTCTCACTGATCATCATCCTGGCCGGCGTGGCGGCCATGCTCTATAACGTCGTCACCTCTCCCACCAATAGCCCCTGGCGGCTGGGTGTTGATTTCCGCGAGGGCAGCCGGTTTGTGTTGAAGTTCAACAGCCCGGTCACCGAAGATGCCTTGCGCAATGCTTTCACCTCGTTTGGGCTGAGCAATCCGTCGGTGTCACGGCTGGGTGCGCCAGAGGACAACCTGTGGCAAGTGCGCACCACCTTCCTGGCCGGCGGCGACAACGAAGCACTGCTTGCGCGGATCGCCGAAACAGTTGGGCCACTCGACCGGGCGCAATCCAGCGTTGACTCCGTCAGTCCCCAAGTGGCGCGAGAAGTGGCCAGCGCAGCGGTGTTGGCGGTGCTGGCGGCTGTAGTGGCCATTCTGCTGTTCATCTGGTATTCGTTCCGCAAGATGCCCCACCCGATCCGCTACAGCTTGTGCGCCATTATTGCGCTCATCCACGACATTCTGATCACCGGCGGCGCGATGGCCTTGTTCAGCGCCATTCTCGGCTGGGAAGCGGACGTGCTGTTTTTGACCGCCATGCTTACCATCGTGGGCTTCTCGATCCAGGACACCATCGTAGTGTTCGACCGCATCCGCGAAAACCTACCCCGCTATCGCGGTGAACCCTTTCATCAAGTCGTAGCGCGGAGCCTGGTGCAAACAGTACATCGCTCGATCGTCACCTCCTTGACAAATGTGTTTGTGACGACAGCACTGCTTCTATTCGGCGGCAACAGCATCCGCCAGTTTGTAGCGGTGCTGTTGGTCGGTTTAATCGCTGGCACGTACTCGTCGATTTTCATCGCTGTGCCGGCGCTGGCAGCATGGGAAGAGCGCAGCTTGTTCGGCCGGCGCCGGCCTGCCGCCGCCGGCCCTGCACCGGCTAAATAAAGCCTTTGCTGTCGCCATAAGCTGAGCACGGCGCACCATGATCTACTCCACACTTGCTCGAGGGAACGCGCTTGGCCGGCAAAGGGTTGTATGATTTGAGTTATGAGGCAGCTCTTCAAACCAAGACCCAAGCCCAGGCCAGAGATCGTATTGAGCCTGGAGTACGTGCGCAAGGTGAAAGCAAAATACGAGGCGGCATTGCTTCGCAAAGCGAACGTTGTCAGCGTGGGCATCGGGCTGACGCCACCTCCATCATCTGCACCATCCAAAGGCGAGAACACTTCGGGCAGCGCAGCAAGCGCAGAGCAGCAACCGGAGCCGAGGCCCTGCTTGATCGTCAACGTTCGCCAAGCGGTAAGCCAGAACGTTCCCGAAGAAGATCGCATTCCCGATCAGATCGAGGGCGTGCCGGTCTCGATCCGAGTCACAGGAGATGTGCGAGCGCTTTGATTGCGCTCCGACCTTGCTGTGTATTCGGATCACGCCTTGGAACAAGGTGTGGCCAAGGACCAATCCAACCATCCAGGGGCAGGCCAAGACGGAACGCGCCAGCAACCTCAACAGCGTGTTTGGCTGGCCGTGCGCCGCGCGATATATGACGCACGGGCCTACTTTCGTAACCAGGATACGCCCCTCCCCTCGCCCACTCCAATCGTGCTGGCGGTGTCTGGTGGGCCGGACTCCCTCTGTCTGGCAGACGCCATCCTCTCACAACGAGAACCGTTGGGCCTCGCGCCTTGTATAGCGCACTTAGACCATGGCCTGCGCGGAGAAGCCGGCCAGGCCGATGCCGAATTCACACGCGCATTTGCCGAAGCGCACGGCGCGCCCTGCGTCGTCGCGCGAGCCGACGTAGCCGGCCGAGCTGCCGCCGAGCGCGTGTCGATTGAAGTCGCCGCCCGTCGCGCGCGTTACGAATTCTTGGCCCGCGTGGCCGATTCAATCCATGCCCCGCTCATCGCCGTCGCACATCAGGCCGACGATCAAGCCGAGACAGTTTTGCTGCGCTTGATTCGCGGAGCAGGAATAGCCGGCCTGCGCGGCATGCGACTGCTTAGCCCCCACCCAAGCGCCCCCCACCTCTGGATAGTGCGCCCGCTGTTGCGGATTACTCGTGGGAACGTACTGGCCTATTGCACAGCGCGCGACCTGCACCCGCGCCTGGACCAGACAAACGAGACGCTCGATCACGCGCGCAATCGCGTCCGGCATGAGCTATTGCCGATTTTGGAGCAATACAACCCGGCCATACGCGCCGTATTAGCGCGGCTGGCCGAGCTAGCCGCCGGCGATCTGGAAATCATCGAGCACGCTGTAGAGCAAACGTTCAACGCAATCGCCCATCACGAACTACCGGCCCAGGATCAGCAGCGATCTATCACTCTGGATCGAACACGGTGGCAGGCTCTACCCTCTGGATTACAACGGGCTGTGTTGCGTCGAGCGGTGCGCGCATGTTGCGGCCACTTGACCGACCTAAAAAGCAGCGCCATTGAAGAGGCGCGGGATGTGCTCAACAGCAGCGTGTCTAGCGGTATGCTCTTTCTGCGCGCCGATACGCGCCTCGACATCGCTTCTTCCACCTTCACCATCACCGTTGAATCCTCTCTGCATCAAACGTAGGCCGGCCTGACCCAAGCAATCGCCGCCGACAGAGCGTGAAGGCATATAGGATAGATTTGTGCCGCCGTCAACCGGATACGGCAGACCGGTTACCACCATCGCTATAATCCTCGCACGTATGGCGGAACCAGGCGAACCCCTGACCGAACGAGAGCTAGAGGTCGTTCGACTGCTCTCTACAGGGGCGGGCAACAAAGAAATCGCAGCACAGCTTCACCTCAGCCCGAATACGGTCAAGGTACATCTGCGTAACATTTTCATCAAACTGGAAGCCCAATCGCGCGTCGAAGTCACAATGATCGCCGTGCGCAACGGTTGGATCATGCCAGCCGCTGACGGCGCGTCAGAAACTCCAGGCAGCGACGGCGGTCAGACAGGCGAATCTGTCACCAACACATATACA
Organism: Thermoflexales bacterium; assembly: GCA_025056895.1. Classification (GTDB taxonomy): domain Bacteria; phylum Chloroflexota; class Anaerolineae; order J036; family Brachytrichaceae; genus Roseilinea. The sequence goes on from JANWVJ010000020.1 coordinate 24,695, forward strand.
GAAACAGTCGACACAGAGCACCCTCTGGGCGCTGGGAAGGAAGAAACCCAAGCTGAATCAGCCGCTCAAACAGCCAACACAGCACCTTCAAATCCACCGCTGGCAGAGTCAGCCCGCGACGAGACGCCAAAGTCGCTTATAGCACCGGTGCCGGTCGCGCCCAATCCTCAACCGCTTCCGCCTTTATCCGCATGGCGACGGGCGCTGATCGCGTTGATTGTGGTGGTGAGCGTGGCCGGCAGTATCGCTTCACTTCCGGCGCGGGGCGTCAACAGCACAGCCGGCAACGATGGTGCTGAGCTCATCGACACGGCCAGCCTGAGCGAGGACTTACTCGCGCCAGGGGAGGCCACGCGCTGGCACTTGCGCAGCCCGCTGCCAACCCCCCGCGCGCGCAGCACTGCCGTCGCGGTGAACGGACTCATCTACGTCATCGGCGGTGAAGTCAATCAAGTCGCGTCAGGGGATGTGTTGGTGTTCGACCCGCTCAACAACACCTGGACGGCCCTCAACACCTCTAAGCCAACGCCGGCCTGGAATGCGGCAGCGGCGGCCGTTGGGAATGTGATCTACGTATCCGGCGGCGCAACAAGCCCAGGCATCGCCGGCAACCAACTCGAAGCATTCGATACCCAGCGCGGCACCTGGCAAAGGCTTAGCCCTTTGCCGTCAGCAGTTGCCGGCCACAGCATGGCCGCCCTGAACGGCAAGTTATACGTATTCGGCGACAAAGCCGGCAACGCTGCCACCATAGACAGTTTTGAGTACGACATTGCCGGTGACAGGTGGCGCGCGATTGCACCTATGCCAACACCGCGCAACCTCACCGGCGCAGCGGCATTTGAAGACCGCATCTACGTGATCGGTGGATATGACGAAGGGCGGGAATTTGCCGTGTGTGAAGTCTATCGGCCGGCCGACAATAGCTGGGCATCTTGCGCGCCAATGCAACTCCCGCGCGGCGGGCCGGGCATTATTCGCATCGCCAACAGCCTGTATGCCATCGGCGGCGGCTGGTCGGGATTTATCGGCTTCAACGAACGCTATGATCCGCAACAGGATCGCTGGACATCCATCGAAACCCCGTTGATCGGCGATTGGCGCGGGATCGCTGTGGCAGCATTGCCCACCGAGTTCTATGTGATCGGCGGGTATAGCAATGGACGGCGGCTGGCATTCACCTACGTGTACGAAGTATTCAGCAACCGAACTTTCTTGCCGGCTTTCCAAGCGGGGCCGGAATCGCCGTGACGGTCATGACGCGCTGCTCAAGCAGCGCATCCACATCGTGCTGGAAGAATGATGCAATCACCCACTTTCTTCAGGAGGGCAACTTGAAACTGATTTTGGCTATTGTGCATGCCGATGACGCAACCGGCGTCATTCAAGCGCTGACTGAAGCCGGCCTGCGTGTCACACGGATCGCGACCGAAGGCGGCTGGTTGCGCCAAAAGAGCGCAACGCTGCTGCTTGGTTTGCAGGATGCACAGGTGCCGCGCGCGCTGACACTCTTGAAACGGGCTACTCAACGCCGCAAGGTGCCGGTGGCAGTGCCGGTTCACCTGTCGGCGCCGCTAGGCCAGACCGTAATCAGCAGTGGGCAGGAAGCCGACATAGAAGTGGGCGGCGCGACCGTGTTCGTACTGAATGTAGAGCGCTTGGAGCAGTACTAACCGACCAGCAGCTCTGTCGTGTGCGCTGTAGCCGGCTGGCACAGGATGCGGGTTCAACAGATGACGACCACAATGACTTCGCGAGAGCGTGTGCTGGCTACGCTGAGATTCCACACACCCGATCGGCTGCCAAAGGATTTGGGTGGGATGTTGTCCACTGGCATCAGCGCGTTTGCCTACCCCAAGCTGGTTCAAGCGCTTGGTCTGCCCCCGCGCTTGCCGCGCATCTACGATAGCGGTCAAATGCTGGCCATGCCGGACTTGGATGTGCTCGACGCGCTGGGATGCGATTGTGTCGTAGTGACCTACGGCGCCACCAACGCTATCGAGCAGCCGGAGTTGTGGCACCCCTACGATTTCAACGGACGCTTGCCGGCCCTGGTGCGTAACCCCCACGCTTACGAGGTTCAACCGGATGGCAGCATTCTGCAACATCGACGCTTGCGCATGGCGCCGGCATCCTACGTGTTCGACGAAGAGCACGGCGGACAGCCGGTTGACTGGAGCGGCGAGCTGCCGATGTACGACTTGAAACAATACAAACGCTCGCTGGAGCAGCGCGTCTTGCGCGATGAACAGATCGTGGCCTTGCGTGAGCTGTGCCGGCGCGTGCGTGAATCTACCGATCGCGCCGTGTTCCTGAGCGAGGGATCGATCACGCCGGACATCTCGATCCACAGTCACGGCGGCATGGCCGTGTTTCCCATTTTGTGCCTCACCGAGCCGGACTACGTCAGGGCGTTGCACGAGATTGAGGTAGAGCACACGCTGGGCAACATCCGTCGGTTGCTGCCGGAAATCGCGCCCTATGTGGACATCATCATGGCCGCCGCCGATGACTGGGGCACACAAACCAGCACGATTGCTTCGCCCAAAGTCTTTCGCGAGTTATTCCTGCCATATCGCAAACGCATCAACGACGAGTTTCATCGGCTTGCGCCCCAAGCAGCAGTCTTTCTCCATTCGTGCGGGGCGATCTACGATCTGATCGATCTGATGATCGAAGCCGGCTTCGACGTTCTGAATCCGGTGCAATGGTGCGCCGGAACTCACTCTTACAAAGAGTGGAAAGACAAAGCGCGCCGCCGGATTGCACTGTGGGGCGGCGGCGTCAACTCGCAGGCAACCCTGCCGTTGGGCAACGTACAGGACGTTGAGCGGGAGACTCGCCAGGTAGTGGCTTATATGAAGCAAGATAACGGCTATGTGTTTTGCAACATCCACAATATCCTGGCTGAAATCCCGCCGGAGAAAGTGATTGCCATGTATCGCGCCGCAGCAGAGGCATAGCCAGGCGGCCTGAACCGGAGCGAGCGCAGGCTTTATCTGGCTGCCTTATTCGGCGACTGTTCGCCCAATCAAAGCATGTCTCTACAACCCATCACCCGCAGCATCGCTTGCGTCCGCCTTGGCCTGGTGAACGCCTTCTTGATCGACGCTGGTGAGCTCACGTTGATCGACAGCGGCTTACCCGGCAGCGCCTCGCGCATCCTGGCGGCAATCGGCAAACTCGGCCGCCGGCCGTCAGACTTGCGCCACATTCTCGTGACCCACCTGCACGCCGACCATACCGGCAGCCTGAAAGCATTGAAGGAGCAAACCGGAGCCACAATCTATATGCACAAAGCCGACGCTGCGCTCGTTCAGCGTGGCATCGCTATGCGGCCGGCCAAACCCGGCCCTGGCTTGTTGAATGCTTTGTTGTACCGGTTGGCAGGATGGGGCTTTGTGCCGACCCAAGTAGAGGCTACTGAAATTGATCAGGAACTAGAAGACGACGATATCCTGCCGTGTGCCGGCGGTATACAGGTCGTTTGT
>JANWVJ010000210.1 GCA_025056895.1 Thermoflexales bacterium
CAAGCCCGCAGTTGCCGAGGCAATTGTAAAATCCTCTCGTTCATCGCCTCGAAGGGCATGTACACCAGACAAGGACAGAAGCGATAAAAGATGACAGTCCTATGCAATCCTTTCGGCTCGGGGAGTCCTGTGCGTCGCCTCGTGATCATCAACGGATTGATTCTGTTGGTTTGCCTGATGACCCCGGCCGGGCCGGCTGTATCTGCTATGACCAGCACCGAAAACTCATTCGCCATAGGCCAACGCGCTTACACGTTTGAAACCCAGTCGGGCAATCGCAAACTGCGCTTGAATTACCTCCTGTTTCTGCCGCGCTCTTATGGTCAAGATGTGAACGTGCGCTGGCCGTTGTTGGTTTTCTTGCACGGCTCGCGTGAGGCCGGACGCGACATCAACCGCGTGCGCAATGCCATCTTGCCTCAAATTGTCGATCAACAGCCCGATTTCCCTTTCATCGTGCTTTCTCCACAATCGCCTACTGCCTCTACCTGGGACACCAGCATCCCAGGGATCATCGCTCTGTTGGATGACTTGCAGGCCCGGCTGGCCATCGATCCCGATCGGGTCTATCTGACCGGCCTCAGTTTGGGCGGGTTCGGCGCATGGGCGCTAGCGCGCGCGCAGCCGGAGCGATTCGCCGCCATCGTGCCGGTGGTGGGCGGCTACTACGCTGATCCGCGCCTCCTCTGTCCGCTCAAAGACATCCCGATTTGGGTCTTTCACGGAACCAAGGATTGGAACGTGCCCTTCCGGCAATCCGAGCGAGTGGTGAAAGCTCTACAGGCGTGCGGTGGCAATCCACGCTTTACCATTTATGAGGGCGCCGATCATGACGAAGGATGGCGCCGCGCGTACAACGACCCGGAACTGTACACCTGGCTGCTGCAACAGCGCAGAAGCCGATAGGCGTTGGATCACCAGAATGAGTCACACGAAATGCTTAAGTGAGGGCCTATGAGCGCATCCTCCGCGTCGTTGCCGGCCAAAGCGATCAATCGCTTCGGGTTTCGATTGCTGGCTGAACTGGTAAAGGACGAGCCGGACAATCTGGTGATCTCGCCGGCTGGTCTGGCGATTGCCCTCATGCTGGCATGTAACGGCGCCGCTGGCGAAACACAGCAGGCCATAATGCGCGCGCTTGGCATCGAAGGCTATGGCTTGAACAAACTCAATCAAAGCTATGCCGGCTTGCTCAGCGCATGGCCGACGCTTGACCGACGCATTGATATTCGGATGGCTAACTCGGTGTGGGTGTCCGAAAGCGCCCAGTTGAAGCCGGCGTTCCGCCAACTAAGCGAGACGATTTACCGCGCTGCCGTTCAGAATGTTGTGTTCGACACCTCAGCAGTCACCATCATCAACGATTGGGCCGCACAAGAAACAGGCGGCCGCATCCGAGAATTGCTTGGGCCGGGTGTCTTAACGCCTGAGACGCTGATGGTGCTGCTTAACGCCGTCTATTTCAAGGGCGCCTGGATGCGCGCCTTCGACCCCAAATTGACCCAGGCGGGGACGTTCACGCGCGCAGATGGCACCACGCAACCGGCCATGTTGATGCAGCAGAGTGGACGCTTCGATTACTTCAGCGATGAGCAGGCCCAGGTCGTGCGGCTGCCGTATGGCGAGGGGCGGGCCGGCATGGTGATTGCGCTGCCGCGCCCGGAAGTCCGCATCGGGACATTTGTGCGCAGTCTGGGCGTAGAACAATCGGCCAAGTGGGCAGGCTTATTGATGTCTCGGGAGGGGAATGTTGTTCTGCCCCGTTTCAAAGTCGAATCTGCGTTGCGGCTCAACGAGTCACTCGGCGCACTGGGTATGGAAATTGCCTTCACCGGACGAGCCGACTTCAGCGCCATGTTTGTCGAAGAAAAGGCACGCATCAGCTTGGTGCAGCACCAGACGTTTGTTGAAGTGAATGAGGAAGGCGCTGAGGCTGCCGCAGCAACCGCAGCAGTTCTCAGCCGCTCATTGTCACTCGCGCCGCCCCCCTTCCGCTTTGTTGCCGACCGGCCGTTTTGTTTTGCCATCGAAGATAGCCAGACCGGCGCTATTCTGTTTCTCGGTATCGTGACGCACCTATGAGGATCGAGATGCTGCAACCGTACAATCGTACTTTCCCACGCGCCTACAATCGTTTTTGGTCGGCGTTTGCGAATGAGCATGCCCCACGAATTGCAGAGTTTTACGAACGCACAGCGACGGGGCAAGCCGATCGAACTGTGCTCGACCTGTGCTGTGGAACCGGCCAACTGGCAGCTCATTTCCTGCGGCGTGGCTACCGGGTTGTCGGGATTGATCTGTCCGAAGCGATGCTGGAGATAGCGCGCGAGAATTGCGCGCCTTATTTGGCAACCGGTCAAGTGCGCTTCATCCAGGCTGATGCATCGAACTTTGCCGTTGACCATACGTTTGGCCTGGTGGTGTCCACGTATGACGCGTTGAATCACCTGCCCAGTTTCGAGGCGCTGGGCAGTTGTTTCGGGGCAGTGTCCCGCGCGCTGGCACCCGGTGGGTGGTTCATTTTTGACTTGAACACGCGCAGCGGATTGCGGCGTTGGAACAACATCCGCGTCATCGAAATGGACGATATGGTGGTTATCGATCGGGGAATCTACGATGGCCAAAGTGACCGTGCATACACCTTTATGACCGGCTTCCTGCGCACGGCAGATGGTCTGTACGAACGGTTTGAGCAATTCGCCTACAACACGGTTTTTGACTTGGCAAAAATAAAGACTGCCCTCATCGACGCGGGCTTGCACGTAACACATTTTGCGCGCGGCCAGGATCTGAACACACCTGTTGACGACCCAGAGCGCGAGGAACGGATTTTCATCCTGTCATCGAAAGCAGGGACAAGCGCGCAAGACTAGGGTGTAAGAATCCTGGCTGCTTTCTTTAAGAACAACATAAAAGGCTTGACATTCACGCCGGCGCTTCATATACTCTTAATCAAGCAGGGCGTTCCGAGGAATCGGCAAGCGACCTCACAACAAGAAAGCCAGTGCTTTTAGTTGAACAACCTAAACTGAGATGAGCGGTCATCCGGTAGGTGATCAAACGAAGCAAAGGCATAACGCGCTCGAGGCTGAGCAAAATCAAGCGGTCAGGCACGCTCTAACCTAGAGCTTGAAAGACGGCCTGAAGTACAGCCAAAGAGAACAACCGAAGAGGAAGTCAAGGTTTCTTCCATAAACAAAGTCAGAAACAGGCCAAACCTGAAGCTGACCAAGTAGAGGAAAACCGAGATAACCTGATGAGGACAGCGGTGTTGTGAGAAAAGCAAGCGGGTTACTTAGAACCCCTGCTTTTTTGTTTTTTGTTTGTACTTTCCCCCGCTGCCGTGCGAATTCAGTCAACAGGCCGCTTGGCAGCAGCGACTGGCTGCCGTTATGCCGCTGCCCAGCCATGACTTTCCCTAACCTCCTTCTTGAATTTGTGCCATCACGGCGCGCCAGAAGCGCCAGCAGTCGTCCACGTCACGCTGCGTTTTGGCGTCCACCGGCCGGCGGAACGGCAGTCGCTCGACCCGCTCGCGGAACTCCTGTGTGATGGCGTCCACATCCAGCGTCGTCAGTTGCCCGTCGCGCACCACCAGCGCGCCGTTCACAATCACATGCTTCACCGAACGGCCGGTCTCGCAGTAGGCCAGCGCGCCAAAGGCGTCGTTCATCGGCGACAAAACCGGACTGTGCAAGTCGAGCAGGGTGATGTCGGCCAGATAACCGGCTTTCAGCCGGCCCAGTTGGCCGCGCATCAGCAGCGCTGCCGCGCCACCCAGCGTGGCCGCTTCGACCGCTTCGCGCGCAGAAATCCACGTGGCTGCCTCGTGATGTTTCAGGTTGTGGATGAGCGCCGCCAGGCGGATGGTGTCGAACATGTCCTGGTTGTCGTTGCTGCACGCGCCGTCCACACCCAACGCTACCGTGACGCCGCGATCGAGCATTTCGCGCATTGCCATCAGGCCGCTGCCCAGCTTGAGATTGGCGGCCGGGTTGTGCACGGGGATAGCACCGGTTTCCGCCAGGCGATCCAAATCGGCCGGGCTGCGAATCCAAACCGAATGAGGCAAGGTCACATCGGGGCCGAGCACGTCGAGATCGGCCATGCGATGGATGATGGTTTTGCCAAAAGCACGCCGGATGCAATAGTCCTGTACGCGCGTTTCCACGCAGTGCATGTGCATCC
>JANWVJ010000211.1 GCA_025056895.1 Thermoflexales bacterium
GAGGGGCGGTAATGCTTTTAACATTCTTAAAATCTGCCAAACCAGCACGACGTTGAGTCTGTGTCCAACGGGGTAAGCGTGTGACCCGTTATCGCGTCATCTGGTTGTTGTTGCTGGCTACCATCGTCGGCGCTTTAAGCAGCGGACGTTCGCTCTGGTGGAGCTTTGCCGGCGCGCTGTTTTCTCTGATCGTTGTATCACTGATCTGGAGCTGGGTTTCGATCAACTGGATTCGCCTCCGCCGGCGCACGCTGACCCGTGTGGCGCAGGCCGGCCAGACGCTAGAAGAGCAGTTTGTGCTGCACAATCTCAGCATCGTCCCCAAACTGTGGCTAGAGGTGCGCGACTTCTCTACCTTGCCCGATCACTCGGCCAGCCGAGTGATCGGCCTGATTCCCGGCAAGCAGTGGCGCGGCTGGCGGGTGCAAACCATCTGTCGTGAGCGGGGGCGATTCGTGCTCGGCCCAGTTGTTGTGCGCAGCGGCGACCCGCTCGGCATCTATCAGATGGAACGCGCGATTGAGCGCGCGCACACCATTCTCGTGCACCCGGCGACGGAAGATTTCCGCGAGTTTCCGTTGCCGCTGGGGTATCTGCCGGGCGGCGATACCCATCGCCGTCGCACGCACTATGTCACCACCAATGCTTCCGGTGTGCGCGACTACATGACCGGCGACGGGATCAACCGTATCCACTGGCCGATTAGCATCAAGCGTCAGCGGCTCACGGTCAAGGAGTTTGAACTCGACCCGCTATCAGACTTGTGGATTCTGTTGGACTTACAGCGTGAAGTGCATGTTGAGGCAGAGGCACTGTCCGATACAGACAACGCGCTTGCACCGACCAGCCGGCCTTTCGTGCTTCCTGCGAGCACACAAGAGTATGCCATCTCGATAGCAGCCTCAATCATCAAACACTTCTTGCGGCAGGATCGGCCGGTAGGATTGATCGCCTATGGGCGTCATCGCGAAGCCTTCGCTGCCGAACGCGGTGAGCGGCAGTATGACAAGCTGATGGAAGTGTTGAGCGTGGTGCGGGCCGAGGGGGAAGTCCCTTTTCACCGCGTGTTGCGCGCCGAGAGTCCTGCGCTGTCTCGCGGTGCCACGGTAATTGCCATCTCTCCGTCCGCTGATCTGAGCTGGAGTGCGATGGCGCAGCACATGACGCGGGCCGGCCTACGCATGATGGCAATTGTGGTTGATGCGCACAGCTTTGGAGCATCTCAGTCATGTGCTCCACTGGTCGGTGCCCTAGCCCAAGCAGGGGTGGTTGTGCGCGTGGTGCGGCGGGGCGATTCACTGGCCACCGCAATCGAACAGCCGGCGACACTCGCAGCAAGCGCGTAACGCGCCGGCGCGCTTCGAGTGCCTACTGCCGGCAGTCTCACATCGTTCAAAACTCAATGCCCGGCTGCGCGCGAATACCCTGGTCATTGTATGGATGCTTGATCTCGGTCATTTCGGTCACCAGGTCGGCGTAGTCGATCAGAGCCGGCGGGGCATAACGGCCGGTGATGATCAAATGCAAGCTCGGCGGCTTGTGAGCCTTCAGCCAGTCAATGACCTCGTGCGTATCCAGCCAACCGTAATGCAAGGCATAGGTGAACTCATCCAGGATCAAGACGTCATAGCGACCATCACTGATGCGTTCCTGGGCGAGTCGCCATCCATGTCGAGCGCGCGCAACCGTCTCGTTCATATCTCGGCTAGTCCAGGTGAAACCGTCGCCGGTGATGATCCAATCGATGCCCAAGCGCCGGCCGGCCACAATTTCGCCGAAACGGGCATGTTCGCTCTTCAGAAACTGAACCACACCAACCCGCATGTCGCGGCCCCAAGCGCGCAACAGTACTCCTAGCGCAGCGGTTGTTTTACCTTTGCCGTTGCCTGTATTGACAATCACCAGCCCGCGTGCAGGCGCACGGTTCGTCAGTAGATGAGAGGAAGAAGTAGCCATGGTCGCCAATCCAGAACATCAAGCGGATGGGCTATTCGGTTATTGCCCAAAATGCCTCGTCAGTATCTCCTCAATCGTCGGCGCGCCGATCACCTGTAGCTCGTAACGTACACGCTGCATCGGCTGCTCCACATGCACCAAGCGGCGCAAGTCAATCGGCGTGGCGACGAGAATCAATTCGGCATTAGAACGGCGAATCGTCTCTTGCAGCTCCGCCACTTGCTGGGCGCTATAGCCCATGGCCGGCAACAAGCGACCGATATGCGGGTATTTCTCGAAGGTTTGGCGAATTGAGCCGACGGCAAGAGGACGTGGATCGATTAACTCAGCGGCGCCGAAGCGTTGGGCGGCCACCACCCCGGCGCCATAGGCCATTTCCCCATGGGTGAGGGTCGGGCCATCTTCGATAACTAATACGCGCCGGCCTCGAATCGCTTCCGGCTCATCCACAAACAAGGGGGATGCCGCTTCGATCACCACTGCACGTGGGTTGACCGATTGTACGTGTGCATGCACAGTCAGCACGTTTTCATAGTTGGCCGTGTCCACTTTGTTGATCACCACAACATCGGCCATGCGCAGGTTGGTTTCGCCGGGATGATAGGTCAACTCGTGGCCGGCTCGATGCGGGTCAAGCACGACAATGTGCAAGTCGGAGGCAAAGAAAGGGAAATCGTTGTTGCCGCCGTCCCATACGACGACATCGGCTTCTTGTTCGGCCTGGCGCAAAATCGCTTCGTAATCCACGCCGGCATACACAACTACGCCGCGTTCCAGATGCGGCTCGTACTCCTCGCGCTCTTCAATCGTGCATCGATGCGCATCCAGATCAGGATGTGTTGCAAAGCGTTGCGCAATCTGACGGGTCAAATCGCCATAAGGCATAGGATGACGCACGGCTACCACGCGCTTGCCGAGGCGTTGGAGCACATCGCACACATGGCGCGTGGTCTGACTCTTGCCGCTACCGGTGCGCCCTGCACCGATCGACACCACCGGCTTGTTGCTTTTCAACTGGCTGGCCGTCGGTCCGATCAGGCGAAAGTCTGCGCCAGCGGCCAGCACCTCCGACGCCTTGTGCATCACGTATTCATGAGAGACATCGCTATAGGCAAACACCACTTGCTCGACGCTCAACTCGCGGATCAAGTGTGTCAACTCGCGCTCGTCATAGATCGGGATACCGTGAGGGTAACGTGGGCCGGCCAGCGCCGGCGGGTACAAACGGCCTTCAATATTCGGAATTTGCGTTGCAGTGAACGCCACAACCTCGAAGCGCGGATCATTCCGAAAGCAAACGTTGAAGTTGTGAAAGTCGCGCCCAGCAGCACCCATAATTAGCACGCGCGTCGGCATCATCTTGTACTCCTTGAATACAATTTCGGCCCGCACCTTCTTGGGGCGCTGGCCGGCTTTACGGAGACCTGGTCGATGCAACCGGCGAAGAGATCACTGTATCTGGATACGCGTTCCAAACGGTGACTCGGCGGAGCAAGCTGGAGTGCAAACATTTGTGCTCAAGTTGTAGAGTGTACTTTCACTCGGATTATGGCCCACAAATCGGTCGAGATAACACGGGTCGAACAGCGACGCTGAAGCCGGCGTGCGAAGCAATCTAGAGCAAGTACATGCGGCGTCAAGCGGAGAAATTGATGCTCAGCGATGAGGGTTACTTCACAACCGGCAAATTGTTCACGTCGCCGGCCAGATCGAGATAGTCTGCATACACCCAGCCTGTTCCGTTCGGGGCATCCGGCCAGCTAATCTGCCACCACAGACCATCGGCGGTTTTGCCGCGCACCGTGACACGCTGGCCCGGTTTGACCTCGCCCAGTTTGTTGAATGTCAAAGCCGGCCCGGCCCGTACGTTGACAAATTCATTGCCTGCTTTTAGGACAGCCTGAGGCAATTGCGGACTAATTGCCGTGGGCGGCGCAGAAGTCACACTTGGCTCGACGAGAACAGCGGAGGGATCGGTTGGAGTAGGCGGCGCACTCAGCGTAACCTGGCCGGCTTGCGGTGGGGTCGGCCCAAACGGCAACCCGGCGCCGGTGTTAATCCCATCCGCCTCGGTGCGCAGTCCAGGAGTAGCCGTCATGACCAGGATATCGCCTGCGCCGGCAATGGGCCGAGCAGTCGGTCGCGTCAACAACGCCACCGCTGCCAGTAAGCACACCATGGCAGCGCCCCCTACCCCGATCACTGCCACAGTACTCCTGAGCCTGGAAT
>JANWVJ010000212.1 GCA_025056895.1 Thermoflexales bacterium
GTCCCATTTCTCTGCCCGCACCATTGCCTCGGCGTCGATCAACAGACTATCGATCCGTTTGCGAAACGGTGCGCCGAGGTCATTTTCGGCTTGTAGGCGGACGCGGAAGCGTCCGATCTTCACCAGCGCATTGTCACGCGGTCTGCCCCGCGAGCGGTACCACGATGCTGCCCAGCCCAGCGCCACGCCAACGAACAACACTGCGAACGGCAGCGCCGGCGGGTCCTTGACTGTGACCGATACCGGCACGCTGACCATGTTCTCTGCTGCGCTGACGATGAGTGCGCCTTTGAATTCACCGCTGGGGACATTGCTCAGGTCAAAGGTGATCGGCACTGTCAGCAAGCCATTGCTGCCGATCTCGTCGGGAGGAAGCGCGACGCGAATGGCTCCCGCCGGCAACACAGTCGAGCCGTCGGCATTCGTCAGATCGAGCGTCACCATCTGTACTCTTGTCAGCGGTTCACTCGCGCGCAACAAGACGGTGCGCGTTTCGATTGCTCCTCGCGCAGCCATCACGGTGATGGGGTCGGCAGTGATCGCTGCAACAGAGGATTGCGCCTCGGCGCGCCAAGTGGCGCTGATGCTTGAAGCAAGCACTGTGACAAGCAACAGGGCGAGGGTACGAGCAATCCGCATATCTATTTGCCTTCCTGAGAAATGTGAAACGCACTATATCCTACTGTTGATTGCCTCGACAAGCAGTTCATCTCCCGTTGCGCCCGACTGGCCGGCCATGCGCGCACACCGCGGCGCGCGCCACGGTGTGCGCGTGTATCTGCGCGCAATCTGACAGCAAGAGGTCGATTTGCCGCCGCATTACAATGAACTTCCATGTCACTGACCGACTCCAGCCCGGCGCTTGCCCCGGACACGCCGAGTTCGATTGCCCGCGCTGCAACGATTACCTCCATCGGCAACCTCAGCAGCCGCATCGTCGGCTTGGCGCGCGAGGTGGTCAAGTCTTATTTCTTCGGCAACGGACCGGCAGCCAGTGCGTTTGAACTGGCCTCCAATCTGCCGACCCAGTTCTATGACTTGCTGGCCGGCGGCATGATCAGCTCGGCCTTGGTGCCGACCTTCTCCGCGTTGATCGAGGATGAACGCAATCCGGCCAAAATGGCCGAGTTTGGGCGCCTATTAGGAGCGTTGCTGGGCCTGGCCGGGGTCGGCTTGGCCGTGCTCGTCGTTGGGTTATGGGCGCTGGCCGGTCTGTATGCCGAATTCGTGGGCAGCGGGCCAGGACAAGATCCTGCTTTAGTCACTGCTCTCTTGCACATCACAATCCCGACCATTGCATTTTTGAACCTCAGCGGCATTCTGACGGCCGCGTTGTTTGCCCGACGCAAGTTCACCATCACGGCATTCACAGCCACAACCTTCAACCTCACGATGATTGTGTGTGTGGTGATGCTCGAAGGGCGTCTGCACGTGGCGGCGCTGGCGGTGGGGATGCTGGCCGGCAGTGTCGTGCAAGTGGCCATGCAGTGGCCGGGCTTGCGCGGCGTTCCGATCCGCTTATCCCTGAACTGGCGCCATCCCGGCGTGTCCCAAGTTGTGCGTTTGTTTTTACCGGTGGCCGGCGGCTTGGCCTTGGCGCAATTGGCCGTGCAGGTGAGCTATATTGCAGCCGGCCAGATCAGTGCAGAGGGGCCGGCTACGATGCGCTATGCCGCCCAGGTCATTCAATTTCCACTAGGGATGATCGCCGTGGCGGTGTCGGCTGCGATTCTGCCGGCTTTGTCTGCCCAGGCAGTTCAACCGACGCCAGACGAATTCAAAGCTACTCTGGCGCACGGCTTGCGGCTGGTGGGCGTGTTGATCGTGCCGGCATCGGTGGGTGTGTTTGTGTTGGCGCGCCCGATTGTGGCTGCTCTGTTTGAACGTGGCGCATTCACGGCCGAGAGCACGCTCTACACGGCGGCGACGCTGCGCGCCGCCGCGCCGGGCCTGTTATTTGCTGCGATCGATCAGCCGTTGATTTACGCCTTTTATGCGCGGCGTGACACGCGCACCCCCACCTTAATCGGCTTAGTCTCCACGTTGTCTTACCTGGCTTTGGTGGCGGCGTTGGCTGCGTTAGCGCAAAGCGGATTGCGCCCCTTCACCCTGGTCGATCTGGTGCTGGCAAATTCACTCAAGACCGGCCTCGACGCCGTGCTCATGGCGCTTTTCTTGTTTCGCAAGATCGGCCGGCTAACCGGTCATGCCCTTGTGCCGCTAATGGTGAAAGTGTGCTTCGCGTCGGCTGTGATGGCTGGGGTAGCCTGGGGCGCAATGAGCACAATCGAGGCAGGCTTGGGCACGGCCAACTTTACAGCCCATGTCGGGGTTGCGCTTGGCGCTGCCTGTGCAGGCGCAGTGGCCTACTTTGTATGCGCATGGGTGTTGGGCGTTCGTGAATTTGCTGTTTTGGGTGGGATGGTGCGCCGGAAGCTGAGGCCGGCTGTGCCAAAGTAGAATACAGCCTAGTTTGATGAAGATGGACAAAATGATTCCTGCCAGTGACATTGTTACCCGCGCATCGGGGGGTGATCCCTCTACTCCTCAGCGCCGGCCTGATTGGATCAAAGTGCGCGCGCCTTCCGGCGAAACCTATCACGCGCTCAAGCGCCTAATGCGCAGCAAGGCCTTGCACACCATTTGTGAAGAGGCCAACTGCCCAAACATGGCCGAATGCTGGGGTGAAGGAACGGCCACATTTCTCATCTTGGGCGATGTGTGCACCCGCTCATGCGGCTTCTGCGATGTGAAAACAGGTATGCCCAATCCTATCGATTGGGCCGAGCCGCTGCGCGTGGCCCAGGCGGTTGTGGCGATGGGCCTGAAACACGTGGTCATCACTTCTGTCAATCGTGATGAACGACCCGATGGCGGCGCTCCCATTTTTGCTCTCTGCATTCGTCGCATCCACCATGTCAAGCCTGATTGCACCATCGAAGTGTTGATCCCCGACTTCAAAGGTTCCCTCGGCGCGTTGGAGATCGTTATGCGTGAACAGCCAGACATCTTGAACCACAACGTCGAAACAGTGCCGCGCTTGTTCAAAAAAGTTCAACCACAAGACCGATACGAATGGGCATTGAGGACCTTGGAGAACGCCAAACGACTGCAACCCGACGCAGTGACCAAGTCCGGCTTGATGGTGGGCTTGGGCGAGACACGTGAGGAAGTGCTGGAGGTGATGCGCGACCTGCGCAGCATCGATGTTGATATCTTAACCATCGGTCAGTATCTCCAACCCAGCAAGCAACATTTGCCGATCGAGCGATACTACACCCCTGAAGAATTCGTCGAGTTCCGTAAAGTCGGTCAGGCGATGGGGTTCAAATGGGTAGAAAGCGGGCCGCTTGTTCGCAGTTCTTTTCGCGCTGACCGCCAAGCGCGCGCCCTCTCCCCCAGATGGAGACGTCTGGCCGAGCACACGCCATCGAGTTGACATCGCCTCATCCTCCCTCCATTTAGGTCACCCCGAACCCATGGGCAGAAAGGAAAGCTGGCTTTGAAGTTGTCGCAGAGCATCTCCTCTTCCACATCGATCGATCGGTGCGCGACCGGTCAGTTGGCCCACGTTCGCGCACAAGTTGCTCGCTCACTTCGCTCGCCGGTCATTGTGCTGTTAACCGGCTTGCTGATTTTGGATGTCGTCTATGTCTTGTTGCACAGCCCCTCGCCGGCCAGCAGCAACGTCATCGGTCAAGGTGAACCGATGCCCGTTCGCATCGACACATCGGCGGAGCGCGCCACGGCACACGCTTTTCTGTCTCCGCTTGCGCCGCCGCCGATGGTGCCCACAGCGCCTTCGCCGGCCTTGCTCGGCGCTGCGGATATAGAACGGGTGCTCGCCGAGCCGACCCCGATCGCCTGCGGCTCACTGAGCGGCCGGTTGGTTACTGAAACGATTGCCAGCAAGGTGTTGGGCGTCAACTTGCCCGTGCACGTGTATCTGCCCCCCTGTTACGACGGCAAACGCTATGCTTATCCAGTCATTTATCTGATGCGCGGCACAGACGGCTACGGCAACTGGGTGCGCAACGGGCTGCCCGAAGTAGCCGACTTACACATTGGACTGGGATTGTTGCCGCCGTTCGTTGCCGTCATGCCGGCGACCGACGAATCCGCAGTGAATGGCGGCAAGTTTCGCTATTCCTCGCGCGGCAGCAATTCCTGGGAAGA
>JANWVJ010000213.1 GCA_025056895.1 Thermoflexales bacterium
GCCGCTGTCAAACAACTCAACTCACGCAAACCGCCAGCGGCTGCATCGACCACACGTGGGCCGGACAACACAATCGACGACCATTGCTGGCCGTCCCAAGCCGCCAACACAATGCGATTGGCGATATTTACAGGCAAGTCTGCGCCAACGCTTCCCGTTGCAACCGGCGTTGACGCGCCGATCATCCATAATCGCCCATCGGAAGCCGGCATAAAAGACCACCGGTCAGGGCACAGACTAATGTCGCCGAGAACGATGTGAGGGCTGCTCCACCCTGACAGTTGTGCCGAAGCGCGGCGTTGAAAGATACGACACGTAGAGACAGTTGGATCACGCCATACAAGCATTGCTTCGCCATTCGGTGCAAATGCTGCCGCTCCTTGCACGGTTAGAGCAGTCGGTGATTCAGCCAAAGGCGCTGCTTGGCTCCACGTCTCCCCCCCATCTGATGAATGAGTGAACACGCTACGGCCTAACATCGGGTCGTCCCACACAATCACGATGTGGCGATCATCGCGGCTGGCGACGCTGATATTGAGTGTGGGCTCTTGCACGCTGCGAAAGTAGAGTGAGGGGTACGTCAAGTGTGGCCTGCTCCAACCCCTCACCGTGCGCACAACATGATAGATGCCCGCTGGAAATCCCACGCGCGCGGCGGGCGCAACATATACCAGATGAAGAGCCTGACTTGAGGAGACAATCGCGTCAAACGCTCCGGATAAATCCGCAATCAGAGTCGGATTTGTCCAGCGGCCTCCAACCAGGGCAGCGTTAAAGAGAGCGCCCACACTGTTCTGCCAAACGACGCTCAATGCACCCTGTGCACCAGCATATAGGCGCATAGCGCGTGGCTCGCTCAGCACAATGCGGGGCGGACCACCAGTGCGCGATGGTTCTTCATCCCGCGCCCCAAAGACAAACGGCAAGGGGCGTGGGGGCGACCACACAGTGTCTGTCACAGACCGACTGGCGTATTTAGCACCATCGATGGCATCCCACCACCATGCATAGAGGACGCCATCAGGGGCTGCAACGACGCCAGGAGCAGTGGCAGTTCCAGAGGACGACAAGTTGACCGCTGGCCCCCAGACTGAATCGGTCTCTTGGGCTAAGATCCGATAAGCGGATCGTGCGGTACAGAAAGGCGCCGCGCATAGGACTACCACACACCAGCACAGCGCCAACACCATATGCGCCAGGCGGCGAATGATTTGATTGGTCACTATCATCCGTTCGCCGTCCCATCGACCAACAATCAAACAGGCGGGCAACGATGCCCTCACCAGACGGCGGCTAAACAGTAAATATGTAGCCGGTGCCACGCATGTTCACAATCCGGCTAGCCAAGTCAGGCTGTACGGCCAGCTTGCGGCGCAGCCGCATCATGTGGGGTCGCAACTGCTGAACAGCCTCGCGAATGGGCATGTCCGGTTTATTCAAGGCATAGCGCATGAAATCTTGAAGCGTGACCGTATGACCCATGTTCTGGAACAGTAGGCTGAATATGCGTGCCTCGATCGGGCTAAGATGAATGTACTTGCCTTCGACGCGAATCACGCGGCCAATCGGCTCCCATTCGATCTTTTGGCGGATCGGAGTTTGGTCGTTTGGCCGGGCCGACGGGCGCACGACAAACGGCTGGGAGGCACTCTGGCGTGACACAAATCGTTGTTCACGTTCGGCTACAACGCGCTCTACCAGAAGTTGGGCGCTGAATTCACGATCAATATCAGGATCACTGGCAAGCAAGTATTCCTGCACGCCCAGGCGCAATGCCTTGATGGGAGCATAGATATCTTTGCCCTCACGGTCAAAGACCAAGGTAGGAGGCAGAACAGCTTGGCTGTCGGCGGCGCGCATGCGCTCGTGCAGAATGCTCAACAAAGCCAGTGCGCCGGCTTGCAGTTCGGCGACCAGGATAGTTGGGACGTAGTCTTCGTGAGCAGCCAAGTTTCCACCGTGCAGGACGGGTAGATGATCGAGCGTCTCACTGAAATTGTGCGTATAGATTATCTCAGAGCCTGCTTGGGTCAGACCACGTTTAATCGCGGCGTCCGGTTCCTGTTGGTGCAGCAAGTAAATTGACTGAATAGACATTCTTTCCTCCTTAGAATTAGGTTAAGATTCATTTACTTGTTGAGATCGTTTGAGCTGGATCGCGTCGATACGCTTGACGGCCTGCATTTTGGGGGGCTCTCTGCCCGATTATGAGTGTTGCCAGTGCCATCTCAACTGCAGAGCACACAACCGACAAACTATTGACACTCTTTAGATAAGCCACGATTAGACTAGGACGAAAATCCTATTCACGAAAAGCACGCTTCTGGCAACATTCTAGCACCTTTGCTGTTAGGCCAGGGTGATCTAACACTGTGCACGGCTCTATGTCAACTTCTTCCAGTGCGCGCTGGGGCGGAACAGGTTACTTTCCAACACTTGAAAGAAAAGCAGGGGGCAGCAACATAGAACAAAGCGATATCCAACGGCAATTCTTTAGAGAGACGAATTGTTTGCTGGATCGTTTCGACAGTCTCGCCTGGCAAAGCGATATGACGTAGCTACGGGGGGCGCACAACCCTCGGCTTGTGACGATGAACGTGTACAGGCCTTTGATCATCGGGATGCAATACTTATCAAGCGGGAGCCAGATGATGCGCAGGGATCGGCAAGTCGTCCAGACTGAGAATGAAGGGGTAGTCAAAGTTAACGACGACCTGGCTGCCTCCGCGCCAGGCCAGGCCACGAATGGACACCCGTGTGCCGATCTTTGATGTGGGACATGCTGAGGAGAAAGTGCAGTCAGGTGAAACTGTTTCTTCACCCAGTTGATGGCAGTGTAGAAGACACTGTTGGAGATGGACGGCAGGATGTGACGCGCGTCTGGAAGAGGCCTGGCAACAGAAACAGTCGGAAGGCAGACAGTGGTTGTCTCTAGCTGCTTGAAGCTAAAGCGAGGACGTAATCAGCCGCCCAAGGCCGGCTTTAGGGCGAGCAGCACAGACCATTGCACGCAGCATTACATGCCGTTTGTGCTGTCGGCTGCAAATAAATACGCGCGGTTGTTAGTTGTTAAACGTGGAGTTTTGGGCAGACGAGATTACGTGCATCAAGCGCCTGCACACCATTTGCCACCAGCCGGCCTGGGCAGGAATACGCAACACATGGGCGTAATCGCGGCTATCATGCGCGCCTAGGCGCGGAGCCAGTGGCTCAACCCCTGCCTCAAGCAGTATGGCACGCGCCAGACACGATTCGGCATTTTGCCACGCAGAGCGCGCAACCCATACGCCGACTACTTCTACTTCCATCTCGTCGAGCAAGTAGTCGATATTCCAAAACAGAGTTTTGCGACGCGGGAAGACAAGAGGACTGAGGCCGGCTTGCGCGCACGCGCGCCACACTTCCTCGCGCAGGATGTGGGGCGGCCGGCCTTCAGAACGAGTTAGGTGACGCAATAGGCGAGTGCTTAGAGTCGCCGCACCAAGAGACGCACGTGCTGAGCCAACGTAAACGTACTCGCCGGCCGACACAGCAATGGGCATGCCATTAGCATAACGCCCAAAACGGACGCGCAGGTTTGCTGCAACGCAGATGCGCAAGACATACGCCCCGCCGGTGTTGTCGTCACCAACAATCAGAACAGAATCCGTGTGTGTCACCTTCTGCCGGCGCCGGTGATGGCCAACAACAACACCGCCCCAATCACCGCCACGACGAAACTAGCGATATCAAAACCAAAATCAAAACCCCGTCCGGTGACCAACTGCATCAACACACCGCCGATAAACGCGCCGATGATGCCGACGATGATGTTCATCAAGCATCCCTGGCGAGCATTGTTGCCAACGACGATGCTGGCCACCCAACCGGCCAACGCCCCAAAGATGATCCAAGCAAGGATACCCATATCTTTCACCTTTCACCCTATAAAAGTCTGCCGAGAGTGTAACACTGCTCGGTATGCCGACCATTCAGCATGTTTCAAATTCATCAAGCCCGGAAGCTAACGAACAAGTGGTTATGTGATAGCATCGCGGCGTGTTCCTTGGCCTACAACGACTCTATCGGCTCGTGCACGACCGCTGGGCCGAGTTTCGCGGATTTACCCCGACCGACCGCAACCTGTTTTATCTGTGCATCGAAATCATCCCAATCGGCTTGGCCAAC
>JANWVJ010000214.1 GCA_025056895.1 Thermoflexales bacterium
CCGGCGGAAAGATATCAGCGCGCAAGCCAAGAGCATTGAGCAAGTCGAACGACCAGCAGCGGTGCTCTAGATCAAACAATTGCGTGCCCGATGCATCGGAATAATCGGTGGCGACCACGCCGGTCAGCAACCAGGCCGCGTAGTCTTTAGGCTGTAACACCCAACGCGCGCGATGCCAAACTTCCGGTTGGTGTTGCTTGATCCAGAGCACTTTGGCAGCGGTGTACGCCGCGCTCACGCGATGGCCGGTTAGACGATAAACGTGGTCGGCGCCGCCAGCAACTTCGGCAATCCATGCAGCCTGATCGGTTGCGCGCTGATCTGCCCAGATCACCGCAGGGCGGATGGGCCGACCTTCTTTATCGAGCAACAGCGCCCCTTGCATGTGACCGCTGAAGCTCACTACGGCGACTCGCTGTGGAGCGATGCCGGCCTGGGCCAGTAGGCGGCGGGTGCTGTGAATCAACGCACGCTGCCAGTCATCGGCCTCTTGTTCTGCCCAGTTGGGTCGAGGGTAGGTTGTGCCATAGCCTTCAAACACGCTTGCGACCGGTTTGCCGGTTGTGTCGATTAGCGTAGCTTTGTTGCCCGTTGTTCCGAGATCGTGTGCCAGGATCAGGTCTGACATGTCTATTCCGCTTCCAAATTCCTATGCGTTTGAGAGTATATGTTCAAGCCTCACCTGAGCCTTGATCTGTGACTGTCGGACACCCGACAAAACGGCCGGTCTATTGATCTACCCTTGCGCAGTTGCCGGCCTGTCGCTCGACGCGGTCATGCGAGGCTGCTGTGCCGGCATGATAGCGCAGGTTGATCGATTGCTCGTGAGCAGTGCGGCCAAATGAGGCGTCTACATCAATAGATGCTAGATGCTTTTGCCAAATTAGGGAAGAAGTATCGAAGTAACGGAGAGACCCGTACCAGAATGTTATAATCTTTCCTGTCGTACACTATCCAAGCATGGTTGCACGGCTCGTTCGCCAAGGCCATACGTGCATTCCCAACTCAGATTCTGGCTACAAGCCGGCTGCTTGCTGCGCCCTGATCGGAATCCCATGGTGTTCGCAAGTGCCTTTCACACTTAGGCCGACCGAGCGGGACGCGACCTACGGCGTTGAGGGCTGTTCGGCTGGTGTGTGTGGGAAATCAGAAGACAATTCGCCATGAGCATTCGCATTTTGATTGCCGACGATCACGCTGTAGTGCGTCAAGGCTTGCGGATGTTTCTCTCGCTCGATCCTGACCTGGAAATTGTCGGCGAGGCAGCCGATGGCGCGGAAGCAGTCCAAAAAGCGCGCGAGCTGAAGCCCGACGTGGTTGTGATGGACTTGCTGATGCCGGTGATGGACGGCATCGCTGCCACAGCCATCATTCGTCGTGAATTGCCCGAAACCGAGGTGCTGGCGTTGACCAGTGTACTGGAAGATGCTTCGGTGATCGGCGCAGTGAAGGCCGGCGCAATCGGCTATATGCTGAAAGACACGCAGGCGGATGAATTGTGCCGCGCAATCAAAGCGGCCGCCGCCGGCCAGGTACAACTGTCTCCGCGCGCAGCAGCGCGTTTGATGCGTGAAGTGCGCTTGCCGGATAGCCCTGAAGCGTTGACCGAACGAGAAACTGAAGTGCTGCGTTTGTTGGCCCAAGGTCGATCAAACAAGGAAATTGCGGCTGCGCTGACCATCGGCGAAAAGACGGTCAAAACCCATGTGAGCAATATCTTGGCCAAGCTCGGTGTACAAAGCCGCACTCAAGCTGCTTTGTATGCTGTGCGTATGGGGTTGGTCAACCCAGGCGCAACAACCGCCTGAGCAACTTGTTGTTTGGCGCATGCGCGCCAAGGATTATGCCCTTTCACCGCTTACCCCGTCTGTTCATCCTGATTGAAAGCAGCCTGGTGCGCGTGTCTGTGGCGGTGTTGTTGGTCTTGGTTGGCTATGCCGTGCTGTTCATTTTCTTTGCCCGGGGCTACGCCGATCGCACGATCGAACTGCGGCGGCAAGAAGTGAAACGCTTGGCGCACATTGTCCTGAATGCGCTGGAGCCGGCGCTTCAACAGCAGCGTAGCGGCCAAATTTCCCCAGACCAGGCGCGCACGCTCGCCCGCGAGATGATCTGGCGGATGATCTATGCCGACGAAGCCGGCAGCACCGTCTTACTTGGCAGCGACGCCGGCGAAGTGTGGGCGCTCTCCACGGCGCCGTCCGGCAGCGGCGCCAACCTGTTCGATCCGTCCACAGGGAGCGGTGTTGATATTGTTCGCCAGTTTATGCGCGTGGCCGCCGGCGCCGGCAGTGAGGGATACGTTGAATATGATGTGCCCGCGCCGGTCAACAATACGTCACAGCGTGAGATTTTCTACGTCATCCGCATCCCAGAGTGGAACGGTTATCTTGCCGCCGGCATGTCGTTGGACGACGTTGAACTGCGCACACAGAGCTATTTTCAAAATGCCCTCGTGCTCACCCTCGGCCTGGCGGTGTTGATCTTCGTAGCCATTTTCATGACTTTGTTGCCGACGGCGCGTTCCTACACAACCTTGCTTCGATTGTTCGAGCACGTCAGCCGCAACCCGGATGACTTACCGGATGTGCCGGTCGATCAATTCAGTTCCGGCACGGAAGGTTGGCGTTTGTTGACCGGCTTCCAAACCATGCTCGAACGCATCCGGTTCAACCGCGAGAAATTGCAAGAAAGCGAGCGGCAACTGGAGCGGCGCGTCGCCGAACGCACGCGCGAACTATCCAATCTGTTGCAAGTCTCGCGGGATGTTGCCTCCACCCTCGAACTGGAGCCGTTGCTAGGGTTGATCTTAGACCGCCTCAAGTCAGTAGTCGATTACACCAGTTGCGCGATTTTTACCCTCGAGGAAGGACAACTGGTTTGCCTAGACTATCGTGGGCCGGCCCCACGTGAACGCATGTTGGACTTTTGCCCCTCCAAGCCGTCAGCGGCGGAGGAAGTGCTGCGTCTGCGTGCGCCTGTCATCATCTCAGACGTGCGAGGCAATCATCGTTTGGCCAGAGCATTCCGTGATTCGGTCGGCCCGTATATGGACTCGTTGTTTGCTCATGTCCAGTGCTGGATGGGAGTTCCGTTGATTGTGCAAGAGCGTCCGATCGGTTTGCTCAGTCTGGACTCCAGCCAAGCCGGCTATTACACGGCCCAACACGCTTCGCTGGCCCTGGCTATCGCCAATCAGGCTGCGATCGCCATCGAGAACGCCCGTTTATATCAGCAGTCTCAGCAATTGGCCGCATTGCAAGAGCGGCAACGTTTGGCGCGCGAGCTACACGACTCGGTATCCCAGGCGCTGTATGGCATCGCATTAGGGGCACGCACCGTGCGCCGCTTGCTCGATGCGACGCCTGAGCGGCCCGCCGATTCATGGAAGGACAAGCTGACTCAGCCACTGGACTACGTATTGCAACTGGCCGAAGCTGGCTTGGCCGAGATGCGCGCCTTGATCTTCGAGCTGCGCCCCGAATCACTGCAAAACGAAGGCTTGGTTGCCGCCTTGTCCAAACAAAGCGCGTCAACCCAAGCGCGTTATGGGATCGTGGTAGAGACCGACTTGTGTGATGAGCCGCCCCTGCCCTTTGAGTACAAAGAGGCGCTCTATCGCCTGACCCAAGAGGCGCTGCACAACATCGTCAAACACGCGAAGGCCAGCCGTGTGCACCTGCGTCTGACGATGGACGAACACAGCATCTGGCTGGAAATCCAAGACAACGGCATCGGCTTCGATGTGGAGAGCGATTTTCCCGGCCATCTCGGTCTGAAGTCCATGCGCGAGCGTGTTGAAAAGATTGGCGGCACGCTGACTATTGCCAGCGCGCCGGGGCAAGGAACAACCATCACAGCCCGCGTCAACGTCCCGCGCCGCCCATCACGCACCGAGGCGCGCCCCGCCGGCCAGTCGTGACCAACTGCACTGCGCCATAACCGGCAGTGAATCGTGCGGCGCCCGCGCGCCCCGTGCGCTGCCGACTCGAGGTTTAAGGTATCCTTCTGCGCATGGTCACCATTCGTATTCCTACGCCGCTGCGGCCGTATGTCGGCG
>JANWVJ010000215.1 GCA_025056895.1 Thermoflexales bacterium
GCGCGTCGCCTCAATGGCTGCCTCGCGCACCTTGGGGTGAGTCGTCAACCCCAGGTAATTGTTGGAGCCGATCATGATCAGCCGTCGTCCGTCAATCACGACTTCAGTACCCTCAGTCTCGGACAACGGTTTGAAATAAGGGTAGATGCCGGTCTCTTTGCCCATGCGCACGGCCTGCATCGAAGGGTCGGTTGCAATTTTGTCGAACAGGTCAGCCATCGCTGTATGGTCCTCTCACCGTCCGGCAGGCCACGCAAGGCGCGCCTGCCGGCGCAATGTTTTTGCCATTATAGCCAGCCCGCAATCCGAGAGGGCCGCCTGTTCGATTCACCACGCGCACCACCGGTTGATGAAGTCGCCTTAGACTGCTCTCCGCCCGCGTGGATCGCTTGTTTTGGTCTCTTGACAATCCTCTTCCTTTGCATATCCTTCTCGGCTTAATATCCAGATGATTTGTCGGTAAGCATACACGCTTGACCGGCTAGTTGATGCTAGTTGATGTTCGTAAAGGCCCCAGGAAGGGTGCAAAAGAAATGAACAGCTCATATCGGGAAGCACGCAGCGCAATCGCGTTGCAGGCCGGCCTGCGACACCTGGCTAGCCATGTGCCGCTCTACGATTCGCGTTTCGAACACGACGCTTGTGGCATCGGCTTTGTGGCCGACCTCTCAGGGCGCGCCACGCACAAAATCCTAGATGACGGCTTGAAATGTCTAGAGCGCTTGGCACATCGTGGGGCATTTGATGCCGATGGCAAGAGCGGAGACGGCGCCGGCATCTTGTGTTCGATTCCCCACACACTCATCAACCGCGAACTGGAGCGCATTGGCCAGCGCGCGCACCGGCCCGGCGATGTGGCGCTGGGTATGTTGTTCCTGCCACGCGAAAATGCCCTCAATGCGCAAGCCCGCGCCATTATTGCCGATGAAATGCAGCGCCACAGCTTAGAAGTGCTGACCTGGCGCACGGTCGTGCATGAACCGAACGTGCTCGGCAAACGCGCCTTCGAAACCCTGCCCGACATTCAGCAGGTGTTAATCGAGCGGCCTAGCTCCATCCGCAGCGAGCTGGAGTTCGATCAGTTCTTGTTTCTCGTGCGCTCGCGCATCCAAAATCGCATCTTTCACGAGACCGGCGCCAAGCGGCACGCCTCGTTGCCCGGCTTTTACATCCCCTCGATGTCGTGTCGGACGGTGACCTACAAAGCGCTGGTATCTGCTCCTCAGTTACGCCGTTTCTATCTCGATCTGAACGACCCCGATTTCAAGGTGTCGCACGTATTGTTCCACCAGCGTTATTCCACCAACACGCTGCCCACATGGGAGCGCGCACAACCGTTCCGCTTCATGTGCCACAATGGCGAGATCAACACACTGCAAGGCAACATCAACTGGATGAAGGCGCGCGAGCCGTTGTTGGATTCGCTGGTGTGGGGCAGCGACATCGAAGACCTGAAGCCGATCATTGACGAAGCCAGCAGCGATAGCGGTATGTTCGACAACGTGCTGGAGCTGTTAACCCTGGCTGGCCGAGACATCACCCATGCGATCAAGATGATGATCCCTCAGGCCTGGGAAAAGGACCCCGACATGCCGCCGGCCGTCAAAGGCTTCTTCCGCTATCACGCTGCGTTGATGGAACCGTGGGATGGCCCGGCCAGCATTGTGTTCACCGACGGCGTGCGGGTGGGCATGACCCTCGACCGCAATGGCTTGCGGCCGGCCCGCTATATCCACACCAGCGATGGCATCGTGTATGCCGGCAGTGAGATCGGCGCGCTCGATGTTGATCCCGAAAAGATCATCGCCAGTGGCAAGCTCGGCCCCGGCACGATGATCTGCGCCGACCTGCAAGCGCGCCGCTTGCTCACCAATGACGAAATCCTCAAAGAGCTGTCTACTCGCAAACCCTATCGCGAGGTGGCTGCTCGTCAGCGCGTGCGCCTGGAAGAGGTTGCCAATCTCACGCTGGAACAGCCGGCGGTCAACTCTGAAGCCTTGCTGGTCAAGCAGGCCCAGTTTGGCTGGACCAGCGAGGAACTAACCCTGATCGTCAAGACCATGTACGAGGATGGCGCCGAGCCGATCGGTTCAATGGGCGACGACACACCCCATGCAGTGCTATCGCCCAAGCATCGTCCACTGTTCAATTACTTCAAGCAGCGTTTTGCCGAAGTCACAAACCCACCGATCGATCACCTGCGCGAGGATCAGGTAATGTCCTTGCGCATGTTGTTGGGCGCGCGCGGCAACATCCTGGATGAAACGGAAGACTTGGCCCACCTGGTGCGCATCAACAGCCCCATTCTGCGCAACGAAGAGCTGAAAGCAATTCAAAATCTGGATGACAGCGCCTTCCAGTCGGTGGTGCTCGACGCCACGTTCAGCGTGGCCGATGGCACAGCCGGCCTGGAGAAAGCTGTGCGCCGGCTGTGCGAAGAGGCCGAGCGCGCTGTGCGTGTCGGCGCGACGATTCTCATCCTCAGCGATCGCAAAGCCGGCCCGCAGCGCGCTGTCATTCCGGCCCTGCTGGCCGTCGGTGCAGTGCACTTCCACCTGATCCGCCGGCAACTGCGTATGCAGTGCAGCATCATCAGTGAAACCGGCGAGGCGCGCGAGACGCACCACTTTGCTACCTTGATCGGCTACGGCGCAGCAGCAGTCAATCCCTACCTGGCCTTGGATACGGCGCGCGAAGCCGTACAACGCGGGCGCGTCCGCGATAAGACCCTGGATGAAAACGCGGTCGTGCAAAACTACATCAAAGCTGCCGAAAAGGGCTTGCTCAAGATCATGTCCAAGATGGGCATCTCCTCGGTGGACAGCTATTGCGGGGCGCAAATTTTCGAGGCTATTGGTCTAAGTCAAGAATTAATCGACCAGTGCTTCACCGGCACACCCTCGCGCGTTGGCGGGATTGGCTATGTCGAGATTGCCACCGATGTGCTGGCCTGGCATGCAACTGCCTATCAGACGACAGAGCACACGCAACAGACAACAGAACACAGACAACAGACGGCAGGGCGCAGAGGACAGAGCGCAGACGACATACAACTGGCTGCCGAAGGGCAATCGGCAATCGGCAATCCGAAATCCGCGATCAAGTTGGATCATCCGGGCTTCTACAAAGAGCGCGCCGGCGGCGAGGTGCATGGCTATTCGCAGAAAGCCGTGCATGCTCTCCAAAAGGCCGTGCGAATGGAAGGAGTCATTGAGTACACTGGCGAGCGCGAGGTGCGCGCCGGCCTGGGCGTGATCCGTACCCGCGCCTGGACGGTCAACGGACATTTTGCCGAAGCCTATCGCGTGTACCGAGATGAATTTGCCGCCCTCTATCAGCATCCTGAACAGCCCATCGAGCCGCGCGACTTGTTGGAGATGTGTTCCGATCGCCGTCCTATTCCGCTCGATGAAGTCGAGCCCCTGGAAAGCATTGTCAAACGCTTCTCCACCGCTGCCATGTCGCTAGGCGCGCTCTCGCCGGAGGCGCATGAGACACTGGCCGTCGCGATGACGCGTCTGGGTGGGTTGAGCAACAGCGGTGAGGGCGGTGAAGAGATTGGCCGGATGACCAACGAAGGCAATAGCGGCATCAAGCAGGTTGCCAGTGGGCGATTTGGCGTTACCCCCGTATACCTCATCAGCGCCGAAGAGTTACAGATCAAAATGGCGCAAGGCAGCAAACCCGGCGAAGGTGGCCAGATTCCGGGCCACAAGGTGACCGAGTTGATCGCCAAAGTGCGCCACACCGTCCCCGGCGTGGCTCTGATCTCCCCGCCGCCACACCACGATATCTACTCCATCGAAGACTTGTCGCAGTTGATCTACGACCTCAAGCAGATCAACCCGCGGGCCAAAGTTTCGGTCAAGCTTGTGGCACAGGCCGGCGTGGGCACGATCGCCGCCGGCGTGGCCAAGGCCCTGGCCGATATTGTGCAGATCAGCGGACATAGCGGTGGCACCGGCGCTTCGCCGCTCAGCTCGATCAAAAACGCCGGCTTG
>JANWVJ010000216.1 GCA_025056895.1 Thermoflexales bacterium
ATGGGGCTGGCCGGCGCCGCATTGATTGTGTCTGGGGGACGCATTCACGTTGAACTGCACAACTTGGCGGGCTACACATGCGCCGGCGCTGCGGCTCTGAGTTGGGCCGCTTATTCGCTATTGATCCGGCGCTTGCCGCCTTTTCCTACCGAAGCAGTGGGCGGATTCTGCCTGCTATCCGGCATGTTATCCCTCAGCCTGTATGCGGTGGAGTCGGCGCTGACCGGACAATTCATGATGCCGGCCGAAATCGAGTGGGTGCTGTTGGCCGGCCTAGGGGCTGGGCCGATGGGTCTAGCATTCTTCACGTGGAGCGCAGCGCTCAAACGCGGTGATCCGCGCGTGATCGGCGCACTGTCCTATTTGACCCCCTTGGCTTCCACCTTGGTGCTGGTTGCGCTCGGCAATCAGCCCTTCACGGTGATATCTGCACTGGCTATGCTCTTGATCATAGCCGGAGCATTCATCGGCTCATTTGATATGCTGCGTCGATAAACTGGCTGCCGTGATGTGCAGCGGGGAATAGGCGTTAATCCTGTTGCCAGACGGCGAACACTATAATCGCCGCCGATGACTCGGCTGTTCGATGTACAAGCTGAGCCGGCGGCAATTGCCTTCGCAGCAGAGGTGATTCGCCAAGGCGGCCTTGTTGCCTTCCCAACCGAAACGGTGTACGGACTGGGCGCAAATGCGCTCGATGCAGACGCCGTAGCTAAGGTGTTCAGCGCCAAGCAGCGTTTGCTCAGCGACCCGCTTATCGTGCATGTCTGCCTGCCCGACCACAAACAAGATGTCTTTTCTTGGTTGACCAAGCAAGAAGTGATCGGGGCGCTGTCTGCGCAGCAAGAGATGATCGCGTGCAAACTGGCCAGCGCATTCTGGCCCGGCCCATTAACGCTCGTGCTGCCACGCGGCGAACGGATTCCGCCCATCGTGACCGCCGGCTTGGATCGCGTGGCCGTGCGCATTCCCAATCACCCCATCGCGCTGGAGCTACTGCGTCGGAGCAACGTTCCAATTGCTGCGCCTAGCGCCAACCGATTTGGACACGTCAGTCCGACCACTGCTCGGCATGTGCTCGATGATTTGGCAGGACGAATCGATGTCGTATTAGACGGCGGCCCTACACCGATCGGCATCGAATCAACCGTTGTGGATGTGATCGAAACGCCGCCGCGATTGTTGCGGCCAGGGGGATTAGTTCGAGCAGATATCGAGGCGCTCATCGGCCCGTTAGGGCATCAACCCGCGCACGAAGATGATGACCGGGCTGCCCAGCCTTCTCCGGGCTTGTTGAGTCGCCACTATGCACCGCGCGCAGAACTCCGTTTGGCGCGCACAACAGCCGAATTGATCGAGATGCGCCGGCAACTGATCACACAAGGGTTGAGCGTAGGCGTGTTGATTACCGACCCGGAAGAAGTAGATTACGACACTTTGTCGCCGGCGTTCGCGCTCGGCCGCGATATGCAAAGCGTCGCCCGCAATTTGTACGCCGGCCTACGCACGTTAGACAGCGCCGGCGTGGATGTGATTTTGATCCGCGAAGTAGAGGCGCATGGATTAGGTGAAGCCGTTGCCGACCGACTCCGTCGCGGGGCGCGACGCTAAACGCAGCGCACCACGGAGCGCCCGTTACGGGGAGGAGGTGCCTAGACCGGGTAGATCAAGCGGCCGTGCGTCTGTCGGCGTCAAGACGGTAACCTGGGCACCAAAGTCATATAAGCGCACATCGGTCATGAAAACGAGCTGCTTACCTTGTGCATCGTTGCTATCCAAGTCAAAGCGCATCCGTAAGCGATGCACATACCCATCGTCACAAGCCCACAAGGCCAACTCACCCGCTTGCATGATCAGGCTGCCGACGCCCGGTAGAACACTGGCGCCGAACCAGTCCAGCGCTGCTCTGGCAGCCTGAGCATCTGCAAGATAGACCATGCAAGAGAAGCGATCTGCTTCTGCATCCAGGTCCTCTGCAGCCGCAGGTTGGAAATGGGTGGAATCATCTGTCAAAAGTGCTTCTAGAAAACGCGGAATGTCCGCAGGGAATCGCGCCAGTTGACTTTGCTCGGCCGGCAAGGCGTACCAATCCGCCTCGACCGCGCCTAACAAGGGAGCCGGCCCGAACAAATACGCTTCATCTCCTGAGACAATCAGTTGAAGTTGGTCCTGATTGCTGCCCAAAGCGATGCCGGCCGGCCCGCTCATCGTAAATGCCGCATTGCCGTTGTGGTAATCGCCGATGACGGTCAACAAGGTTACTTCGCGATCCAAGTCACCGGAAAAGACGGCCAAAGGCTCACCTAAACCGGTCATGGTGATCTGGACAC
The DNA here is from genome assembly GCA_025056895.1 of Thermoflexales bacterium. GTDB lineage: Bacteria > Chloroflexota > Anaerolineae > J036 > Brachytrichaceae > Roseilinea. The sequence goes on from JANWVJ010000216.1 coordinate 2,331, forward strand.
GATAGGAGCCGGCAGTTGCGGTATTGTGCAAGGCGACGCGCAGAGGATGCGTGTCGGCTGTTGCCGTAGGCAAGGGCGTCGGTGTAGGTGGCACAGGTGTTGCCGAAGGCAGGGGCGTGATCGTGGGCGCCAAGATTGTAACCGGCAAGGTCACGACCGGAGTTGATGATGCGCCGGCGCAGGCGACCAGGGTCGTGCTGAAGACGGCCAATGTCATCGTCACGGCCGTGCATCGTCGCGTCACGGGCTTCATCCTGTTCATGTCGGGCGAGAGTGTAGCAGAAAACAGACCCACACCGTATTCGATCAAGGAGAGATCGAATGACAATCGCGCAAGTCGAAGGGGTAGCGCGCCGCTTGTCGTTGCCAATAGCGCCGCAAGACAGCCCCATTTGAAGGGTTGGTGGAATGAGGATCGTATTCTGCCGCGATCACGCCGATTCCCAGCTCATCCTCTGCAACGCGACTGCTCTGCCAACGTGTCAACAAGAAAGGAGCGTTGCCGAGCGGATAACGATTCATATCTTCGATGTCGATGCCATAGACAACATTTTTGCCACTGAGGGGCCGGCGAAGCTCAGGGTCATTATCGGTGAACCATTCAGGTCGATTGACGACGATGATGTTGTGGGCGTTATAACCGCGCGCGACATCAACAAAGCGTTGGGCAATAGCACGCTGGCGGCGCGGGCTGACATCACGGATGGCATCCACCGGGTCGAACCACACACCCGGATTGTTCTTTAGGTAGTCCACCATCAGCCTCAACCAACTCTCGGCATCGTTTACGCGCCGATTGACAGGCGTTTGCACCACATCGCCCCGGCTCAGGATCACCACCAACCCCAATCGATTGGCTTGTCGAATGAAGTCGATGAGCGGACCTGGGACAAACGTAGGAGTAATCTCGCTATCGTCTACACGCAGTCGCACAACTGTCGCGCCGGCTTCGGCCAAATCACGGAGCCGCTGAGCTACTGGATAGGTGCTCGCACTCATCTCGCTCAACGAGGGCAGATTGGCGCCATGCAAGACCACTTGCCGGCCGGTTTGATCGCGGATCACTGCACCGTCAACATCCAGCCGGCATAGTTGGGCCGCCTCGGAGGTTATGGCAGGCACGATCGATCGCGCTTCGTTGGCCCAACGTGCGGTGCAGCCGCTGAGCAGGAGTAGACCGATCCAGGCAGCAGACAACGCCCTTTGAATCACATACTTCATCTGTCGCTAAACCGTCTTCAGTCCAAATCTTACTCGACGTGATGCTCACTCTGCAGCCTGATCGAAACGGTGGAGCCGAGCAGATGATCTCGTTGCTCGGCGCAACAGACACGGCAACGCACAACACAAAACGCGGCAAAGAGAGCAGGATGGGCGCGCACGGGTGGGTATAGAGCATGGACAAGCCGGAAGGCAAGCTTGAGAGTGTTTCGCCTTCACTTTGGACGCCGGCAGAGAGGTACAACAGCTCCTCTATTGCCGAAGGTGGGAATCGAACCCACACTCCTTTTGGGAACACGATTTTGAGTCGTGCGCGTCTGCCAGTTCCGCCACTTCGGCGCAAGAGAGTAGTATATCATAGCCACGGGGAGTTTCAACGCATGAATCGAGCATATCCCGTGGCTGTTGTCAAAGGAGCAGGCGATCTGGGAACCG
>JANWVJ010000217.1 GCA_025056895.1 Thermoflexales bacterium
GGCGAGCCAAACTGCTGCTCCGAGCGCAACTAGAACAAGACCCACAATCGCCAGGCGCCGCACAAGCCGGCGACGGTCCGCCGCGATTTTGGCATCGAGCTGCCACCATACTTCATCCGGTCGCCCCCCTAGCTCAGTGCGGAACGCTTCGAATGCTGCCGGCCCTCCCAGTGCTTTGACTAGGACATGAGCATACCGCAACACGCGCTCGTCCAGGGCAGACAACCTGGCTCGTTCCGGTCGCAAATCGAGGCCAGGCGTGTCCCGCTCAAGCGCATCGGCCATGCGATGCGCCTCGTGCAACGTCGTCAGCACATCACGCGCAGCCTCGCGCGTCTCAAAGCGCAGAATCTTTTCAGCTTTATCGAGACGCAAGCGCAACTCATCTGCGCTGCTGAGCACAGTAATTTGCTGTTGTAGCTTGCCCATGCAACAGACTGTTAACCGCTGTGACGGAAATGCATGATGTCGCCGTCTTGTGCAACGTACTCCTTGCCCTCTAAGCGTAAACGGCCCTTCTCTCGCGCGGCAGCCAAGCTGCCAAGGCGAATCAAGTCGTCATAGCTGACCGTCTCAGCGCGAATAAAGCCCTTCATAATGTCAGTGTGGACGGCGCCAGCACATTCGAGCGCCGTAGCGCCAACCCGCACCGTCCACGCGCGCACTTCATCTTCACCGACGGTAAAGAAGGACTGTAAGCCAAGCAACTTGTAAGAAGCGCGAATAGCCTTGACCAACCCCGGCTCATCAATGCCAAAATCAGCCAGGAAGGCTGCCGCCTCAGCCGGCGGTAGCTCGGCCAGCTCGGCTTCGATTTTGCCTTTCATGGTCACAACATCGGCGCGCTTTCCCGGCGGAGCAATCGTCTGCGGCCAGGACGCCTCGCCTTCATTGATCACAATCAGGGTCGGCTTGAGTGTGATCAATCCATATCCGCGCAAACTGCGAATCTGGTCTTCGGTGAAATCCAGTTCGCGGAGCGGGCGTTCTGCTTCAAGCGCTGCTTTCATCTGCTGGAAGAGCGGTAGTTCGCGCTGCAACAGGTCGCGGTCACGCGCGCCCTTCCTGATCCCTTCCTCAATCCGTTCCAGACGGCGCTCGACCGTCACCAAATCGGTGAGGATGAACTCAGACTGGAGCTTGTTGAGGTCGCGCGCCGGATCCACCGAACCATCGGGATGCGGCACCGCCTCATCTTGAAAAGCGCGCAACACCAGCGCCAGGGCATCCATCGTAGCCAGCGTGTTCAACAACTGGCCGCTAAATCCCTGGGCGCTGATTTCCCGCTCGCTGCCGCTGATGTCGGAGTAGCGCACCTGGGCATAGATCGTTTTGCGGGGTTTGAACAACCGGCTCAACGCATCGACGCGTGGATCAGGAACATTGACCGCTGCCGTGAACACCTCAAGCTTGGTTGCACCACCCACGCCGGTTGGCCGGCCGGCGCGGGTGAGCGCATTGAAAATGGTTGTCTTGCCGCTGAGCGGCAGGCCGATAATGCCGATTTGCATGAGGCGACGATTTTACTCGGCCGGCTGATTGGGCGTCACTTCCTCGGCTGGCTTGCGGGCAGCGGCGCGGGCCAACTCTCTATTGATAGCGCGCAGTGTATCGAGCATGCCGGCGCGCACTTCACTCACCACTTGCGGCCCATGCGCCGTCTCCCATACCGAGCGGACACCTTCTTTGGCCTGTCTCAACGCTTCGGCTTGCTTGATCTGCTCAACTGTGTCGTTGACCGACTTGCTGAACTGTTCAAGTCCTTTGGCAATCTCACGCTCGAAGCCCTTCCGCTCTTCGGACTCCCAGTATGACTTGATCAGAGCGCATAGATTGTCACCGAGCTGATTGAGTTCCTGAATGAACTCCGAACCGCTCTTCGACGGCGCAGAAGCATCTTGCGCAGAAGAGCCAGTCTGGGAATTGGGTGTATCTGACATGTTCGACTCCTTAGCGCATCCCGAACATCTTTTTGATGCGCTAAACAGGAATTGTAGGCGATTGCGGCGTGTGCGCCTGACAAAGAGATGACCTTTTGACGAAGCCGCGTGAATTCTAATAAGACAGTCAGCCGCCCTATGAACCTGGAAGCGATCCTACTGCGTTTCATCCGTTCGTCGGTCGCTCAGCTCATACTTCGAACGTCAGCGCAGATAACATATCAAGCGACAGCCGGCAAATAGTTACCAGCCTGCATCAGTGGAGCTGGGCTGAACCATCACATCGGAGAGCAGTTGCAGGATGGCTTGTTGTCTCTTTCTAAGGCTATTCTCATCCGAGATGTGTTGGATCACTCACACAATACGCTAACATACAGTGTGGGTGGTTGTGCAGCACTTCAGGGACGAGAAGCCGAACACACGCGCAACCTGAACAAAAGTGACGGTGAGCAAAAATCTCTGCTTTGCGTTGACACCAGCATGTGCTTGTGATATATTGCACAAGCTTTTGAAGCAGGAGGAATGCTCAACCATGGCGAGCATTCCTTTTGTTTGCGTAAGAACAGGTTGAAAAGCGCGCAGCATTTTGTGCGAGAACGCATACGTCAAAACCATCTGTGGACCATCGTCCGAAGTTTGTCAAGGAGTGAAGTTCATGGCAGAAACGACTTCAGCGCCGGAGCCAAAGCCGGCCGAACCCTCTTCTTCCGCGACTGCCGAAGGCGGCAGCAACAAGCCCGCTGCAAAAGCAGCGGCGGCGCCTGCCGGCGCACCGTCGGCCGCAGCAGCCAAGCCGGCCGCGCCGGCCGCTAAGCCGGCTGCAAAGCCGGCCGAAGCGGCTCCGCCTGCGCCGCCCAAAGGCGTCACCCGCCGCGAATTCCTCAATTACGTATGGGGCGCGTCGATGGCGCTCATGCTCGTGCAGACGGTGGGCATCAGCGTCTTGTTTGCGCTGCCCCGTTTCCGCGAAGGTGAGTTCGGCGGCAAGATTCGCGTGAGCACAGCCGACTTCCCTGCAGTGAACACCTCGCCAACCGAAAACAACTTGGGCAAGTTCTGGATGGTGCACACTGACCAAGGGATTCAGGCCATATACAAAGTATGCACCCACCTCGGCTGTCTGTACTTCTGGGATGATCTGTCCAAGCGATTTGCTTGTCCGTGTCACGGCTCACAGTTCGAGTACAACGGCAAGTGGATCGCCGGTCCGGCGCCCAGAGATTTGGATCGTTTCGCGTTTGAGGTGCTAGACGCCAACGACACTGTCATCGCAGAATCACCAGATGGTAAGCCATTGCCCTTGCCGGCCAACGCTGCTGCCGTGCTGGTCAACACAGGGCGGAAGACGCTTGGCGACTCGCATTTCTAGTGGGAATCTGCGGCGCGCTTAGCCGTGGTTTGTGGTTTGTGCATCTTGTGAGGAGAAATAGCGTATGTCTGTTATTGGCAAAAGATTCGTAGATCAAGTCAAGACAACCGGCTGGAAAGCGACAATGGCGCAGCGGCTGGACGATGCGTTCACACGCTTTACTGCCGGCTTGTCCTGGAACGATGTGCGCGGTGTGTTGCGAGGTGATCCCCCTCCAAAACCCCACCCGCGCGTCACGCCACCCACCGAGGCGTTCTGGGTCCACATCCGACCGACTTTCTATCACGAAGCCGTCACTACGTTGTACCCAACCTTTCGCCTCGGTCTACTTTCAGCGGTCTTCTTCACCATCGAGATCATCACCGGCATCTTCTTGATGATTTTTTATACGCCGTCGCCTGAACGCGCCTACGGCAACATGATCGACATCTTGACCAACGTGCCGTTTGGATCGTTCATGCGCGATATGCACCGGCTGGGCGCAGAAGCCATGGTGATTGTGGTCACCCTGCACATGGTGCGCACGTTCACCACCGGCTCTTACAAGAAACCGCGCCAGTTCACCTGGTTCACAGGTGTTGTGTTGTTGGTCGTGACGCTGTTCCTATCCTTCAGCGGATATCTGCTGCCCTGGGATCAGCTTTCGTTT
>JANWVJ010000218.1 GCA_025056895.1 Thermoflexales bacterium
GCGTTACAAGCAGCCGAATACTTCTTCCGTCTGCACATGGGGCTTGACGCCCTCAATGCATGTCACCCCACACAAGCTAATGCACTGTCGGAGAACCACTGGCGCATCGAGATGATGACAGCCGACGGCGCGTCACATTGGGTTGAACTGGCGCGCGACAAGGCTGTTGTGCACACGTACATCAACTGCCGTGATGAAGCGCCGGCGGCCCAGGATCAATTTCGGTTGATTCGGATTGGGTGAGTTGGAGGCAGCGCCTTCGACTCACCCTTCAACTACTCCTTCGATTACCCTTTCGACTGTCCTATGGGGCAGTGGGTTTAGTAGCCTGTTTCATGCTGCTGGAGAGCAACGCATAAGTCTCGCCCCACGCCTCGCGTGCTTCTTGCGTAAAGTCATCGCCCAGTACCTGCTCGAGGGTCCACATCAATGCAGCGCCGAAGGTGTTGTAATCGTGAGGCCGCACGCCGTATTGCCAGTGACGATACCCCAGCGCTTCGATGTTGCCGGCAATGGTCTCCGGTCGGTCGAGATTGCTGACCGCCATGCCGATGGCCGTCATTAACATCAGACCTTGGCGTTTAATGTCGCCCTTGAACAACGGGCGCACGGTTGGGTCCATTTCAAAGAACTTTTGATAGAACAGCTCGCCGGTTTCCTGAGCAACTGGTCGGATTTTGTTGAAGGTAGCCTGCACAATCTTGATCTGTTCGGGCGTCATGTTGTCTCCATTCGCCTGAGTAGTCTCTCGCGCATCGCCTTGCGCACTCTTCAGGTGAGATGACTCGCTTGAAGCGCGCCGGCTGAAAGCGGCAACGCAATCATAAACCACATCGGTCAAGCGACGCGCCGGCAACCGGCATCTGGACAAACACAACGTGGCGTGTCGATGTGACACGCCACGTTATCCAGTTTAAGCGCAAGCCGGCACGCTCAATACTTGATGTCCACTTGGCGGCGGCTGCGGGCTGACTCCAAGATCGCGTCACAGACGACGGCATTCTTGTAGCCATCCTCGAAGTCCGGCCCGTGCGGCGTCACCGATTCGCCGTTCACCACCGCGCGCAAGAAGTGGTCCCACTCATGGACGAAAGTATGCTCCCAGCCGATGAAGTGTCCTTGAGGCCACCAGTTGCTCCACCACGGATGATAGGACTCGGACACAAGCACCTTGGTGAAGCCCATGGTGTCTTTGTCCACCGGCCCGTGCTTCCAGAACACTTCCAGCTCGTTGATGGCTTCGAGATTGAAGCGAATGCTGCCGTGTTCAGCATTGATCTCGAACGTGTTGTAATTCTTGCGCCCGGGACAGAAGCGCGACGCCTCGAGCGTACCTACCGCCCCACCCTCATATTCGATGATGGCTTGGAATGCATCATCGACGGTGACTTTCTCGATCTTGCCTTCGGCGTTCTTGCGCTCTGGGATAAAGGTCTCAGTGCGCGCCATCACGCTCTTGGGTTCGCCGACCAGATAGCGCGCCAAGTCGATGATATGGGAACCGAGATCGCCGATTGTGCCGCTGCCGGCCACAGCTTGATCTAACCGCCACACCATCGGAAAATCAGGATCGGCGATCCACTCCTGGAGATAGGTGGCGCGAAAGTGGAAGATGCGGCCGAGCTTGCCTTGCTCGATTAGGGAGCGGGTCAGGCGCACCGCCGGCACAAAGCGATAGTTAAACGCCACTTGATGCTTGACGCCGGCCTTCACGGCTGCATCCCACATTTCCTTGCATTCGGCGGCAGTGCGACCTAAGGGCTTTTCGCTCAAGATGTGCTTGCCGGCCCGCGCAGCCGCCACGTTCGGTTCGAGGTGCACATTATTTGGGCCGTTGTTGACGAACACCTGCACATCAGGGTCATCGATCAGTTGCCGCCAGTCGGTGTAAGCCTTCTCATAGCCGTAACGCTTGGCTGCTTCTTGCACTGCTTCCTGATTGCGCCCGGCGATGGCCACCAAGCGCGGAACCGCCGGCGGCGGATACATCATATACGGGAGCTTCTTCAAGGCATTCGAATGGGCTTTGCCCATGAAGGCATAGCCCAACATACCCACGCCGACAGTCGGGGCAACGCCCTCCGCCTTTGGGCCGGCCATCGTCACGAAACCAACTTTGGGGTCGCTCATGTGTGATTCCTCCAGAGAGTAGTCGGTAGCCAGGTGTCTATTTCCTCTCAAACGCCGCATCGAACGCGACGGCGCTGGGTTTGAAGTCGATGCGCTTGACGAACGCAGCGGCCTCGGCAGCGCCATGCTCACGGTCCATGCCGCTATCTTCCCACTCAACCGAGAGCGGGCCGGTGTAACCGATCTCGTTCAATGCGCGAATGATCTCCTCAAAATTGATCTTGCCGCGCCCCAACGAGCGGAAATCCCAGTAGCGGCGCGAGTCGCCGAAGGCCACATGGCCGCCGAAGACACCGGCTTGCGTTGGCGTGCTGCTCCAGCCCACATCTTTCATGTGCACATGATAGATGCGGTCACGGAATTTGCGGATGAAACCGACATAGTCCACACCCTGATAACCAAAGTGGGAGGGGTCGTAGTTAAAGCCGAAGGCCAGACGGTAGTTCAAAGCCTGCACAGCACGCTCGGCCGAGGCAATGTCAAACGCGATCTCGGTGGGGTGCACTTCCAGAGCAAACTTGACGCCACATTCATCGAACACGTCGAGGATGGGATTCCAACGCTCGGCAAATTGACGGTAGCCGGCGTCGATCATCTCCGGCGAGACCGGAGGGAACGAGTACACGTAGCGCCAGATGCTAGAGCCGGTGAAACCGTTGACTACTTTGACGCCGAACTTCTGAGCGGCGCGGGCGGTATTGGCAACTTCTTCGGCTGCGCGTCGATTCACCCCATCGGGATTGCCATCGCCCCATACGTGCGGCGGAAGAATGCTCTTGTGCCTCTCATCGATCACGTCACACACGGCTTGGCCCACCAGATGAGTGCTGATGGCAAAGCACTGCAGGCCGTGTTTGTGCAGAATATCCCAGCGCGATTGAACGTAGCCATCTTCACTCAGCGCACGGGAGACGTCAAAATGATCACCCCAACAGGCCAGCTCCAGACCATCATAGCCAAACGATTTGGCTTTCTCGGCTACTTGGTCAAGCGTGAGGTCGGCCCATTGGCCCGTAAAAAGCGTTACCGGTCTTGCCATAGCTACTATCCTCCTTTGGTTCGAGATTATGGACTGCGGATGACTTGAATCGCAAGCAGATCGTCGCAGCGAATCGCCGGCATTAGTTTACACGAACGAAGAAATCGCGGGCAACGCCACCGGAACAATCGATCGAGCCAGGTGACTTAGAATCTTGGTGTTCATGAAGCGGCCATCAACGGTGGGGGCGCACGTGGTGCCGGCGCGCTTCGGAGAGTTGGCGCGCGCACTGAGCGCATTGAGCGGCGATGACCTCGACCAACTGAACACAGGGATCGGGCGCTGGATGCGCTGGCCGCTGGGCCATCTGCTCACTGCGGTCGTGTTGCCGTTGGGCGGCTCGGTATTTGTGTGCCTATACAACCTGGAGCCGGCCGGCGTCAGCCTGATCCGCCGCTTCAACAACACGGCGCGCGTGATGGCGCTGGCGGTTGCGCCAGACTTGCGGCGCAACGGCATCGCTCGGACGTTGCTGGAAGACGCCGCCGTGCGCGCGGCTGCGCGGGACATTCGCTGGCTGTGGATGACCATCCCCTCTGTCAACATTGCAGCTACGCGGTGCGCGCTGCGCTGCGGCTTTAGGCGCTACCGTCCCCAGTTTTTGCGTTGTGAGATAAAGCCGCTGATCCAAGCGCCGGCTTACGATGTGATGTTGTACGAGGTACACGACCAGCAGGCCGAACAGGCGATAGCCCAGTGGCTCGAGGTGGAAGTGGACGCCGGCGACGCGTGGATCAAGGATTTGTTGATGGGTGA
>JANWVJ010000219.1 GCA_025056895.1 Thermoflexales bacterium
GAGTTGACGGCAAAGGAATACGACCTGCTCGAATACTTGATGCGCAACCCCCGTCAGGTGTTGACACGCGAACAAATACTCGACCGCGTGTGGGGCTATGACTTTGGCGGCGAGAGCAACGTGCTCGAAGTGTACATTCGCTATCTGCGTCAGAAAACCGAAGCCGGCGGCGAATCGCGATTGATTCACACGGTGCGCGGCGTCGGCTATGTGCTGCGCGAGGAGTAACCCACAGCCTTTCTTGCCGATCAGCGCAAAACGAAAAGCACAATCGCCCCGCGTCACAAGCGGGGCGATTGGTTTGCTTAGACTCCTCAAGAGGCGGCGGCTGCAACCGCGCTCGCCTCACAGCAAGATCAATCTCGATCTCGAAAATCGTCGCGGTGACCGCGATTGAAGCGACGGGGACGGTCGCCGCCGGTAGCCGGCGGAGCGCCGTAGCCAGCTCCCACTCGCGGGCGGTTCTCTTTCGGCTTGGCGAAATCAATCCGCAATGGACGTGAATCCAGGATCTTCCCGTCCAGCATTTCCTTTGCGCGCTTAGCCTCCTCTTCGGTCATCATCTCGACAAAGCCGAACCCCTTAGATCGGCCCATCTGGCGGTCCATCACGACCTCGGTCTCTTTGACGTTTCCGGCGGTCGCGAAGAAAGCGCGCAATGTCTCATCTGTCGTTGAGTACGACAAGTTGCCAACATACAGCCTGCTTGGCATGATTCTCTCTATCTCCGTAAATGAATACTCACGCTCAACGTTGAGCTTACAAACTAAAAATTGACGATCTACGAGCAACGAACTGGATCATGGGGGTGAGGGCGTTTAGGGGTTTTACGAGCGACTATCATCTCCTCCTGACACGGGGATGGTGACAACGGAAAATTCCACAAGCGGGGTTCAACAGCGCGCCTGTGCACTGTTGATTCAACGAGCCTCCTCCCAACTAACCCGAAGAGGACGATGCCCTGTTCGACGCATCGGGAACGACGTTATCACCTCTAGCTGAACTCTTGCGGCTTCCCTTGCCGCGCAAGTATTCTAACATGGATAGGTGCAGGTGTGTCAAGGGCAGTTCGGATTAAAAAGGCTGGCCGATTCTTGCATGGCGCAAGCAGAATTGCCGGCACCAGACTATGGAATTCGCTTGTCGAAGAGTGCGATCTAGTCATCCTTGGGTGAGCAGAATGCGATGGCAGTCCACTAACATTTGTGCAGCGCGAAACGTTGGTGCTCGCACCAGTTTGAGCCAGCTCCATCCAATCTCTACTGTAACGCTATAGCGCCTGTCGCCTCAGGCGCAAGCTGTTGCTCACCACAAACACAGAACTAAAAGCCATTGCGCCGGCGGCCAAAATCGGACCGTATTGCGCAAACAGACCTGCTGCAGCAATCGGGATCAAGAGCACATTGTAAAAGAAAGCCCAGAACAAGTTCTGACGAATGCCGCGCACAATGCGCCGTGACAATACGATGGCCCTGGGCAACTGACGTAGATCACCGCCGATCAGGGTCACATCTGCCGCCTCAATCGCCACATCGGCGCCTGCGCCGATGGCAATTCCTACATCGGCTTGAGCAAGCGCCGGCGCATCGTTGATGCCGTCGCCGACCATGGCGACCACTTTGCCTTGTTGCTGCAACGCGGCGACGTGAGCGGCTTTATCACTGGGCAACACATCGGCCAACACCTCATCGATGCCGGCTTGCGCCGCAATCGCGCGCGCCGAGCGGGCATTGTCGCCAGTCAACATGACTACCCGTACCCCTAGCCGCTTGAGCGCCGATACGGCTTCACCGGCGCCCAGCTTGAGTGGGTCGGCCAGACCCAGCACAGCCGCGGGCCGATTATCCACACTCACGATCATCGTCGTCTTGCCTTCAGCTTGTAGCGCCCTCACCTGCTCCGTCAACCCATCTAGGACAACGCCTTGCAAGTGCATCAGCTTTTCATTACCGATCGAGACCTGGTGGTGATTGATATAGGCAGTGACGCCTCGGCCAGGCGTGGCAGTGAAGCGTTCAGCCGGAAGAAGAGGCACTCCTTGCGCTTCGGCAGCTTGCACGATGGCGCGACCTAATGGATGTTCGCTGCTTTGCTCAGCGCTAGCAGCCAGTTGTAAGATGGCGCGTCTGTGCGCTTCCGCATCGGCAGGCGGCATCCCATTGAGCGCCATTCCTTTAACCTCTACAATGCCGGACGGCCAGTCGAGGGCCGGCCTACCTTCGGTGAGTGTGCCGGTTTTATCGAGCACGGCGACATCGATATCAGCAGTACGCTCTAGAGCGGCGCTGTTCTTGAACAGCACGCCGATCTCTGCGCCCTTGCCCATGCCAACCATGATGGCAGTGGGCGTGGCCAAGCCCAAAGCGCATGGACAAGCAATCACCAGCACGGCCACTGCATTGACCATCGCCCGCTCGAAAGCAGCCTCGAGCGACGCGGCAGAGGCGCCGGCTATCATCATCCAAGCAGCAAATGTGCACAACGCGATCAGCAACACAGCCGGCACAAACACCGCCGAGACACGATCGGCCAACGCTTGGATAGGGGCTTTACTGCCCTGAGCTTGCTCGACCAAACGGATGATTTGAGCCAGCGCGGTATCGCGCCCCACGCGTGTTGCTTCGTAGCGCAACGCACCCTGCGCATTGAGCGTGCCGCCGATCACGGCATCGCCGGGGCGCTTGTCGCGCGGAATGCTCTCGCCGGTAATCATGCTCTCATCTACTGCCGAATGACCTGCAATCACCACGCCATCCACAGCGATGCGTTCACCGGGACGGGCGATCACTACATCACCGACGACGATCTCCTCAAGCGGAACATCCCGTTCGACACCGTCGCGGAGGATACGCGCCGTGGGCGGCTGCAATTGGACCAGCCTGCGAATGGCATCTCCAGCGCGTCCCTTCGCCCGCGCTTCCAGATATTTACCGACGGTGATCAGCGCGAGAATCACAGCCGCCGTCTCAAAATAGACGTGACCGTGCGTTAGACCAACCGCGACGACGGTGGAATATGCAAAGGCGACCGTTGATCCCAGGGCAACCAGCACATCCATGTTGGCGGAACCATTGCGCAAAGATTTATAGCCGTGCAGGTAGTATGGCCAGCCGACATAGACCTGAACCGGTAAGGCCAGCAAGAACAGCAGCCAGTTAACCGTCGCGTTCAAAGGGGAACCATGCATCCCACCGGTTGTTGACACACCTTGCACGGCGTTCAGCAGGCCGAAGTCGCGGCTCATGCTCAACACGAATGCAGGAAGGGCAAATGCCAAACCGACTATCAAGCGCCGCCGGCGATCGGCGATCTCGGCAGCGCGTGCTTGAGCTTCGGCATCTTCTGATTTGAGCTGGGCTGCATCTCGGCGGGAAGCAGTGGGCACATCATAGCCGGCCTGTCGGATGGCTGCGATCATGTCGGCAATGCCGCTTGCGCCGGGCACGTAGTCCACCGAAGCGCGCTCACTGGCAAAATTGACCGTTGCTGCATAGACGCCTGACAAGCGTTTGAGGGCGCGTTCTACTGCGCCGGCGCAATTCGCGCAGCTCATACCCACAATCGGCAGCTCAACGTGCGCCAGCGTCACGTCATAGCCGGCTCGGCGCACCTGCTCGATGAGCTGGACCGGCGTCACCTGCGCCGGGTCAAAACGCACGCTGGCGCGCTCGCTGGCAAAGTTGACCTCCGCCGTCTCAACGCCGGCAGATCTTTTCAACGCCCGCGCAACGGTGTTGGCACAGTTGGCGCACGTCATGCCGAGGATCGGCAGATCAATTTGTTGTTGCGCTGTAGACGAAGCACTCATACTCAGATCAAAACAAGTCAGGGTACAGGCGAGTCGTGATTTACTGGACATTGGCAGATTCGCACGAGGCGAATGGGCCACCGGGCTGAGAGCAGACGCG
>JANWVJ010000021.1 GCA_025056895.1 Thermoflexales bacterium
GAAAACCAGATCGGCATACGTGAGTTCACCTCCGTGCCCAGCGACACCGAGGTATCGCGCGTGTCCATCACGACCGGCGCAAACGGCAAGGTCACAGCCGTGTTCACGCCTGAGTTGGGCGGCGAATACTATATCAAGGCCATCGGAGCCGAGACAGGTGAACGCTCTCAACCGGTCGCGGCCACATCGTTCTACGTCTCGCAAGAAAGCACCTATGTGCCTTGGCGTGTTGCCAACAACGATCGCATCGAGCTGCGCACCGATAAGCAGGATTATCGCGTCGGTGAAACAATCAAGTTGCTCATCCCCTCACCGTTCAGCGGCACGACATATGCGCTGGTCACTGTCGAACGTGGGCGGTTCCTGTCCAGCCGCGTCCTAACGCTGGACAGCAACAGCGCGATGATCGAGCTGCCGGTGGAGGCAGCCTACGCCCCGAATGCGTACCTCTCTGTATTGCTCGTCAAAGGCGTGGATGAATGGAACGACCTGCCGGCGTACAAGTTGGGATACGCCGGCATCAAAGTGGATCCGGCCGAATTCCGCCTGAATGTCCAGATCAAGACAGACAAATTGACCTACAAGCCACGCGACATCGTGACATACGACATTCGCGTGACCGATGCCGCCGGTCGGCCAGCACAGGCGCAGCTATCCATCGCCGTGGTGGATAAAGCGGTGCTGAGCTTGGCCGATCCGAACACGCCTCCAATCGAGGAAGCATTCTATGGGGTGCGTGGCCTGGGCATTCGCACCGCCGACAGCCTCAGCGTGAACGTGGATCGCGTTACCGCCAAACTGGCTGCCGAGATGGACAAAGGCGGCGGAGGAGGCGGATTGGCTGCTGCACTGGACGGCTTGTTCGTACGCCAAAACTTCAAAGACACTGCCGCGTGGGAGGGCGTTGTCACTACAGACGCCAACGGCAATGCGCGCGTGCAAGTCGCGCTGCCCGATAATCTCACCACGTGGGTAGCCGACGTGCGCGCCTTTACCCGCGATACAAAAGTGGGTGAGGCCTCACACGAGGTCATCGCGACCAAATCATTGCTTGTGCGCCCTGTGACGCCACGCTTCTTTGTCGTGGGTGATTCCGTCACTGTAGGTGCGGTAGTGAACAATAACACTGACACTGCCATTGAAGCCGAAGTGTCGCTGGCAGCACGCGGCGTCCGCCTGGATACACCTGCCTCGATTAACGTCAATGTGCCGGCCAAGGGCAGCGCACGGGTAAACTGGACGGTGACCGTTGAGGATGCACCCAGCGCCGAACTCACCTTTACCGCACGCGGTGGAGGGCTGGAAGACAGTAGCAAACCGGGATTAGCGACTGCGCCCGATCAGGGCATACCCATTCTGCGCTACACTGCGCCGGAAACCGTGGCCACTGCCGGCGATGTGAGCGAGCCAGGGCGCAAGCTGGAAGTGATTGCTCTGCCGCCACGCCTGGACACCGGCCAAGGTATCTTGGACATCGAGGTCAGCCCCTCGCTGGCGGCTGTAATCCGCAATGCGCTGGATGCGCTCCGCGAGCATCCTTATGAGGATGCGGAAACAACTGCTTCGCGGCTGCTAGTTAGCTTGGTGTTGCCCGATGCAGACACGGCGGTAGATATCACCCGGTATGTGCAGCGGTTGGTCACCAGCCAGCGTAGCGACGGCGGTTGGGGCTGGTGGACGGGCGACGTGAGCAATGCACCGTTGACCTCCTACATTCTGCTGGCGCTCAGCCGGGCGGAGCGCGCCGGCTATGCTGTGGATGCCAGTGTAATTGGGCGCGCGCGCGATTTCATCACCAATGCCCTGATTCCCGCCGAATGGATCGGCGATTCAATCGCAGGTAACCAACAAGCTTTCTTGCTCTATGCCCTGACCGAAGCCGGCGTAGAAGACAGCGGACGGCTTGGCGCACTATACGAAAATCGCGAGAAACTTGGTCATTCCGGCAAGGCTTTGTTGGCGCTCAGCATGGAAAAGATTCAGCCCGGCGACAGTCGCATTCAAACTGTGTTAAGCGACCTGGCCGGCGCGGCAATAGCCGGCGCAACCGGCCTGTTCTGGCAAGAGCCGCGCTACGACTATTTCAGCTTCGACAGCGCCGCCCGCAGCACAGCTATCGCGCTCTACGTACTGGCCCAACTCGATCCGAACAGCGCCCTCACGACGAACGCGGTGCGTTGGTTGATGACCGCGCGCAGAGGCAGCGTGTGGGACACGAATCAAGAAAATGCCTGGGCAGTGCTGGCTCTGAGCGCATGGCGCGCGGCAGTAGGCGAAGCGACACCCAGCTACACCTGGCGCGTGTCGCTTAACGATCTCGCCGTGTTGAACGGGGTGGCCAGCCCAGATACAGTTGCCCGCAGCGCTTCGTTGAGTGTGCCGGTCTCGCAGCTCGCGCGCAATCAAGGTAACGAGCTAGTGTTCGAGCGCGGCACAGGCGAGGGCCGGCTGTACTACACGGCGCGACTACGGGCGTTCCTGCCGGCCGAGCAAACCAAAGCGTTGAATCGGGGCATCGTGATCGCCCGCAAGTACGAGCCGGCCGACTGTCAACCCAAAGCCGGCCAACCTTGCCCAGCGATCAGCGGTGCAGCGATCGGACAGAACGTGCGTGTGCGACTGACCATCGTAGCGCCGACCGACCTGTACTTTGTCAAAGTCGTCGATCCCTTGCCCGGTGGCGCAGAGGCAATCGACACGTCGCTGAAGACCAGCCAGCAGATTGCAAGTGAGATCGAACAGCCCTTCTTCGGCGGGCCTGGGGGATGGGGGTGGTGGTGGTTTAGCCATAGCGAACTGCGCGACGATCACGCTGCACTATTTGCTACCTACCTGCCGGCTGGAGTGTATGAGTACACCTACCTGATGCGTCCGAGCATCGTCGGCGTATTCCAAGTGATGCCGGCGCATGTCGAACAGACTTACTTCCCCGAAGTGTTCGGACGCAGCGACGGAATACGGTTTACAATCGAGCGCTAGAAGCTTGTGCTCAAACGGAGTGTTCGATGTGACAGGGCAAGTCAGCCGGCTTGCCCTGTTTTACTATTCACTTGCACATGCTCGAATTGTGCGTGTCAAAATATCGCGTTGCACCGACTAATCTATTGTGACTCTGAGTTGGACGAGCGCACACCTGGGTGAGAACAACGCCCTGCAAGCCTAAGCTCACGCTTGTGGCACCGAGCAAGAGCTTGATAAAAACGGAGGGTACTCTGTGAAGCACGAAACAGAAGAGAATGCACAAGTGTTACAGCAGGCCGCGATGTTCTTGACACACCCTGCACTAGCAACGATTTTGGCAGGCGCAGTGGTAGTTGTCGTCGTGGCGTTGGCGCTCGGCCAGACCGGCCTGCCCACTCTTGCGCCGCTGTCTCCTTTAGACAGCCCGCTTGGAACGCCGCTCAAACGGGTCAGCGATGTGAATGAACCATCAGGGACCACCACGGTAACCGACTATGGCGATGTCGTGACTTACACGCTGACTTTAGTGGGAACGGGAGAAGAAGGGCCGGCTTATCTTACAGACACCTTGCCGGCAGGGGTGACGTATGTGGCCGGCACGCTGTCGGCCAGCTCCGGCAGCGCCGTAATCAGCAGCGGGGTGCTCACCTGGACCGGCAGCGTCTCTCTGACCAATCCGGTGACGATCGTCTTTCGTGTCCAGCTCGGCGGCAGTTTAATACCGGGTGACATCATCACCAATGCCTTCACTGCCTCCAGCTTACTCACACCGTTGATCCAGTCGAACGTCGTGACGACGACGGTGGGAAATCGCACCTACTACGCTTACCTGCCGATCGTGCGCAAACCGGCGTATGTGTTTGTACCGCACGTGTCCAAGTAAATGCGACGATGGATGTATCGTCCACCGGCCGAGAAGGTGGTGACCGGCGCGATAGAGTCACATCTAACCGACTGACTGGGTGGGCAAAGGCGACCCCTTTGCCCATTCTTTTTTCTTTTGATAAACGATCACCCTCGATCTACCGACCCCAACTTTGAATTACCGGCTTGTTATAATCAAGAGAACGCCTTCCTCAGGTTTGATGTCCGCTCGAACGCAACGAATCAGGTGGAGTGTTCAGGAGAGTAGCAAATGAAAGCAAGAGGATTGACATCACGCAGACAATTCTTGAAGCTGACCGGCAGCAGCTTTTCATTGCTAGCGCTGGCAGCGTGCGCGCCCACGCAGCAAGCGCCGCAACAGCCCTCGACTCAGCAACCAACAGCACCCACGGCTGCAGAAGCATCGCCGGCGCCGAGTGGGGTAGAACTCAGGATGTCGTGGTGGGGCGAGCAAGAGGCACCTGGGTTGGAGAACTGGCTCAAAGAAAGCATTGCTCTCTTTGAGCAGCAGACCGGCCATCAAGTCACACCGACTTTGCAAGACACAAGCGTTGTCATCTCCGAGTTTCAGACTGCTTCGGCGGCCAACAGCGCCCCAGACATCCAGTATTTCTGGAACGGCATTTACCACATGGAGAGCGTGTGGCTGGGCTATGTCGAGCCGCTTAATGGGCTGATCCCAGATGACTTGCTGAAAGCATCGAACGCGACCGTGTTGAGCGTGTTCGGCGGTAAGCAGTATCGCCTGGGTTGGTATGCCGTGCCGATGATGTGGGTATATAACAAAGAAATGTTCGACAAAGCCGGCTTGAACGCCGACCAGCCGCCCAAAACCTGGGATGAATTCATCGCTGCCTGCGACAAACTCAAAGCCAGCGGCGTGATTCCGGTGGTGGGTGGTCTGAAAGACGGGCCTTGGGGCGAATGGTACTTAGGCCACAGCCTGACCCAGAATCTGGACTCACCTGGCGAAGCGATTGACCTCTTTGTTGGCACACGAGACTGGCGCGACCCGCAGCACTGGGAACCATGGGCCAAACTGGAGGAACTTTGGAAAGCCGGCTATATGAACGACGATATGAACTCGATCGATTTGTATCCTGGCATCGATCTGTTCGGCGCAGGCAAAGGCGCAATAACCCAGATTGTCGGGCCGCTGGTTCCCAGGATGCAGTCTCTGTTGGGCGCGGATACAGTCGGCGCGATGGTGATGCCTGCCTTCGGTCAAGGCAACATGGCCGGCAAACCCATCGCCGATACACAGGGGTTGGGCATCTCCTCGCAAAGTCAGCATAAGCAGGTTGCCGCCGAATTTCTGATCTTTCTACATCAACCGGAGCGCGTCAACGCGCTGTGGGAACAAGTTAAGCAACTGCCGGCGGATAGCACCTGGGACGGCTCGGTGATCGCCGATCCATTGCTCAAGCAAATCTGGCAAGAATGGATGCACGGCGACAACGTGCCATACATCTCCAACCTGATGCCGACGCTATTCTGGACCGACGCCATGTTTGTGAACTCGCAGAAGATCATCGCCGGCGAATACACCGGCGAACAAGCCGGTCAGAACGCTCACGACGTGACGCAAAAGTGGGTAGAACAGAATCCAGATATGGCCGAAAAGTACAAGCAGTGGGCGGCTGAGATGAAACTTTAAAGCCAGTGTCTTTGTTGCCTCACCTTGTGAACGTACATGCTGCGAACAAGTCGCTTCATCCCTTATCTCTACCTAACGCCAGCAGCTCTGCTGCTGGCGTTCACATTCGGCTATCCCCTCATTGCCATCTTTGACTTCAGCACACGCCGCATTCGCGGAGCCAGCGGCCCGTTCATCGGGTTGGAAAACTACCGACAAGTTTTGAACGATTCGGTCTTTCACCAAGCCGTCGCCCATAACGCCCACCTGCTGTTGGCCGTGCCGATTTTGCTGGCAAGTGGCTTGCTGTTGGCAATTCTGCTGTATGAACGCCCGCGCTGGTGGCCGCTTTACCGCACCATACTTTTTCTGCCGTATATGCTGGCCGTGCCATTGGTCGGCATCGTGCTCAGCAACATGCTGCAACGCAACGGCATTGTGAACGAGATGTTGCGTGCAATCGGCTTAAATATGCTGGCGTTGGATTGGATCGGCAGCGCCGGCCTGGCTTTGTGGAGCGTCATGGGCGTCATCATTTGGCGGGAAATGGGTTTCGGCATGATGCTCTTTCTGGCGCGCCTGCAAAGCTTAAACGAGGAAGTGACCGAAGCCGCCCGCATTGACGGCGCAAACTGGTGGCAGCGCGTCCTGTTTGTCACTATCCCTCAACTGCGTGGCGTGATCGAGTTCTACGTCGTCATCAGCGTGATCACCATGCTGGCATGGGTGTTCTCATACGTCTATGTGATGACGCGCGGCGGGCCGGGCAACGCGACCATCGTCATCGAGATGTACCTGTACAACTTCGCCTTTCGCAACGCGCTGCCGGGCATCGCTTCTGCCGTGGCAGTGATCCTGTTCCTGCTGACGTTGGGCCTGACTATTCCTCTATTTCGCCTACGCGCGCAAGCTGCTGAGGAAGATCGAGCATGAACGCCAACCTCCCATTTGACAAAGCCATCCAACGGCCGGCCAACCCAGCCATGCGCAGAGCACTACGCCTCTTCTCATGGAGCAGCGCGTTGCGCCAAGCGGTGCTGATCGCCGCTTGTTTCTTGGTCTTGTTGCCGGCTTACTTCATGCTCGCCACGGCGCTCAAGACGCCCGAAGCCTACTCCCTGAGCAAGTTCAGCTTCCCGACCTCGCCCACCCTGGACAACTTCAACGCTGCCTTGCGCGGCGGTCGCTTTGTGGTGTGGTTCCTAAACAGCGCGATCCTGGCGATCAGCGCTGTGGCGGTGTCGTTAGCCGTCTCAGCGCTGGCGGCTTTTGCGATCGCACGCATGCGGTTTCGCGGGGCAACGCTCTTTCTCGGCCTGAACACGGCCTTAATGGTTATCCCGCCTGTAGTCATGCTGATTCCGTTATTCCTGCTGTTGACAAACACCCGGCTGATCGGCAGCTATGCCGGCGCGGCGTTAGTGTATGCCGGCCTGCTGACGCCGTTCTCAGTGTATTTGCTGGTCAACTTCTTTCGCGCCATTCCACACGAGGTGATCGAGTCTGCGTTGATCGATGGAGCAGCTCCGTTCATGATCTTGCTGCGCATTGTCCTACCGTTGTCCGTTCCGGCGCTGGTCACACTTGTTGTGGTGAACGGGCTGTGGGTGTGGAACGATCTGCTGATTGCCTTGATCCTGCTGCCGCGCGACGACCTGCGCACGTTAATGGTCGGCATCACCGTATTCGGTTCACGCTACAACAACGATGTGCCGGTGGCTATGGCCGGCATGTTGCTCGCCAGCCTGCCGATGTTGCTCGTGTATATATTCGGCCAGCGTTACTTCATTCGCGGCCTGATCGCCGGCGCAGTCAAAGGATGATCTGCGCCGGCCATCTCACCGACTTCACTCTCGGTCAGCCATGACGCTCTCACACAAACTCACACCTGTCCCGTTTACAAATGTTCGCCTAACCGATCGCTTCTGGGCGCCGCGCATCGAGATCAACCGCGCCGTGACCCTGCCTGCCGAATACACCATGCTGGAGTCAACCGGCCGTCTAGCCGCGCTGGACTTGAAATGGAAGAAAGGCCGGCCCAATCCCCCACACATCTTTTGGGATTCCGACATTGCCAAATGGATCGAAGCAGCAAGCTACTCGTTGGCAACTGATCCTGACGCGGCGCTGGACAAGCTTCTTGACCGCGTCATCGCAAAACTCGCCAAAGCCCAACAACCTGATGGCTACTTGAACTCACACTACATCGTATTTGAGCGCGAAGGGTTAGACCGACGCTGGACCAATCTGCGGGACAACCATGAGTTGTACTGCGCCGGCCATTTGATCGAAGCGGCCGTTGCGCACTACCAAGCCACCGGCAAACAGTCGTTGCTCGACGTCATGTGTCGCTATGCGGACTACATCGACCGGGTGTTTGGCCGAGGTCGGGGCAAACTGCGTGGTTATTGTGGACACGAAGAGATCGAGCTGGCGCTGGTGAAGCTGTACCGTGTCACCGGCAACCCCCGCTACGTGAAGTTGGCCCAATATTTTGTGGACGAGCGCGGCCGGCAGCCGCACTACTTTGACATCGAAGCCCGCCGACGCGGTGAAAACCCACGCGCGTTCTGGGCCGGCACCTACGAGTACAACCAGTCGCACCTGCCTGTGCGCGAACAAACGGTCGTCACAGGCCATGCCGTGCGCGCCATGTATCTGTACTCGGCCATGGCCGACCTGGCCACCGAAACCGGCGATGAATCCCTCTTGGCAGCTTGCGAGCGCATTTGGCACAGTGTGGTCGATGAGCGCATGTACATCACCGGGGGCATCGGCCCCTCAGCGCGTAACGAAGGCTTTACCGTCGCCTACGATCTGCCCGATGAAACCGCCTACGCCGAGACGTGCGCCGCCATCGGCATGGTGTTCTGGAATCACCGCCTCTTGCAATTCAACGGGGATGGCAAGTACGCCGACGTGATGGAGCGCGCCTTGTACAACGGCACGATCAGCGGGGTATCGCTCGATGGCACAAAGTTCTTCTACGAAAACCCGCTCGCCTCACGTGGAGCACACCACCGCCAGGGCTGGTTCGATTGCGCGTGTTGCCCGCCGAATATCGCGCGGTTGATCGCCAGCGTGAGTGGCTATTTCTATTCGACCAGCGAGGACGGCGTGTGGATTCACCTGTATGCCGAGAGCGAAGCCAACATCATGCTGCATGGCCGTTCTATCGCCCTCCGCCAAGCAACTACTTATCCCTGGGATGGCGCAGTACAAGTCGCCTTACGGCTCGATCAACCGACCGAATTCACATTGCGCTTGCGCATCCCAGGATGGTGTGAGCGATACACGGTGCGCGTCAACGGCAAACGGGTTCAAGGGACACCCGAGCGGGGTTACGTGTGTCTTACGCGCGTATGGCAAAACGGCGACACCGTTGATCTGACGTTAGACATGCCGGTGCGCTTGATGGCCGCTCACCCTCAAGTGAGACAGATGGTGGGGCGGGTAGCGATCCAACGCGGGCCGGTTGTCTATTGCCTGGAAGGCGTCGATCATGCAATTTCCCCGCTGGATCGCATTCTGATTCCGTTGAACACCCGTTGGGAGATAGAACATCACGCTGAGCTGCTCGGCGGCGTGGTTGTTCTGCGTGCGACGGCCAAAGCATTGCAGGCCCAAGCAACAGAGGCGCTCTACGCGCCGGCTGCCCCGCCTCGTTATGCGCCGGTTCAGATCACTGCCGTGCCGTACCATGCGTGGGACAATCGCGCGCCCGGCGAGATGCGGGTGTGGTTCCGCGCGGTCTGAGACCCATGCACAGCGTGCGCCCTCCTGCCACGGCTCGGCTGGCTGTCGTGTTGGCTGTGACGGTCTGGCTGTTGCTCTCGGCGTGCGCTGCGCCGTCTGAGCCGGCGCCGAGTGCGCCGACGCCTGTGCCGACAGGTACGCCGAAGGTCACTGCACCGCCTGGGGTTCTGGCCAGCCCAACTCATCCAGCTCCTACGCCTCCAACCACGTCGCAACCCGCAAACGCGCCGCAATCGGCCACGCGCTCCCCCAGCTCTATCACCGCCACCTTAGCGCAACTCGGCGCCACGCCCTGCCCAACCAGCGCGTTCCTGTGTATCACGCTCGATATGCCGCTTGACCACGCTGCGCCGGCCGGAGACAGTGCCGCCATAGGCGCCGCCATTCGCGCTGCAACGATACCGGTAGTTTTCGGCGTGCTGCCGGCTTCAGGTATCCGCAAGGGAATGCTGATGGTGGCAGTAGGCGGTCCGGGCGTAGCCGGCCTGAGACTGGCCGATCGCTATGCGGCGGCCTACAGCCCACGCATCCGCGAACACTTCGATCTCGTTTTTTTTGACCCGCGCGGAACCGGTATGTCGCGCGCCGTGGAATGTCCACAAGCAGCGGTTGCCTATCACATGGCAGCACAATACTCCACCTCGTCAGCAGTCCGACCCGAATTGATTGCGGACGCACAAACGTTTGTTCGCTCCTGCGTGGAAGAGTCGAGCGCCGGGGCGCTGTTGGCATTTCTCAACACCCGTCAGATCGCAGCCGATTTAGAGCGTTTCCGCCAGATCGTGGCGGTCGAGCAGATGTGGTTGTACGGTGAGAGCTACGGCACGCACGTCGCGCAGGCATATGCTGCACTCTATCCAGCGCATGTGGCCGGCCTCATCCTCGACGCACCAATCGACCCAACCGACACGCTGATCGATTACGCCGGCACATCGGCGCTGGCCTTTGAGGATGTCCTGTCTCAGACGTTGGCAGCCTGCGATGCAGACGCCCGCTGCGCCGGCGACGTGGACGGCAATGCCTCAGATACTTACGATCGCCTGCTAGCTGCCTTTGCGCGTGGGCCGATTGTGTTCGAGTTCCCGCTTCGCTCCGGCGAGCTGGTTGCGCGCACGCTGCGTCGGAGCGACGTGGACACAGCCGTGGCAAGTTATCTGAGCGCGCCGGACGCGCGCGTGTTGATGTTGCGCGCTGTGGCCGCCGCCCGGCAGGGTGATTTAGTGCCGTTGGCGCGTCTGTTTTATAGCGCGCTGAGTCTTGACCCAGACACGATGCGCCCCGGTCGAAACCCCGCTTATTCCGATGCGGCGTATTACGCCGTGACCTGCGCAGACCACGCTAAAGAGGGAAGTGGAGACACTTCGGCGCGTCTTGAGATGTGGATGCAAGCAGGACGCGATCTGTTGGCGCGCGCGCCGCGTTTAGGGGCGGTGTTCTACGGCGATCTGCCCTGTGTCTTTTGGCCGACCATCGACCAACGGCAACCCCGTCTCAACCCGTTGATTCCTGCCGGTATCCCCATGTTGGTACTGGCCGCGAGCGCCGACCCGCTCACCCCGCTTGCAATCGGTGAGCGCTTACACCGCCGGCTGGAGAACAGTTACCTGATTGCGACGCAGGGCGGCGCGCACGTCATGTTTGGGCGCGGCAATCGGTGTGTGGACAATGCGGTGACTCGCTTTCTGGTGGAAGCGATCCCGCCATCGCAGCGCGAGACTGTTTGTCAAGACAAGTGGATAGATGGGTATGTGCCCATCGCACCAACAGATGTGACCCGTTTCACGGACGTGTTGGAGTCAATGCATTCATTGAATAACGAGATTGAGCATCTGCCCGAATATTTCTACTGGGACGGCAGCCAAAAGACGGTTGTGGGGTGCGCGCGTGGTGGGTGGGTGTCGTTTGAGTTGCGCAGCGAGCGTGTTGCGTTCGTTTTGGAAGGGTGCAGCTTCAGCCGAGGGTTGACGTTTACGGGTGTGGGCGAGTACGACTTTGGCACAGAGCGGTTCAGTCTGATCGGCCGAGCAGACGGCGTAGCGCAAGGCCGGCTGGCCTACACGCGCGAGGCCGACGGCAGCGCATACGTCAGCGGAACGTATGCCGGCCAGTCGGTGGATATCGGTCGATGAAGCGGACAAGGGCCGGCTCGGCTACCACTGCCCTTCAAATCGCTCTTCCGGCCATACCCGCGCGATGTTGTGATAGCCCGCCTGTTCCCAGAAGCCGGGTTTATCCACTGCACTAAACTCCAAGGCGCGCAGCCACTTACCGCCTTTCCAAAAGTAGCGTGTGTCCGGGTCTTGAGCATGTTGGGGCAACGCCCCCACCACGACCCGCAAGGGGTAGCCGTGATCCGGCTCTAGCGGCTGGCCGTTGTACTTGATTGCCAACAGGGTGGTGGGCTTGAGGAAATGCTCCAGATCGAGATTGGTGGTGAAGCCATATTCACAATGCTCAATCACGTAGCGCGCTGTCGGCTTCAGTTTGATGATGCCCTGATCGATCAAATCCTTGAGCCAAACGCCTTCCCAGGCTGTGTCGAACTTGCTCCAGCGCGTCACGCAGTGAATGTCCATCGTGACAGTGCGCATCGGCAGGCGCTGAAACTCTTCCCAAGTGAAACGCTTTTCCTCTTCCACTTCGCCGAAGATGCGAAAATCCCACTTGGACATGTCGTAGTGTGGCACCGGTCCGTAGTGCAGCACGGGGAACTTTTCGGTTAAGGCTTGGCCAGGCGGCAGCCGGCCCATTTTGCGCATATCGCTTTCTTTCTCTCTGCGGCCAAAGACATTCATGCAACACCTCTCGATTGAGATGAGATCGAGCAGCAAGCGGATGATACGCTCGTTTCCGTGAAAACGGGCTGATCAACTTGTGATAGCCGGCTGAATCGCGCACCAGCTTGTGCCTGGGTCTGCGCCAGACAGGTTGGCGCGTTTTCGGCAAAACACGACAAGCAATTGTCCGGCATTCTAGCGTGTTTCAGCCGAGTACAATCCGGTGCATAGTTCATTCATGGTCAAGCCGCTGAACTCCATCGGTATGATGGGCGAGATGTCTCTGCATGCCGCGCTCAAGGCTTGGTGCGCCGAACCGGGAGACATGCTGGAAAGCACGGTAGAGGGTTACGTGATTGACATCGTGCGTAACGACGGTGCATTGCTCATCGAAATCCAAACCGGCCACTTTTCTGCTTTGCGCGCCAAGTTAACGGCGTTGACGCGCGTTCATCATGTGCGGCTGATATATCCTGTGCCGGCAGAAAAGTGGATTGTTCGGCTGGCTTCAGACGAACAAACCGAGATCAGTCGTCGCCGTTCTCCCAAGCGTGGGCAAGTGCTCGATATCTTTCGCGAGTTGCCGGCTATCGCGCGTCTGGTCGCTCACCCTCACTTGAGCATCGAGGTTGTGCTGGTGCGCGCAGAGGAAGTGCTGTGTCCGGCATTTGGGCGCCGCCGCGCGGGGCGCCGCCCAGGATGGCGGCGCAAGGGATGGCGCATCCTAGACCGCCGGCTGATTGATGTCATCAGCCGACACGTGCTGCAAACACCCGATGACTTTCGAGCCTTGTTGCCCGCGGCGTGGCTCAGCAACGTCGCCGGCGTTGTCTCCGACGCTCGGCTATTCACGACACGCGACCTGGCCAATACCCTGAGCATCAGTCTTCCGTTGGCTCAGAAGATGGCGTATTGTCTGCGTGAAATGGGCGTGATTACTCCCCTAGGACGACGAGGGCGCGCGCTGGCATACAGCATGTAGCGCATAGGCTCGGCTGGTTATAATCTTTCGCGAGTTCACTCACCTCAACAATAGCTCAAGGCCAACATCCATGCCAAGCGAAGATTCCAAACTGGTGCTCGTCGTAGATGACGAACCGCGCATGATCAACTTTATCCGCATGAACTTGGAGCTGGAAGGGTATCGCGTCATTTCCGCCACAGACGGGCTAGATGCGGTGCGAAAAGCGCGCGAGATGTTGCCTGACCTCGTGTTGCTCGACATCATGATGCCGGAAATGGACGGTTATGAGACATTGCAGGCCATCCGCGAGGAGAGCACTGTGCCGGTCATCATGTTGACGGCCAAGAGCGAAGAGTCCGACAAGGTCAAGGGCCTCGACCTTGGCGCAGATGACTACATCACCAAGCCGTTCAGTCCACGCGAACTGGTCAGCCGAGTGAAGGCAGTCATCCGGCGCGCCGAACTGCCTGCCCAAGTCGACAAGGCGCCGATCGTGATCGATGATCGGTTGTCAATCGACTTCAACCGGCGCGAGGTCATTGTGGAGGGCAAGCCGGTCAAGTTGCGGCCAACAGAGTGGCGCCTGTTGTATCACCTGGTGCAAAACGCCGGCTGGGTGGTGCCTCACGAGACGTTGCTATCGAAAGTGTGGGGTTGGGAATACCGCGACGAGACACAATACCTGCGTTTGTATATCACCTACTTGCGGCAAAAGATCGAGCCTGATCCTGCTCATCCGCGCTATATCTTCACCGAGCGCGGCATGGGCTATCGTTTTGTGGACTACAAGGGAGCGGCCGGCGCGGCGTCCAA
Source organism: Thermoflexales bacterium (assembly GCA_025056895.1). Lineage (GTDB taxonomy): Bacteria > Chloroflexota > Anaerolineae > J036 > Brachytrichaceae > Roseilinea. Next base: position 13,793 of record JANWVJ010000021.1, read on the forward strand.
GTCCGCCGGCGCGTCCTAAACCCTCTGATTCTGCGTTTCCGCTAAAATGTCGCTGGTTGTCGGCCTGACGCCACAACTGTTTTGAGGCGAATCAAACGCCAAAGAGAATGCGCATGCAACACCCTGGAGAGCTGCCTGCCGTTTGGCAAGTACCGCCCTTCTACAGGTGACGTGCCATTCTCCGTTCGGCGACACAAAACAGATCATAGCAACAGGAGAGACCAATGAAACGAATCGGTGTATTGACCGGCGGCGGCGACGTGCCCGGTCTTAATCCTTGTATCAAGGCGCTGGTGAATCGCGCCATTGACGAGGGCTACGAGGTAATCGGCATTCGCAAAGGTTGGGGTGGATTACTGTATTGCAACCCCGATGACCCTGAGAGCGTGGCGCAGTACATCGTGCCGCTCGACAAACAGCGCGTGCGCACGGTCGACCGCACCGGCGGCACATTCTTGCACACCAGCCGCACCAACCCGGCGCGTGTGCGTCCGCACGAAGTACCGGAGTTCCTGAAAGAAGCCGGTGCAAAGGAAGACGACAAAGGCCCGTTTGATTTCACGCCCCATGTGCTGCGCGTGCTGGACAAACTGGGCATCGATTTCCTGACTCCCATCGGCGGCGATGACACATTGAGCTATGCCGAACGCTTGCATCGCGAGGGCTTTCACGTCGTCGCCATCCCCAAGACCATGGACAACGACGTGTACGGCACGGATTACTGCATTGGCTTCTCCACGGCCGTCACGCGCAGCGTCGAGTTTATTCACCAACTACGCACCAGCATCGGCAGCCACGAACGCATCGCCGTCATCGAGCTGTTTGGCCGCAACAGCGGCGAGACATCGCTGTTCACAGCCTATCTGGCCGGCGTGGACCGCGCCATCATCTCCGAGGTGCACTTCGACCCAGAGAAGCTCGCGCGCTTCCTGATGGAGGACAAGAAGCGCAACCCCAGCAATTACGCCATCGTCACCATCTCAGAAGGGGCGCAGATGATCGGCGGTAAGGTGATTGAGTATGGACAGGCTGACGCCTACGGCCACCTGAAATTAGGCGGCATCGGTCAGCTCACCGGCGAGGCGATCAAGAAGATCACTGGCGAAGACATCCTCAACCAACAGCTTAGCTATCTGATGCGCTCCGGCGCGCCCGACAGCTTGGACCTGATGGTGGCGGTGAACTATGCCAACCTAGCCGTCACCCTAATCAAACGTGGCGCGTCCAACCGCATGGTGGCCCTGCGCAACGGCACCTATACCAGCATTCCGATCTCGACCATCATGCAAGGCGTCAAGCGCGTCGATGTGGAAGAACTGTATGACAGCGAAAACTACCGACCGCGCGTGCGCCATGTTGAAGGCAAGCCGATGTTCCTGTACTAGACAGGGCACATGGCGGCACGCCCGGCTTTCTGATTACTGACGATCGGATACTGACTTCTGACTGCTTCCTATGAAACGAATTGGTGTTCTCACCAGCGGCGGCGACGGGCCGGGGTTAAATCCCTGCATCCGCGCAGTCGTGCGCATGGGTATCCACCTGGGCATGAGCGTGATGGGCATCCGGCGCGGCTATGCCGGCCTGATCGCTGGTGAGATCGAAGAACTCACACTGCGTTCGGTGGGTGGCATCTTGGGGCGCGGTGGCACCTTCTTGAGCACCTCTCGCAGCGTCGAATTCACCACCCCACAAGGTCAGCTCACGGCGCTGCGCAACTTGCATCGCTTCGACATTGAGGGACTGGTGGTGATCGGCGGCAACGGTAGCCTAACCGGCGCGCTCAAGCTGCATCAACAGGGCGTTAAAGTGATCGGATTGCCCGGCACCATTGATAACGATCTGGGCGGCACCGACATCACGATTGGTGTGGACACGGCCCTCAACACCATCCTCGACGCCATCGACAAAATTAAAGACACCGCCTCCTCGCACAATCGCGCCTTCCTCATCGAGACTATGGGGCGCAATTGCGGTTATTTGGCGTTGATGGGGGCCTTGGCCGGCGGGGCAGAGTTGGCGCTGATTCCGGAGCACAACGATGTGTCGCTGGAGGCAGTGAGCAATCTGCTCAAGGATGTGTACGTGCGCGGCAAGAATCACTGCATCATCGTTGTGGCCGAAGGCTGGAAACCGGGCACGGCCGCGCTGGCGGCTTACCTGAACGCACAGCGCGATCAGCAGGGCTTTGAGGTGCGCACAACCGTGCTAGGCCATGTGCAACGGGGAGGCAGCCCAACTGCCTACGATCGCATCTTAGCTACGCGGCTGGGTGCGGCTGCCGCCGAAGCCCTCTATGCCGGCCGCTCCGGCGTGATGATTGGCTGGATCGACGGCAAGATTGCCGAAACGCCGCTTGAGGAAGTAATCAAGCCGACTAACAAAATCAAGCCCGACGTGCTGCGCCTGGCCCGCGTCATGGAGCGATAACATCCTTTGCGGAGACGCGACCGTTGACCGCTTCTCAACTGCTCGCCAGCGCAATCGCGCTGGCGACATTGATTGCCCTGGCCGCCGGCAGTGTTCCCCGCCTGGGCCTGAACCGCGCCACCATGTCCTTGGTGGGCGCAGGGGCGTTGCTGGCGCTGGGCGTTATCTCGCTGCCCGAAGCAGAGAAGACGATTGACCTGAGCACCTTACTGCTCCTGCTCAGCATGATGATCATCAACGCTGTGCTGGAGTTGGCCGGCTTCTTCACATGGGCCGGCGAGCTGATCATCGAACGCGCCAATGCGCCCACCGTTCTTCTGGTGTTCGTCACAATGACTTCAGGAGTGCTCTCGGCGCTGTTCCTGAACGACCCGGTCTGTGTCATGCTCACGCCGCTGGTATGCAGCGTGGTCATCCGACTGCGTCGCGATCCCATACCTTATCTGATCGCGCTGGCCACGGCAGCCAACGTCGGCTCGACGGCGACAATCACCGGCAACCCCCAGAACATCTTGATCGGCATCTCTTCCGGCCTGTCCTACCTCGACTTTCTGGCGCGGCTGGCACCGGTGGCGCTGATCGGGCTGTTGATTGTGATCGCCGTAGTCTGGCTGATGTATCCGGCCGAATTTCGTGGGGCAGGCCGTGCGCCAGAGACATTCTCCTCCCGGCGAGTAGCGGAGATGCATCCCCCGCCCATCGCCCATGCCCCGGGGGAAGCGCGGCGTGAAGGCATGACGCTGGGCGAAGCAGCCGGCGGGGTGTATGCGCCGGTGCTGCGCAAAAGTGTGGTGGTGATCGTTGCGCTACTGGTCGGTTTTATCGCCGGCGCGCCGGTGGCGCTGGCGGCCTTTCTGGCAGCCTGCGCGCTGTTGGTGTCGCGGCGGGTCAAGTCCGAACGCATTCTGGTGCTGGTGGACTGGCCGCTGCTGTTGTTGTTCTGCGGCCTGTTTGTCGTGACCGGCTCGCTTGAAATCACCGGTGTGTCTCAGAAGCTGTTCGACGTCACAGCCGGCCTCGCGCAGAGCGGCCCCGCCGCATTGACAGTTGTGACCGCCCTATTGAGCAACCTGATCTCCAACGTGCCGGCGGTGCTGGTGTTCCGCCCGCTCATTCCGCAGTTCCCCGATCCCACCCAAGCATGGCTGACGCTGGCGGCGGCCTCCACGCTGGCCGGCAACCTTACGTTGATCGGCTCGGTCGCCAATCTGATCGTGGCCGAACAGGCGTCGAAGTTCGGCATTCGCCTGACGTTTGGTGAGTATCTGCGCTGCGGCGTCCCGATCACCGTGATGACGCTGGCAATTGCCGTGCTGTGGCTGTCGTTCAATTAGCTGCGTCAGGGCGAAGTCGGCTCGCGCCGACTCGACCTCAGCCGGCAGAGGCAGGCCTTGCCGACCGTGCGCCACGCTCACATGCGCGGGTACACCGAGATGTGCTTGGGGTCAGCGTCCTGTTTGCCGTCGATGACTTTCCTGAAGATTTTGTCGAGGCCAGGCAAGTCTTTACGGGTCACCAGCACCACTTCCGTTTCGCGGCCCCATCGCGTTGCATCGTCCGACACATTGTCGGCAGTGCTGATCAGCATCGGCGAGCACATGGTCTTGCCGAGCTGATCGGCGCGGGCGCGAATCTCCTCGAAGAAAGTGCGCTCCAGCCTGTTGCCGACCTTGCACGAGGCGATCACCATCTCGCCGCTGCGAATGCCGACAAAATCAAGCTGACGGGTGTGTTGTTGTTGCTGGGTTTCCCGGATGTTCCAGGCGCAGGCGTCGAACTGGCCGGCGCGCACAGCGGTGCGGAAGACCAGCGCTTCCAGCCACTCGCCGCTCAGCACAAAACTGTTCAAGTCGTCACGCTGCGGCGCGCTCCACGAGATGTATGACTGGTCGAACTGAAGATTGCTGAGCCAGCCGGCGTTCCGCACGGCCTGTAGAAGCGCGCGCGCTTCCTCACCCAACGCACAGGCGCATCGTCTCTGGCCTGTTCTGTTCTGGTTTGCCTGCTGGGCGGCCACACGCATCTGAGTAAACAGATCACACGCCACCGACAGATGCTGCTCCACGGCATTCAGCACCTCCTGATACGGTTTCAGAGCGACCTCTTGCGTGTGGGCTGCACTCCAGTCCACCTGCCAGCCGTAGGCGGCAAAGTAGTCACACAGGCTGATCTTCATCGGCTCTTTTTGCTCGTTCGACAGCCAAACCAGGCCATCGCGGGTGACGTTGCACACGCGCACGTTCGACCTTTGGCGCGCGAATTCATAAGCCCCCAGCGACATCATCTTCGGCTCGGACGCCAGCACCAGCACGATGTCATCGTCGGGGTGTTGCGCGACCAGCGCGGCGCAGGCCGCCTGGGTTTCGCGCATCGAGTAGGGTTGCACGGCGCGCAAGGGCTGATCCGGCTTCATAGCATCCGGCAAACCACCCAGCGCTTTCTGATAATTGCCGCCCGGACCGATGGAATCAGCGGAGGCCACAAAGTACACCCGTTCGGGTTTCAGATGCAGCGCCGCCTGAATATTCGGCACGGGCCGGCCGCCCAACAGGGAGATCATGATCTTTTGTTTATTTCTCTTCATTTCTCCCTCCTCGTTTTCTCTGTTCTCCCTTCTACACTGTCTGTTGGCATCCAAAGCACCGTTGTTCCCCTGGCGGCTGGGCCGGCTCTTTCCACCACATCGAATGATAATTCGGTCATGGCGATCAAACTCCTCCTCGACACCGACATCGGTTCGGATATCGACGACGCTGTATGCCTGGCGTATCTGCTGGCCCAGCCGAAGTGCGACTTGCTGGGCATCACAACGGTCACCGGCGAGGCGGTGAAGCGCGCGCAAATGGCCAGCGCGTTGTGCAAGCTGGCCGGCAAGCGTGTGCCGATCTACCCCGGCGCCGAAACACCGCTGCTGGTTCCTCAAAAACAACCCCAGGCCCAGCAAGCAACAGCCCTGGCGCGTTGGAAACACGAGGCCCGTTTTCCGATGAACGAGGCGGTGGATTTCCTGCGCCGAACCATCCGCAAACACCCCGGCGAGATCACTCTGCTCACCATCGGGCCATTGACGAACATCGGCCTGTTGTTTGCGCTCGACCCGGAAATCCCGCGCTTGCTCAAGCAAATTGTGCTGATGTGTGGCGTGTACGGAGAAGGAACAGAACGCGGCGTGTTGGAATGGAATGCGATGGTTGACCCCCATGCCACAGCAATCGTCTATCACGCGCCGGTGAAAGCGCATCGCTCGGTCGGGTTGGACGTGACACTCCAGGTGACGATGCCGGCGGAGGAAGTACGGTCGCGCTTTACCCACAGACTCTTGCAACCGGTGCTCGACTTCGCCGAGGTATGGTTCAAAAGCGCCGACCAGATCACCTTCCACGATCCACTGGCTGCCGCAACCATTTTCGATCCGCGCATCTGCACATTCCAGCGCGGCGCAGTGACTGTGGAGTTGGATAACCCGGATCAGCGTGGGCGCACGCTGTGGCAAGCGGGCGCGCCGAAAGGTCGCCATGCCGTTGCCGTGCGGGTGGACGCCCCACGTTTCTTCCGCCATTACTTCAGCGTCTTCCGCTAACCAATCATCAATCGCAAATCCAAAATTCAACATCCAACATGCTTTGCGCTCCCTTTGGCTCCTGGAAATCACCCATCACTGCCGATCTGGTGGTAGCCGGGTCACTCGGCTTGATGGAACCGACCCTCGACGGCGAGGATGTGTACTGGACCGAAATGCGCCCGACTGAAAAGGGGCGCTATGTGGTTGTGCGGCGCACCTCCGACGGCGTGATCCAGGACGTAACGCCGCCGACTTACAACGCGCGCACGCGCGTACACGAGTATGGCGGCGGCGCGACACGTGTGCGAGATGGCGCTGTCTATTTCTCTAACTTTGCCGATCAGCGTCTGTACTGCCAACTACCCGGCCAAGCGCCTCAGCCGCTTACGCCGGCCACCGACCCGCCGGGGGCATTGCGCTATGCCGCTGCCCTGGTTGACGCGCGGCGCAACCGCCTGATCTGCGTGCGCGAAGATCATCGCCTGGCCGGTCATGAGCCGGCCAACACGTTAGTTGCTGTGCCGCTCGACGGCAGAGAAGATGCCGGCGCGATCCTGATTGAGGGGCACGATTTCTACGCCTCGCCGCGCCTCAGCCCCGATGGCAGCCAACTGGCCTGGCTGGCGTGGAATCACCCCAACATGCCGTGGGATGGCACAGAGTTGTGGCTGGCCGATGTGACCGCGCAGGGTGGATTGACCAATGTGCGCTGCGTGGCCGGCGGGCGCGACGAGTCCATCTTCCAGCCGGAGTGGTCGCCAGATGGCGTGTTGTATTTTGTGTCGGACCGCAGCGGCTGGTGGAATGTGTATCGTCTGCGTGAGGGACACGTCGAAGCGCTCGCGCCGATGCAAGCCGAGTTCGGCCTGCCGCAGTGGGGGCTGGGCATGTCCACCTACGCTTTCGAGTCTGCCGAGCGCCTGGTGTGCACCTACACGCAAAACGGCCTGTGGCATCTGAGCGTGCTGGATACGCGAAACGGCGCGCTGCAATCGATCGATGCGCCGTTCACGTCTATTCACGACTTACGCGCTGCGCCGGGGCGCGTGACATTTGTCGGCGCAACGCCCAGGCGCGTGGCAGCGGTAGTCGTATGGGATATCTCCGCCGGCCAGTTCATTGTGCTACGCACATCCAACGCGCTCGACCTCGACGAGGGATATCTGTCTTTGCCCGAACCGCTTGAGTTCCCCACCGAAGGCGGCCTAACCGCCCACGGCTTGTTTTATGCGCCGCGCAATCGCGACTACGAGGCGCCGGCCGGCGAGAAGCCGCCTCTGTTGGTGATCAGTCACGGTGGCCCCACCGGCGCCACATCGAGCGCGCTCAATCTGTCGATCCAATACTGGACCAGCCGGGGCTTTGCCGTGCTCGATGTGAACTACGGCGGCAGCACCGGCTACGGCCGCGCCTATCGCCAACGTCTGAACGGCAACTGGGGCATTGTGGATGTGGACGATTGTTGCAACGGCGCCCTACATTTGGCGCGCCAGGGGCGCGTGGACGGCAATCGACTGGTGATTCGCGGGCGCAGCGCCGGCGGCTACACCGCTCTGGCTGCGTTGACTTTCCGCAACGTGTTTCACGCCGGCGCCAGCTATTACGGCATCAGCGACCTGGAGACCCTGGCCGTTGATACACACAAGTTTGAGTCGCGCTATCTGGACAGCTTGATCGGCCCATATCCCGAACGCCGCGATCTGTATCGCGCACGTTCGCCGATCTATGCTGTCGATCGGCTGAACTGTCCGGTGATTTTCTTCCAGGGCCTGGAGGATCGGGTAGTGCCGCCTGACCAGGCCGAACGGATGGTGGAGGCGCTGCGACGCAAGGGCCTGCCGGTGGCATATGTGCCGTTTGAAGGTGAGCAACACGGCTTTCGCCAGGCGGGCAACATCAAGCGCGCGCTGGAAGCCGAATTGTATTTCTACAGCCGCGTGTTCGGGTTTGAGCCGGCCGAGTCGCTGACGCCGGTGCGAATAGACAATTTACCGGACACGGTGTGAGGATGTGTCGTGGCGAGCGCACGGCTCCCAACACAATCAGGCGCTCTGAGGCACAATCTGGGCAGCCCATGCAACGGGAGCGATTGAGTCAAATCGGCGCACATCCTATTGCGTTGATTAACAGCTTACAGATAATCGGATACACGCTACATATTCGTTAGTACGTATTCGTTAGGTTAGAAGGAGCATTGTGCATGAAACGCTCTGAAATCAACGCCTTGATCCGCGATGCAGACGAGTTCTGCAAACAGCATCAGTTTTACCTGCCGCCGTTTGCTTACTGGACGCCGGCAGATTGGGCTGCCAAAGGACCGGAAGCGCGCGAGATTGTGGAAAAGCAACTCGGCTGGGACATCACCGATTTCGGCAGCGGCGATTACCGCAAGATGGGGTTATTTCTGTTCACCATTCGCAACGGCTCGCTGGACGACTTGAAACGCGGGGCCGGCAAAGTGTACGCCGAGAAGCTCCTGATCGTAGATGTGGATCAACTCACACCATATCACTTTCACTGGAGCAAGGTCGAAGACATTATCAATCGCGGCGGAGGGCGACTGGTGATCCAGGTCTACAACGCTACGCCGGACGATCAACTGGCCGATACCGATGTGGTGGTGAGCACCGATGGAGTCGTGCGCACGCTCAAAGCCGGCGATAAGGTGGTATTGCAGCCAGGTGAGAGCATCACGTTACCCACCCGCTTGTATCATCAGTTTTGGGCCGAGGGCAGCCGTGTGCTGGTGGGCGAGGTGTCCACCGTCAACGACGACAACCACGACAATCGTTTCCTGAACGCACCGGGCCGCTTCCCCACCATCGAAGAGGACGAACCACCGCTCTACCCCTTATGCACCGAGTACCGACGCTTTTATCGGTTTTAGCGTTTACAGGGGTGTGTGTCCGTCAAGCTAAACAGGATTCAGATGAAAGCTGATCCAGCGTCTTCACCTGCTGCTCCAGAGTCTGGGCTGTCGAGTGCGAAGTGGGAAGCGGTCGCAGGTGGTCACATCTGCCTAGATGTGATCCCTGGGCTGGCGCATTTGCCGGCCGGCAGCTTTGCTCAGGTATTCCAGCCCGGGCGCTTAATCGATGCTGGGCCGGTATGGTTCTCCACCGGCGGATCGGTCTCGAACACCGGCCTGGTGATGAACAAGCTCGGCGTGCATACCGCCCTGATGGGCAAAATCGGCGATGACTTGTTCGGAGCAGCCATTCGCCAAATCGTGGCTGCTTTCGGCAGTGACCTGGCCGGCGGCATGATTGTCGATCCGAAGGTGGCCTCCTCCTACACGGTTGTCATCAACCCGCCCGGTGTAGATCGCATCTTTTTGCACTGTCCGGGCGCCAACGACACATTCACCGCCGACGATGTGCGCTACGACGCGCTGGCTCAGGCGCGCTTGTTTCACTTTGGCTATCCGCCGCTGATGAAGCAGTTCTATATCGAGGAGGGCGTGCAACTGACCGACTTGCTCCGGCGCGCCAAGCTCACCGGTGTGACCACCTCACTGGACATGGCCTTGCCCGACCCGACCTCGCCGGCCGGCCGCGCCAACTGGCCGGCGATTGTTCGGAACACACTGCCGTATGCGGACATCTTCCTGCCCAGCATCGAGGAGATTCTGTACATGATCCGGCGCGAGACATATGACGAACTGCGCCGTCGGGCCGGTGGGCCACAGATATTGCCGCTGGTCACGGCGGACTTGCTACTGGATCTGAGCGCTGAACTCATCGACCTGGGCGCAAAGATAGTGGGGATCAAGCTGGGCGAGTGCGGCCTGTTCTTGCGCACGGCCGGTCGGGCTGCTTTGGAAAAGCTGGGGCGCGCCCGGCCAGACAGTCTGGATGGATGGACCGAGCGTGTATTGTGGTCGCCGTGCTTCCAAGTGGAGGTGGTGGGTACGACCGGGGCGGGCGATTCGACCATCGCCGGCTTCCTGTGTGCGCTGTTGCGCGGCTTGCCGGCGGAGGAGGCGCTGAACATGGCGGTGGCGGTGGGAGCCTGCAACGTCGAAGCTGCCGACGCGCTGAGCGGCGTGCGGACGTGGGACGACACACGGCGGCGCATTCAGGCCGGCTGGCGCAAGCGAGCGCTGGCGGTGGAGGGGCCGAGGTGGGTGTTCGAGGAGAACAGGCAGATGTGGGTGAGGGCGTAGATCGAAGCTGCTACGCTGCCCATTCAGCAGGTCATCCGCTACGCTATCATCCTGGCCTATGCTTATCGATTACCATGTGCACACGCACTTCTCTTGCGACTGCAACTACAGCATGGAGGACATGTGCCGCGCGGCCATCGCCGCCGGCGCACACCAAATCGCCTTCTGCGAGCACGAGGAACACAACCCCAGCGACGGGTGCTATCACACCCTCGATCACGACGCCTACTGGCGCGAACTGCGCCGCTGCCGAGCGCTGTTCGCCGGCCAGTTGACCATTCGCGCCGGCATCGAAATCAGCGAGCCGCACCGCTACGCCGACCAAGCCGCTGCGACCCTAGCTGCCTATCCGTGGGACTACGTGCTGGGTTCACTGCACTGGCTGGACGAACAGACCAATACCCTGTCCCCCCACTTCGCCGATCGATTTGGCCCCGGTCGCTGGCGCGAGTCCTTTCGCGCGTATTTCCGCGAGATACAGCGCCTGGCGCAAGAGGGCGAGTTTGACATCATCGCCCACTTCGACTACCCAGCGCGCTACTTCAGACCGCCGGGCGGCGACACATACCACATCGCCGAGTTCGAGGCCGAGATTCGCCCCGCTCTTCAGACGCTGATCGCGCGCGGCAAAGGCATCGAGATCAACACTGCTTCTCTGCGCAAGGGATTGAGCCATCCGTGTCCGCCATCGGTCGTTGTGGGTTGGTATCGTGAAATGGGCGGACGCATCTTGACGATCGGCTCGGACGCCCATCGGCCTCAAGACGTGACGGCCGGCTTCGCTGTGGCTGCTCAGATTGCCCGCGCTGCCGGCTTCACCCAACTCGCCGTTTTCGAACATCGTCGGCCCGATTTCATCGACCTGATGCCGGCGCAACCTTAAAAGACCGCTCGCCGATCTTGACCTGTCACTTGAGCGGCGCGCAGGGCGCATTTGTAGGCTTATATAATCAGCCGCAAATTGTCGAGGAGACGAAGGACATGTCTGTTACAGCGCCGATGAAAAGCGATGCGCCCACCAACAGCCCGTCCGCTAAGCCCGCCTTTGTGAAAGGTTTGGCCGGCGTTGTAGCCGTACAAACTGAGATCAGCTCTGTGGACGGCCCGCGCAGCACCCTTATTTATCGCGGCATCAACATGCACGAGCTGGCCGAACGCGCCAGCTACGAAGAAGTCACTTACTTATTGCTGTATGGCCATCTTCCCAACGTAACCGAACTGGGGGCGTTTAACGAACGACTGGTGGCCAACCGTTGGATCCCTGCCCAAATCGTCGATCTATTCCGCTCGATGCCGCCGGACACCGTGCCGATGACCGCCTTGCGCACGGCCATTTCAGCCCTATCGTTTTACGACCCGGAAATCGAGGATACGTCCATCGAGGCCACCGAACGCAAAGCCATTCGGTTGATTGCCCAGATGCCCACGTTGCTGGCCGCCTATCAGCGCATTCGCCAGCGCCAGGAGCCGATTCCGCCGAATGCACAGCTCAGCCACGCGGCCAACACGTTATACATGCTCGACGGGCGCGTGCCCGACCCTGACTTCGTAGCCGCCTTGAATGCCTATTACGTGTTGTTGGCCGATCATGGGATGAATGCCAGCACCTTCACGGCGCGCGTGGTGGCCAGCACGAATGCCGATCTACACTCGGCGATCACCTCGGCCATGGCCGCGTTGAAAGGCAACCTGCACGGCGGCGCAAATGAGGCTACCATGCGCATGTTGCTTGAAATCGGCGATGTCACCCACGTTGATGAATACATCGACAAAATGTTTGCCGAGAAGCGCAAGATCATGGGCTTTGGCCACCGCATTTACAAGCACAACGATCCGCGCGCCCGACATTTGAATTACTGGGCGCAGCGTCTGGGCCGCAAAGTCAACATGCCGCAGTTCTATGAGATGTCACTGCTGGTCGAGACATCCGTGCTGCGCCATCGCGAGATTTATCCCAATGTGGATTTCTACAGCGCCTCCATGTTGTACTATCTGGGCATCCCGATCGATCTGTTCACGCCGATGTTCGCTTGCTCTCGCATCGCCGGCTGGAGCGCCCACGTGATCGAACAATACAAAGACAACGCGCTGATCCGCCCGCAGTCTGAATACATCGGTCCGACCGACCTGCATTACGTGCCGCTGGCTCAACGCTCGTAACGAGCACACCTGGAATGCGATGCTGCCGATAGAATCTCGCCTGCGCCGCATGTTCGCCGAGCAGATCGTGGCCATCATCCGCGCCAACAGCCCAGAGCGCGCCCTGGATGCTGCCCACACGTTGATACGCGCCGGCTTCAAGCTGATCGAAATCACGCTGACCATTCCGGGTGCGCCTGAAGTGATCAAGGCGCTGGCCGACAGCGCCCCCGCCGAGGTGATGATCGGCGCAGGCACCGTGATGAGCGCCGTCGGCGCGCGGGATTGCATCACCCAAGGCGCGCAGTTCATCGTCTCGCCGATTTGCGAGACAGACATCATTCGCCCCTGCCGCGAAGCCGGCGTCGTAGCCATCCCGGCCGGCCTATCCGCCACCGAGATCGTGCATGCCTGGCGATTGGGCGCCCACGTAGTTAAGGTCTTTCCAGTCGGCACGGTAGGCGGCCCGGCCTATATCAAAGCATTACGCGGGCCGCTGCCTGATATTCCGTTATGGGTGAGCGGCATGGTGATCCCGGCTCAAGCGCCCGAGTACACCCGTGCCGGCGCACAACTGGTCGGCCTGGGCAGCGACCAATTGCTGCCCGCACATCTGGTCGAAGCCGGCGACTGGGAAGAAATTGCCACGCACGCCCACGCCGTGTTGCTGACCGCAAAAGGAATACGAGAGATCTAGCCTGTGAGGGATGTCGTGCGCCGGCACAGAAATCGGCGCACGAATCACCTACATCCTCTACTTGCTCTACCTGCTTCAAGTTCGAGTGTCGAGTTGTTTGATGATCGGATTCGTTCAGACGTTCTTCCGTCCGGCCTACCTGATTCTGTCCACATTCATCGTTGCATGTGTCGGCGGCTTGCTGGCATTGGTGGGTTTGCAAGTGCAATATACCGACCGCGTGTTCCCAGGCGTGCGTTTTCAAGGCGTCGATCTATCAGGCAAGCGCCCTGAAGAAGTGTTCCAACTGGCGCACGGGAAGGCCGCCGACTTTCACATGCCTTTGGTCACCTTGCGCCTAGGAGAGCGTGCCATCATCTTGAGCGCCGCTGATTTGGGCTTGACCATCGACCCAGCCGCCACAACCGATCAAGCGATGCGAATCGGGCGCACCGGCGATCTGCCGGCCCGTCTGAGGGAGCAAGTCCAAACGTGGTGGGCCGGCGCAGAGATTGCGCCGGTGGCAATCATGGATGAGGTCGCCCTCAACCGCCTGCTCAACGAATTAGCAGCCGAGTTGGAAATCAGCCCCCAGAATGCCGGCGTCGTGTTTGAAGCTGGGGCTGCCCGTGAGATCACTGCTCGGCCAGGCGTGGCGCTAGACATCCCGCGCGCGCAGCGTGTGATTCGTGTTGCGCTGAGCACCGGCAGGCCGATCGATCTGGCTGTACCCACCCGTCCGGTTGCCCCGCGCGTGATCAGCGCAGCGAGTGCCGCAGCATTCGCTGCACAAGCCCTCAGCGCTGATCTGGTGTTGATGGCCCCGCGCTGGAATGAAGCCGGCGCACCCATCGAGCCGGTTGAAGCCTTGCGCATCCCGCGCGCCGAGCTGCCGGGCTTTTTATCTTTTCACGAAATCAGCGCCACGATTGACACAACCCCCTCCCTCACTCAAACCGAGCTGAGTGCAACATTGAATCGCGCCCGCCTGCGTCCGCTGATTGAGTCACTGGCGGCCGCCGTCAACGAAACCCCGGACAAT
>JANWVJ010000220.1 GCA_025056895.1 Thermoflexales bacterium
GACGTCCATTGGTTTCACGTACCGGCACGAAGATGGGCCGCTCCGCCGGCGACAGGTTGGGTTGATGCACAGCCAGCATCAGTTGCCCATTGAAGGCGCTGAACAACATGCCGTGGCCGCCGTCGTCTCGATACAACGGCTCGGCATCGTGTATCCACGGGCCGGCGATATCGCCGCTCTCTGAGCGCGCAATGCCCAGCGTGTAGCCGGTCTCGCTGAAGCTCGACCACAGCATGAGCAATTCGCCGTTGCGAGCGCGATACAGGAACGGGCCGTCGGTGACAAAGTCGATCTGCCCCTGAACGGCTTTGACCCACGGCGCAGCGCTGGCGCGGAAGAGCAGTTGTGGCCCGCTGACCGCCCGGCTCAGATCGGGCGCGAGTTGCATCGCGCATACTTCGCCATCGTGCACCTGGACCCATTCATGGCAGAACACGATCCAGGGGCGGCCTTGTTCGTCCACGTGCAACGTCCCGTCCAGGCATTCCCATGCGCCGGGGGTCACCGGCCCGTGGCTATGAACGCGATATGGTCCGCTCACCGCATCCGCCGTCAGAATCTGGGTGCCGCGCCGCGCCTCTGCGGACTTGAAGCTGGCGAACAGATACCAGCGCCCGTCGTAGCGATGCACTTCCGGCGCCCAGAAATTGCGGTCGGCCCAGAAGCCCGGCCCAGGGCGAAAGGCCGGCAACGGTCCCTCCCAATGCTCTAGATCGGGGCTATACCAGACATCGAAGCCGGTCGGTGTGCCGCTCCAGCAATCGGCGCCGGACGTGCCAAACAAGTAATATCGGCCCTCTTCGGGCACGGGCACAACGAAAGGATCACGGATGTGAATGTCGGCGCTGGTGAGCATCGTGATTGGCTGCTGCCGGCTCAGGCGAGCGCGACGGTGATCTCAGTCGAACCGGCGAGGTGAATGGAACCCGTTCCACGCACAACGTCGCCGGAGGGCAGACGCGCCGTCAGCGCGTAGTCACCGTAGAACGCGCGCAGGCTGGCGCGGCCGGCTTGATCGGCCACCACGGTCGCGCGCGTCGTCCAGCGGCGATGGAAGGCGTCGATCAGCCAGTCGTACAGCGGCTTAGGGGTCATGTCTTTGCGCAACAGGCCGGAGGGCGCACCCTGCCATGCGCCGAAGTCCGAGAAATCCCACCACGTGATCGCCTCGACGGCGGGATGGCTGAAGAGCAGGGTGTAGAGCTGACTGCCATAGTCCAGTTGCGCCGCTTCGCCCTCGGCAGTGCTGTGCCAGTCGGAGTGAATGCGATGCCAGTCATTGTCGTCGGCAGCTTTCAGCCGGCCTGACAGCACGGTTAACTCGGTGAAGTGCAGCGGCAGGCCGAAGCGGGCATAGGTCTCGCACACCGTCCACGCCCGCTCAATAGGCCACCTTCCCTTGTGCATGTGACTCTGGATGCCGATCACATCGACCGGCGCACCGCGCTCGATCAGGCCGGCGCATAGGCGCTCGAAGGCCGGCGAGATGTTGAAGTCATTGTACAGCAGCGTCGCGGACGGGTTCGCTTCGCGCGCCCACGCCAGCGCCTGGGCTACGCAGGACACATCGCCTTCGCGCGCGATCCAACGCCCGATGGGATTATCGAAGGTGTGGCTGACGGTAGCTTCATTCACGACATCCCAGATGTCAATGCGGCCCTTGAAGTACGAGACGATGCGCTTCACCCGCTCCTGTTGCCGGCGCAGCACGTCGGCGTCGTCAAGTGTGGTCGCCCAGGCCGGAAACACCTCATGCCAAACAAGCGGATGCCCTTTGGCGCTGATGCCATGTCGAGCACACCAGTCGGCCATCACTTCCAGCCGGTTTTCATCTGTGCGCCCCGGCTCGCGCTCGTAGCCGCCCCAGTAGAACGGCAACGTGGCATAGTTCAGCAAGGCTGCGAATCGCTCTTCGTATCGCTCGCGCAGATCGGCGCCTGGGATGGCGCCAATGCCAAAGCCGTTTGCCCCCAGTTTGAACGCATGGCGGGTCAGTTCGAGCGAGACTTCGGCGTGCGACAGCGGCCGGCCGTCCGCGCCGGTCAGATTTAGCGCCACATCGGCCATACGATGCGATTCGATGCGCACCTGGGCCTCTGCGAGCCAATTCGGCATACTCATAGCCTCTCCTTTTGTGAGTCAGTCAATCTGTCAACATGATCAACGCGCCGAACCGGCCGGTGGCGCCTTTCTCGGCGCGATGCGAAAACCACTCGTGGGTGTTGCTGGCGGTGCACAGGCCGGCGATTTCGATTTCACGCACGCCGGCTTCGCACAGTTGCGAGCGCGCCGCCTTCCACAGATCAACATGCGGCTTGTCGTTGTCTGTGCCGCCCGGCACGGCACGTGCTGCGCTGTTGCCGACCAGGACAACCGGCTCGCTGACGGCGGATTGAATCCGCGCCGCCACATCGGCGCCCACCTCAAACTTGTCCGGCCCAATCGACGGCCCAACGCAGGCGCGGATATCGCGCGGGTCGCAGCCATACGCCTCGCGCAGGGCGCGCACGGTAGCCGGCAACACCCCACATTCGATCCCCAGCCAGCCGGCATGAACAATGCCGATCGCTGCGCGACGCGGATCGTAGAACAACACCGGCAAGCAATCAGCAAAGCGTAAGGTCAGCGCCAGGCCGCGCCGATTGGTGATGATGGCGTCGGCGCGCACATCGTTTTGATCCAGGTCTGTCTCATCCACCCGCCGCACTGCATTGCCATGCACCAGCCAGGAGGTGACGACGCGCTCAGAAGGAATGGACAAGGCGGCATACATGCGCCGGCGGTTCTCGGCCACGGCTTCGGCGGTGTCGCCGGTGCTTTGGCTCAGGTTGAGTGCATGATAGCAGCCTGTGCTGACCCCTCCCAGCCGGGTGAAGATGCCGTGCTTCAACTCCGAATCCATCAGGGAATCGAACTGGTAATACGCCAATCCCCCATAAGTGATGCGCTGCATGGCAGCGATTGTGCCACAACGCCGCTATGCGCTCGTTTTCACCATCCAGGATGATTTCTTTCATCATCGAGGATGAGTCGCTGCCGGCCTGCTCTCTATAGGCTCATTGCAGTTGCCGTTATCGGCGACAGCGAATACACAGAACAAGAAAGGAGGCGCTTATGAAATCAGTTCGTTCCACTTGTTCGATGCGTGTTCTGGCAATCAGCGTGGCTGCGTCTGTAACTGTCACGCTGCTGCCGGGCGGCTCTGTGGGAGCGCAGACCCAATCGACGCAGACACCCCCTCCGCCGACAGCTAGACCTCTGCCGCCGTACTACGACAAGCTGCCCAGAGACAAAGCCGGTCGCGTGCTCGGCTATCCCTATGCGCCGATCCTGAACTACACGCTCACTATGGTCACCGGCAAGCCCTGCCCGCGCGTGAGGCAATGGACCGTGCGCCGCACATCCAAACCGAATGAAAAGCCGGCCGGGGTGTTCAGCAACCCGTGCGTGGTACAAAACGCCCTCGACGATACGCTGGGCATTATGTTCTTTCACCCGACCGGCCACTGGGATACGAAAACGTATCGTGAGGAAGTGCTTCCCCTGCTCAACACCGACCCCATGGCACTCAAAATCATCGATTTTCACAAAGAAGACTTCATCAAGAGATTGAAGGACACGAGCAAAGACTCGTATCTGGTGTGCGACAAGCCGGTTTACATGCTGATCGACGTCAGTAGTGAGCACCCCGTTTACTACCATGAACACACGAAGAGGTTCTGGCCGAATAACATCTTCATCGACATGTATCTCGCAGCCGGCAATGCCGAGCCATTCACATGCACCAGATACAACGCCAACACCGGAAAGGTCGTGCAAGAATTCGGCGCGCG
>JANWVJ010000221.1 GCA_025056895.1 Thermoflexales bacterium
TTGCCGGCAGACGTGTTGATCGCCTTTCCACTTCATATGGAAGGATACGCCAATACCGGCATAGACGAGAGCCACAACGAGCAGAGCGGTGATCATTCTTCTGGCCACATCTTTTACCACCTCGTTATTCTGGGCGTGCTGCACAGCTCACTTCACCTACTTTCACTTGTTTTTATCGACTTGCACGATCTGCCCAATGACAAATCTCTACACGTCTGGCAGCCAAACGACGTGACATACGACACTGCCCAACCGACTGGAAGGGGATTATCCTAATGTAGCAAGCGGCTTACCGTTTTGCCACCCGTTTCCGGCGTCAGGATTCGCCGGCAGGTGTGCGATGCAGGTTCGATGCGGATGAGAGCGGCCTGCGTCCGTTGGCCGCCCCCCGCACTCAACCTCAGGAGTGTATGCATGGCAAAAGGTCATGTCCTCATTGATTTCGAGCGTTGCAAAGGCTGCGAACTGTGCGCCAGCGTGTGTCCGAAAGGCGGCATTAAGATGTCAGAACAGTTCAATGCCAAAGGCTACCGCCCGGCGGTGTGGCTGAACCCGGACGGTGCGTGTACTGGCTGCGCTTTGTGTGCTCTGATTTGCCCGGATACAGCCATTACGGTATACCGCGAAGTGGTGCCACGCATGGCCGTTGTCAAGGCAGCGCACAATTAGAGCCGCGCAGTTGGTCAACCACAAAGTGAGGTTGTTATGGCCAGGCAACTCATGAAAGGGAACGAGGCGATTGCCGAGGCGGCCATCCGCGCCGGCGTGGAAGCCTATTTTGGGTACCCCATCACACCGCAGACCGAGTTGCTGGAGTACATGTCACGACGAATGCCGGAGTTGGGGCGCGTCTTTCTTCAAGCCGAGAGCGAGCTGGCTGCCATCAACATGGTGTATGGGGCCGCTTGCGCCGGACGGCGCGCGATGACCTCGTCTTCTAGTCCCGGCATCAGTTTGATGCAGGAAGGATTGAGCTACATCGCTGCGTCGGAAGTGCCGGCGGTGATCGTCGATGTGATGCGCGGCGGGCCAGGACTGGGCAATATCGCACCCAGCCAAAGCGACTATCTGCAAATGGTGAAGATGGCCGGCCACGGCGACTTCAAACCGATCGTGCTGGCGCCGGCAACCGTGCCAGAAGCAGTTCAGTTGACAGGGCTAGCTTTTGAGCTGGCCGAACGGTATCGCACCATCGTCACCGTGCTACTAGACGGCGTGTTGGGACAGATGATGGAGCCGGTGGAATTGCCTCCAATGCGTCCGCTGCCGGCGGAGCGACCTGCTTGGTCGCTTACCGGCGCAGGCGGGCGGGCCAAGAACGTGATTTTGCCCTTCCGCATGCAGCCGGACGACTTAGAGACGCTCAACGTGCGCTTGCAGCGCAAAATCGCCGACATTGCACAGCACGAAACCCGCTACAAGGAATATTTGATCGACGAAGCAGACGAACCGGCTGAACTGATTGTGGTTGCGTTCGGGACGGCCGGCCGGATTGCGCTCAGCGCTGTGAAGGAGGCGCGGCAAAAGGGGATTCGGGTTGGCCTACACCGACCGATCACGTTGTCTCCTTTCCCAGACAAGCGTCTGTCTCGGCTGGCCGATGAAGCGCGCGGTTTTCTGGTAGTCGAGATGAACGCCGGCCAGATGCTCGAAGACGTGCGACTGGCCGTGGGTGGGCAAGCGCCGGTGCGTTTCGTGGGGCGGATGGGCGGCCAGTTGCCCATGCCCGAAGATATTCTGCAAGCAATCGAGAAGCTGGATGCAGAGGCCGGCCGGTTGCTCGATCACAAGATCGAGGGGCCGGTTACTTTACTTTCAACGGCGCGCCTGCAAAGGCGCCAGACAGTGAATTGACAGCAGCCGACGCAAGCGGCTCTTCAGCCATGCGCCGGCGCAAGCAGGTGCTCTATGATTCCGGTTGAACCCTTCGCCGAACAGGTTGTATTTCAGCGCCCACGGGCGTTGAGCGCCGCCCCTACTACGTATTGCCCAGGCTGTATGCACGGCGTGGCACATCGGCTGGTGGCCGAGGCAATTGACGAGCTGGGTATTCGAGAGCGGACAATTCTGGTTGCACCGGTGGGCTGCGCTGTTTTTGCCTATAATTTTTTCGAGGTCGATGGCGTTGTTGCTCCGCACGGCCGCGCGCCGGCGCTGGCAACCGGCATCAAACGGGTGGAGCCCGACAAGATCGTGTTCACCTACCAAGGCGACGGAGACCTCGCCTCGATCGGCATGGGCGAGATCGTGCACGCGGCCGCACGAGGAGAGAACCTGACCGTTATCTTTGTCAACAATGCCGTGTATGGCATGACTGGCGGACAAATGGCGCCCACCACACTACCCGGCATGAAGACAACTTCCTCGCCGCTGGGTCGCGATCCGCGCAGCATGGGGCGGCCGTTGAAGATGTGTGAACTGTTGTCTCAGCTTGACGGAGCTGCCTACATTGCGCGGCGCAGTTTGCACAGCCCGGCCGAGATCCGCAAGGCCAAGAAAGCGATTGTCGAAGCGTTCAAGACGCAAATAGCAGGCCGTGGCTTTTCAATGGTTGAGTTGCTCGCCAGTTGCCCCACCAACTGGGACATGAAACCGGTTGACGCGCTCAAGTGGATCGAAACCCACATGGTTCAGGTTTATCCGCCGGGCGACTACAAGATCAAGGCCGAGGGGCAAGAGGATTAGAGAGGATTAGAATTGCGATAGATCGACCATCTGCTTCTTCATCTTCGACCCTAAGCCACAATCGGAGAGTGGGCCATGATGCACTACGACTTCGTCTTCAGCGGATTTGGGGGACAGGGTGTGCTGTTCGGCAGCCAGTTGTTGGCATACGCGGCCATGGAAGCCGGCCTGCACGTCACTTGGATTCCTTCCTACGGCCCGGAAATGCGCGGCGGCACGGCCAATTGCACGGTGGTCATTTCGGATCAAGAAATCGGAGCGCCTGTGCTGCGCCGGCCCAGCGCCGTCGTAGCAATGAACTATCCCTCCGTACAAAAGTACGAGCCGCTTATCGCGCTGGGCGGTCTGTTGGTTTACAACGCCTCCCTGGTTGTGCATCCACCGACACGCGCAGACATCCGATGTGCGCCCATCCTGGCCAGCGAGATCGCTGCCGAGCTGGGCAACCCCAAACTCTTGAACGTGGTTCTGCTGGGCGCTTTGCTGCACCTCACCGGCGCGTTGCCGATTGAGATCGTGGAACACGCGCTAGAAGCCCACCTGCCGGCACGGCGACGCGAGATGCTCGATGCTAACCGTCGCGCGCTGTGGAAAGGCGCTGAGGCCGCGCAAGCCTTGCTCGCGCCGGCTTAAGATCGAACCCTCAGGCAACCTGTGTTTCTTGCTCGTGGCGCACCAACAGTTTGAACAACGGCGCGCCCTCGGCATATCGGCTTGCGGCTTCGATAAAGGCCTTGAACAAGGGATGGGGGCGATTCGGGCGGCTCTTGAACTCCGGATGGAATTGGCTGCCCAACATAAACGGATGATCGCGCAGCTCGGTAATCTCGACCAACCGACCGTCTGGGGATAGGCCGCTGAACACCAGGCCGGCGTTGCCCAACATCTCGCGGAACTCGTTATTGAACTCGAAGCGATGGCGATGGCGCTCATGCACCGTGAACGCGCCTTGACCCCCTGAGAGGAGCTGCGCGGCGTAAGCAGCGTGGGCGCGCTCCATGTGCTTGTCTGCGCATTGTAGATTGCATAAGCAATCTCGCCCTTCGGCAGGCGCAGGTTGGGGTCAGGTTCGGGACTCACATTCTCCATGCGCGTCCACATGGCGATC
>JANWVJ010000222.1 GCA_025056895.1 Thermoflexales bacterium
CTACGCCGTGATCCGCGACCCGAACGGAACCAGCGCCGCTGCCTATTTCTCGACCAATTTGCAGGCCGAAGTGCGCGCCGGCCGATCTGTTCTGTCGATTCTCAACCTGCCGGCTCTGTTTGTTCGCTTTGAGGTCAACACCCTTTCGGCCAGCGCAGAGACGGTTGTGATGCAGGCCAACCTGACCTATGCCGATGGCAGCATGGTGCAACGCATCTTGAACATGGTGAAAGACGGTGAAAACTGGCGCATCGATTCGGTGCAATAGAGGACGATTGTCTTAAACAAGCTGTGTGAGGGCGGATACATCCCGGTGGATGTCCTGGTCTTCAAAACCTGTGGCGGACCGCTCGGCGGCCCGCGGTGAGTTCGACTCTCATCCGCCCTCGTGCACAAGCCGAGGCACACCCAGCTTGCCGGTGCGCCTGTTTAAGCCGCCATGATCCAACACGGCGTAGCTTGTGGAGGAGACCATGTTGTTCTCTCCCTCACGTGCGCGACAGCGTGCGCAGTTGCCGGCACTCGTGATCATCGCCGGCGTGCTGGCAGCGCCGCCTTACCCCCTCATCGAGCACTCGACACACGTGACGTCTTCCGCTTACTTACCACTCGTAGTGAACCTGCCGTTCACGCGCTGGCAAGGCGGCCGGCCCGGCGCCGATGCGAGCGATCACGCCTGGTTCTTGGCTGCCGGACCAAACTACCTCACAGACGGCGTAGTGTATGTGCAAACAACCACAGGCGTCTATCGCAGCCCAGACCGAGCGGTGAGTTGGCAACGCATACAAGCGCTCCCCGGCGACGATCTACGACCGGCTGGTCTGGTCGTCAGCCCTTCTTTTGACCGAGACGGCGTGCTGTTTTCCGCTTGGGGCCATGCAAACGGTCAATCGGCGCGGCTGTATCGCAGCACAAACGGCGGTCACGACTGGGAACTGATCTGGGAACCGCCCGCGCTTCGAGCGCTGGCTATCTCGCCGAACTTCGCCGGCGACCAAACCCTGTTCGCAGCCGGAGACTCGAACACAATCTACCGCAGCGTGGACAGTGGAGCGACGTGGCAACTTGCGAATGGGGGTATCGAGGAAGGGTACATCGCACGCCGGTTCGCCGTCTCTCCTAACTTTGCTCAGGATCGCACCATCTTTGTAGCCGGCTATGGAGCGCTGTATCGCTCTGTGGACAGGGGATCAAGCTGGCAGCCGATGTACGACGCCCATGGCCCGCATTACGGCTTGGCCGTGTCGCCGGCCTTTGCCCAAGATGGCCTGGTGCTGGCCGCGTATCGTGAAATAGAAGGCTCCGGCCTGTTCCCAGAGAGCGGCATCTTCCGCACCACCAATGGCGGTGACACGTGGGCCTGGAGCGGAGTCGGCTTGCCCGGCTCCTATGAGCCATACCCAGGATCAATTGCTTTTCGATCGGACTTTGCAACAACCGGCCTGGTGTATGTTGCAGACAGCGGAACAGATTTCCTTGGGCCAAGGCAAGTCTATCGTTCGGCAGACGGAGGACAGACATGGCGAGCGCTGCCCCCACCCCCCAATGCGCCGGCGCATGACCTGCTGGCCATGGCAGACGGTTGGATTTACGTAGCCAGCGATGCCGGTGTGTGGCGCTATCACGAGTCGTGTTACGACCGGATTGTGAACGGGAATATGGAGCACAATACCGGCTGGTCGTTCGTCGGAGGACTCCCCGCCGGTTACAGCAGTCAATACGCGCGATCCGGCGTGCGATCGATCCGCGCCGGCATTGTGTCTGGGCCGCCGATATACAGCTACTCTGATGCACGACAGTGGGTCACCCTGCCATCCAGCCGCACACTGACTTCAGCAACGTTGCGCCTGTGGCGACTGTCACGCTCAACCGAAACACCGTTAACCCTCACATCGGGCGAACCGGCGCCCGGCATTGGCAGGTTGGAGAACGGCGTATCGCCCGCCGGCGCGCTCGCCGGAGACCTGCAATACATTTTGATCGTGCGACCCGACGCCACCTACCGTTGGTTGCTGCGCGAACGGGCCAATCGCTCAACCTGGGAGATGAGCACGCACGATGTGTCGTCTTATGCCGGCCAGACAATCGCCGTCCAGTTCGGCGTGTACAACGACGCGGCCGGCGGCATCACAGCGATGTATGTGGACGACGTGACGCTCACCGTATGCCTGCAAGAGTAGAGCGCCGATATGCCAGACGAAACGCTTACGCCTTCGGCAGTGAGACAGTCACCGTGACGCCATAACCGAGCCGGCTGTCGAGGTCAACAGAGCCGCCCATCGCCTCCACGAGTGTGCGCACGATAGACAACCCCAAGCCGGCATGAGCCTTATCTGTGCGGGCCGGGTCAGCTTGATAGAAACGCTCAAACAGATGCGGGAGGTGCTCCGCAGGAATACCGGGGCCTGTGTCGCGCACAACCACGTCTATCCAGCGATCGCGCGGCGAGACGCGAATGGTGATTTGGCCGCCGGCCGGCGTGTAGCGCACCGCATTGTCCAACAGCGCCAGAAGAACCTGGCGCAGATACGTTTCATCGGCGCGGGCAATGCAGGGAGTAGAGGCCACATCCAACATGATGCCGCGCGCAGCGCAAGCGCGCGTCCATTCCGCGCTCAGGCCGTCCAGCACACGTTGCACGGGAACCGGCTCCAAATGAACTGGCAAGCGCCCCACATCGGCGCGAGAGAGCAACAGCAAATCGTCAATCAAATGAGCCATGTGGCGCGCTTCACGCAATACATCCGCGGCCAGATCACGCTGCTCGGCGGGCGGGGTATCTGCACGAGTAGCAAGCTCGGCGCTAAGCTGAATCAACGAAAGCGGCGCGCGCAATTCGTGGCTGGCGTTCGCCACAAACTCGCGCTGGCGTTCCCAAGCTGCCTGCACCGGTTTTAAGCTGCGCCCGGCAATGCTCCAACTGGCCAGGGCGGCGAGGGCAGCCAACACACCGCCGCCGGCCAACACACCCGTCACGAACTGACGAAATACAATCTCTTGCTCTAGGACAGATCGGCCGGCTTGCACGTAGAGGTCTATCTGTCCATTGTGCAGCGCATAGGTGAGCAGACGTATCGGTTCGCCAGCGGAGGTTTCGACCGTGCGCCAGTCCACGCCGGCGCGTCCGGCAGCCTGAACTGCTTCGACGCTGGGCAAGAAGCCTGCCGGCAGAAGCGGTGGCGTAGCCAGCAAGCGGCCATCAGCGCTCAGACGGAGCAAAAACACATCGCTCGGTTGCTCAATTTGGACCCGTATGACCGTCTCGCTGCTATCGTCACCCGACTCCTCTTCCTCATCGCGCCTTCGGCGGTCTTCTTGACGACCTTTGTCGGGTTCCTCCGGTTCGCGCAGCTTGTCGTCTGAGATGGGCAGGTTGCGCAAACTCAACCACTCGAAGCGAGCACGCTCCAAATCGGGCGGCAGCGGTAAGCCAAGCTGGATCAGTTCGAGAGCCACGCGGTTGCGCAACGCTGAATCCACGGCGCTGTGAAAGTAGTGGCGCAACAAAACGAAGCTCAAGCCGCCGGCCAAGACAATGAACCCCAGGGCAGCCGCCAGATAGACCAGCGTGAGCTGCAATCGCAGCCGGCGCAGCGCGCGCTTTTCCGTCAACATGATCTTAAGCGATACCCTACCCCACGCACCGTCTCGATGGGATCATACGAGGCGGTGGGTGTCTTGAGCTTGCGGCGCAGGTAGGAAATGTAGATATCGACCATCTTGAGCTGGGCGTCGCTGTCCATCGCCCAGACGCGGTTGAAGATTTGCTCGCGGCTCAGC
>JANWVJ010000223.1 GCA_025056895.1 Thermoflexales bacterium
GCCATGACTTGTGGGTGCTCTCCGACGAGGCCTACTTCGAAACGCGCTACTCCGGCGTCAGCCAGAGCATTGCCAGCTTAGACGGTATGCAGGAGCGCACGGTGATTCTGTACACCTTCTCCAAAAAATACGCCATGACCGGCTGGCGACTGGGCGCGGCGATCGGCCCGCGCAAAGTGGTTGCTGCAATCGCCCGCCTGAATACCAACGATGAATCGTGCACGGCCCACTTCGTGCAGTGGGCCGGCGTTGAAGCCTTGTGCGGCGACCAATCTGGCCCGCAGCGCATTTTGGATATCCTGCGTGAGCGTCGTGATGTCGCCGTTGAGGTCTTGCAATCGATCCCCGGCTTTTCCCTGCACAAGCCCGAAACAACATTTTACTTGTTTCCGAATGTGACCGAGGCGATGCGCCGACTGGGATTTACAGATGTCTCGCAATTCGCCGACACGGCATTGCGCGCCACCGATGTATCGTTTTGCACCCGCAAGCATTTTGGCCGTCCACAGCCAGGCGAGACCGAACAGTATGTGCGGTTCGCCTACTCGGGGATCGACGTTGCCGATATCCGTGAGGGATTGGGCCGGCTGAAAGATTGGATCGCCTCTGCTGGCTAAACCATACCGATTGCACACAGGATGAACTTCGATGGCTAAACCAAAAGTATTTGTCACCCGTATCATCCCCGACCGAGGATTGCAACTCATTCTTCAAAACACCGATGCCGTTGTTTGGCAAGACGAGTTGCCGCCCCCGCGCGACGTGTTGCTCCAACACGCCCGCGAGTGCGATGGCCTGGTGACATTGCTCACCGACAAGATCGACGCTGAGTTGATGGATGCCGCACCCCGCCTGAAAGTAGTCGCCAACTACGCTGTCGGCTTTGACAACATCGATGTCAAGGCGGCTACTGCGCGGGGTATTTGGGCCACTAACACGCCCGGCGTGCTCACCGAAACGACTGCCGACTTAGCCTTTGCTTTGTTGATGGCCTGCGCACGGCGCATTCCCGAAGGCCGTGATTACGCCAAAGCCGGCAAGTGGCGCACCTGGGGGCCAATGTTGTTGCTGGGACAAGATGTTCATGGCGCTACCTTAGGTATTGCCGGTATGGGGCGCATCGGCTATGCCATGGCGCAGCGCGGCAAAGGCTTCGGCATGACCATCCTCTATCACGATACCGCGCGCAACGAGAAAGCTGAAAAGGAGTTGGGCGCGCAATATGTCAGCATGGATGACTTGTTGGCCCGCTCGGATTTTCTCTCATTGCACGTGCCGCTAACCCCTGAGACACGCCACCTGATCAACGCCGACTCGTTGAAACGCATGAAGCCAAATGCTGTATTGATCAACACGGCGCGCGGGCCGGTGGTGGATACGATGGCTCTCTACGACGCGCTCAAGCACGGACACATTTTTGCCGCCGGCCTAGACGTGACCGACCCAGAGCCGCTGCCGGCCGATCACCCGCTGTACACACTCGACAATTGCCTCATCGTGCCGCATATTGCCAGCGCCAGCTTCGAGACGCGCAGCCGCATGGCCGAAATGGCAGCCGCCAATCTGCTGGCCGGCCTGGCAGGGCACCTTCCGCCGAATTGCCTCAATCCCGAAACCAAGCCCAGAGCTTAGCTTAGGGCGCACTTGTTGAATTGAACAGCTCCTCTCGCAGGCCGGTGAAGCCTGCGAGAGGCTTTTTAATCCGTTTTCAGCCAGTCATCAGATCGCCGTGTCACAATCTGGCCGGCGTACAGTACATGGCAACGCGGAGGGAGCAAGTGAAACGAAATGGTCAAGATACGATCTTCTGAAATCACTCCAGAGCACGTATACCGTGCGCGGCGCACCCTGATGAAAGGCATCGGAGCGATTGCGTTCAGTTCTGCGGCTTCAGCCTTGGTCGGTTGCGCCGGCCAGCCCGAGCGGGCAGGTCAATCGATCACCGCCGAGCCGACCCAGCCGCCGGCTGCCGGTCGCTTGACGGATGAGCTGGGTGACCCACTCACCTCATTTGAAGCGATCACTAACTACAACAACTTCTACGAGTTTTCGATGAACAAAGAGGCTGTTGCGCGTCTGGCTCAGGGGTTCACTCTTTCGCCGTGGGTGGTGACAGTGGGTGGATTGGTGAACAATCCCCGCATCTACGACATCGACGAGCTGCGCCGGCACTTTCCACAGGAAGAGCGCGTCTATCGTCTGCGCTGCGTCGAAGGCTGGTCGATGGTGATTCCTTGGCTTGGGTTTCCCCTTGCAGCCCTCTTGCGCGAAGTCGATCCGAAATCCGGCGCCAAATACGTGCGCTTTGAAACGGTGATGCGGCCTGAAGAGATGCCTGGCCAGCGTGACCCCTGGTTTCCTTGGCCGTATGTGGAGGGGTTGCGCTTGGACGAAGCCATGCATCCTTTGACCATTCTAGCCACCGGCTTATATGGCAAGCACTTGTTACCGCAGAACGGGGCGCCGGTGCGCTTGGTTGTGCCGTGGAAATATGGCTTCAAGAGCATCAAGTCGATCGTCCGAATCGACCTGGTGGACACGCAGCCGACCTCTTTGTGGATGGCAGCAGCCCCACATGAATATGGGTTCTACGCCAACGTGAATCCAGATGTGCCACATCCGCGTTGGTCCCAGGCCACCGAGCGACGTATCGGCGAGTTGGGCCGCCGACCTACGCTCCTGTTCAACGGCTATGCAGAGGAAGTGGCAGCTCTGTACGCCGGCATGGATCTGCGCGTCAACTATTGACGTCTGATGTGAAGACGCTGGCCGGCGTGCGATGGCATTTCGACTTCGAGTGTATTTGATGTCTTGGCTGCGCACAAACGGGTTTGTGGTGATCTCCCATGCCAGCGCATGCTTGCCTCTGCTCGTGCTGATCTGGGATAGCGCATCGGGCAACTTGAGCGTGAACCCGATTCAAGATGCGACGTTCCGCACCGGCAAGGCAGCCTTGTTGATGTTGATGCTGTCGCTGGCTTGCACCCCGCTGCATACCGTCACGGGGTTTAAACCGGCCTTGCGTATGCGCAATTGGTTCGGCTTATATGCTTTCCTTTACGCCGGGTTGCACTTTCTGGTGTTTAGTGCGCTCGATTTTGGGCTGGACTGGGTGCTGATTGGGCGTGAGATTGTCGAGAAGCGGTATATCCTGGCCGGTTTGGCTGCTTTGGTGATTCTGGTGCCGCTGGCTGTCACTTCCACACAGGGCTGGCAGCGCCGGCTGGGTAAGATGTGGAAACGCCTACACCGCTTGGCATATCTGGCCGGCGTATTGGCTGTGTTGCACTACGTGTGGTTGGTTAAGTCTGATGTGCGCGAGCCGCTGCTATGGAGCACCGTGTTGGCCGTATTGCTCATCTTGCGCATTCCCCGCGTGCGCGCGCGTGTCAGCCGCTTGCGCATGCGCTGATGGCTTGTTAATCGGGTGCTCTCCGCCAGCACCGGCGGAAATGCTCTTGAGCATTGTGCAGAAGAGCAGCGCCGTGACCAAAGCAAGCAATAGCGAACTCCAAGCTGCTCACCCGTCTCAGGCTGCGCTTCCCTTCTGCGTAATCCTCGTACAGGATGCTCGGCCCGAGCCGGCCGATGTGGGCTGCGATGTCGCCCGCAAACAGCACGCCGCCTTCGTGGGGCCATAGAAATGCCACGTGCCCTTGCGAGTGGCCGGGGGTATG
>JANWVJ010000224.1 GCA_025056895.1 Thermoflexales bacterium
GTCCATCAACTGCCCACTCAGCGCACAGGACAAGATGATCAGAAGAGCGATCCGCATCATCAGACTTACTCCACCGATAGACTTTCAGAACGATTGATCAGGTTGCGTTAAGGGCGGCGCAGAAGTAGGGGCAACCATGCGCGCAGATTAAGATTTTCATCGTCCCAGGCTTGGATAGTTGCCACCAACTTTGCCCAAAATGTAGGCGTGAGCCAGAAAATGAGACCAGGACGACCATAGCAGCAGGAAAGCGCTCTCTCCCTCGGGCGACGACAAACGTCGGGCGGGGACAAGCCCCCGCCCCTACCGCACCTGTGCTGGCGTCGTCACGCGGATGGCCGGATCGCCCTGATACCACCCGACCCGCCCGACAATTTCAACTTGCCGGCCAACACGGTAAAGTTGCTCCGGCGGCCGAGGGAAAGCGGCCCAATACTCACGGGCAATGATGGCCTTGAAGCTGCCTTGATGGGGATTGGAGAAACCGAGCAGCACTTCCTTGCCGTTGTTGAACACGTAGCGCAACGTGCCGGTCACGGTCACGATCCGGCCGGCCCACGCGCGCGCTTCGGCGTGGGAGATGCGGGCGACAGGTCGCATGGTGGGCATCTCATCTTGTGTACCGGGTGGCGCGCCGCGCATGTCTGGTCCGACAGCAGACAAGGATGAGGGATTGCCACTGGTCAGAGCAACAATTGCGCCGTCGGTGCTGCGGAAGTAAACGTTGTCATTGCTCACCACCCACGTGGAGTACTCGCTCCAGTACTGGTCATACACTGCGCCCTGGTTGTAGTAGATGTAAAAGCCGAAGTCGTAATTGCGGCCTCCCTCCAGCCCACTGGCGCAGTAATGCGTCGTTGCGTTAAAGGCACACCCGCCGCCGTCTTGCGAGGTTACCACGGTCGAGAGCCGCTGAGAAGTGATCCTGTTGTTGAAACTGCCGCGCGAATCGGAGCGATCAAGAATGCGTAAAGCGAAGCCGGCTTCCCAGTGCGCACCGAACAAGTAATCCCCTGCCATCGAGACGTTTGGCTGCTCGTCGGTGAGCAGGTATGGGTCGCTTGACCCTGGGGGCATGTCAAAGGCGATGAAGCGCACATCGCCGCCCTGCAACCCACTGACCGTTGTGTTGTCCAGCACCATCTCGCCAAAGTGTGAATCCCAGCGCGGATCGTAGGCGTGTTTGGCGCGGATAATCGTGTACACCACATCTTTGCCGCCGGCCAGGCGCTTAACGACCGGCTGCGGTCCCATCGGCATGTAGCCCCCATCTCCATAGCCACCATGCCCCACGTTCGCAATGAACGGCACACTGCCGTCGTCCAGGTCGAGGACAAAGAGCGCTTGATGGCCGGGGTTATTTGTCAGCAACTGGCGCATGCCGGCATTCGTTTGCGGCCAGTCAATCCACATGGTATCCCAGTCCAAGCGTACCTTGACCAACACATAGCCGGCATTGTCGGCGACGACCGGCCAACCCAAACGATATTCGGTCGGATCATCGAAGCTACGGCTGCTGTGCACCGGCCGGCGCGCCCAGGCTTGTGTCCCATCGCTGTTGCGTACGGCGCGCACGACCAGGTCCGGCTCAGTGGCAACAATGACGAGATCGCGCGAGGCGGAATACGCCGGCGGCACGGCGACGGTCAGCGTAGTCGCTACAGTGTGCGTCCAGATGCCCTGCATGGAGACTGTGTTCACCGCGTGCACCCGCCGCCCCATCGAGAACACCACGCGGTCGGCATACACTGCCGGCGGCAGCGGCAGCGCGCTGGTCTGATCGGTGACAAACTGGGCGAGGATTGCGCCGTCGGAGGCGCGCAATTTGTACAGCCGCCCGTTGCCGGAGACCACGAAGACTGCCTGGGTCGCATGGTCATACGCAACCGTCGAGCGCACAGTGCCGATGCCGTTGCGCTGCCAGAGCTGCTGGCCGGTTGTCTCGCTCAGGGCGAACACACCGTCATTGCCGGCAGCGACATACACCCGACCGCCGCCGGTGACCGGCTGGACGTTGCGCGGCAGCGAGCCGCCCGAGGTGACTTTGCTCACACCACCGCCGGCGTTCGGGCCGTTCCACGCCCAGCGCCAGCGCCAGGGATAGGCCGGCGCTTGCGTGGTGTAACTCGTGCGTTGAGCATTGTGGCTGTGCTGACTCCATTCCGCCGGCGCCACACCACCGCTGCCGATGACCTGCGGCGCCCAGGCGCGCGGCGCCACAGTGGGTTGCTGTTGATGGGTAACACGTCCTGTCTCTCTGAGCAGTCCAGGAGCGTCGACGGCCACTAGAAGAGACGCCATTCCCAAAAGCGCAAGAGCGTGAGAAAGAGAGAACATATCAACCTTGACTCAGCGATTTTTAAGAAGCTTAAAAACGCTTGGTGACGGCGTCCCAGGCCGGCCCGTTATTCGGCCCGCCCACGCGCCGCTGACCGTGGCTGGGGCCGCCGGCTGCTCCGGAGCTGTCCAGGGCCGTGGTCCCGCTGCCTTCATCAAAGTGATACAACCCAACGGTGTTGGCATCCGGCGTAAACGGCGCACTCGGCGGGGCAAAAGCCGCACTGTATCGAACGATGTTTGAGATGCGCACCTCGTCCACCCAGCCGCTGAAGGACGGATAGGCGTTCGGGTCATAGTCGTGTTTCTCGGCGCCGATCACCAGGAACGGCTCGTTCGGCCAGGGCGCGCTGCGTCCGACCCGATACGAGACATTGCCGGCCGGGCCGTTGTAGCTGCGCGCCAGCGCACCGTTGACAAAGATGCGCATCTCGCCGTTCGTGCGGCGCGTCACCGCTACGTGATGCCACTGGTTGGCTGCCAGTGTGGTATTGCTGCACACGCTGTAACCGGCGCTGCCGTTGTGCACCCCGAAGGCGATCCGCCCGCCGTATAACGAAATACCGAAGTCACCGTAGTCCGGCGCACCGAAGATGTCGCGGTCGAAGATGATGTTGCCGTTGATCCAGGCATCTTCGCCCTCCTGACACGCGCCGCTGGTGTTTTCGCCCGGCGCGAAGCGCAGCCAGAACTCGATGGTGAAGTCGGTCGCGCCGATGTTGACCGGCAGCGAGACGCCGACGGTATTGCTCATCGGAATCTTCACACGGTCGATGTCGTTAGTACCCGTGCCGTAGAAACGCAAGGACTAGGTTGCGGTTGGCGGCGTGGTGGGCGTTGGAGTGGGCGTCGGTGTGCTGGTGGGGGTCGGAGTCGGCGTTGGTGTAGATGTGGATGTTGGCGTGAGTGTCGGTGTTGGGGTTTCGGTAGGCGGCGAGGATACGCTGGACCCGCGCAAGACGATCGGCAACCAGGCGCGCGGGGTCACGTTTGCGTCGTCCTGAGCGTGGATCGTCGCGACGATCTTCTGAATCGAATAGAGGTCACCCCGCCCCCATGGTCGATCGAGCCAGCGCCGCAATTGAGCGCGCGAATTACCCAGGATGTAAGCGTGCGCCAGGAAGTGCGACCAGGCCGGGAAGGGCGTGAGGAAAGCCGTCTCGCCTTCTTCACCATGCATGCCGGCACGGGTCAGGTACCACCAGCGCATGGCATTCGGCCCTTCGCTTTCGATCACGTGCGACGCTGCCAGACTGCTGGTCTGCTCACGCAGATATAGCCCCACTTCCGGCGTCAGGCC
>JANWVJ010000225.1 GCA_025056895.1 Thermoflexales bacterium
TTCAACCCACCGATGACTTTGCCGGCTAAGCTGGGTTGATCGCGCACATTTAAGCGCACCACATTAACGGCGGTCTGGGGTGTATCGCCTGCCGGTGGTTGCACAGTTGCCGAACGAGTCTGAGGCGTTGGCCTGGCTGAAGGCGCTGCCGGCGCAGCGGGCACATCGGCGACCAGCCCGGCATCCACAGCGCTTGGCACAAAGCCGGCGCCCAGGCATATGCCTTTCGCACCAGTGGCCGGCAGAATCTCGAAGCAACTATCGTCCACATAAGCGTCGTTGTGCTCAACCGGTATATCGGCCGTTGTTTGAATCAGCGCCAGCACTGTGCTGCTCAGCGCCACCGCATCGACCGAAATTTGGGCCCACTTATCGTAGGGTTGTGCCCAATCGGAACATTTCAGATTCGGATCAAGCATGTTGCGTGGGCCGCCGTCCTGATCGACGCAAACACGAATTTTCATGTTCCCATCGTCAACTGAGCGAGGGGGCTGAGTATTCTGATTGCTGGACCACAACTGCGCCCAGGTAGTGAACCGCACGGGGCTGTTGATGGGCAAATTTTTGACTTCTTGCATGACGCCGGCTTGCTTGTTCACAGCCCAGAAATTGAACCAGCGCTCTGAACCGCCCCCGCTGCGCACACGGGACGGATATTCACGGGCAAACACAGGACGAAATTCCGGCGTGCGGTAATACTGGTCGCGCGGGTCCACACCGGGCGGCGGCTCTTGCCAGAAGGGCACCCAGTTCCAGGTCACATTAATTTCACCACGTCCAGCAAAATAGACCCCCGGATGCTCGTGGCCAGGATTGCTGAGCAGGTTCATGCCCGCCGCCGGCGGACCAGCAGCCCAGGCCGAAGCAGGCGCGCCCATCAAGGCGGCCACAAGCAATCCGATTACAAAGGCAGCACGAAGAAATTTAGCGTTCATATGTCCTCTCTTTGGATACAAGCCTCGGAAGTTATACCACATTGCCGAAGCCGAGCTTCGAAGAGGGAGTCGCTCAAGGAGTGTGCATCCAACATCTGTGGGGCTGCCGGGCAGCCCAGCGCGTCACACCCGCGCACGTGGGCGTGACGGCTTCCGCTTGCGCGGGCGTCCAGTCCACTCGCAGCGCCGGATGATCCCGCCCTCGGCCCCTGTGAGCACCTGCTGCACCGGACTGCCCAGGGGACGACGTTCGACAGCGACGAGCTGAAGGGCGCCCGATCAAAGTCAACGGCCTTGCGGCGTGCTCTATCGCCGCAAACCGACTCTCAGCGATACACTCCACATCAGACCAATCACACCGACATCTTCAGGTTTAGACCCTCGAAAGCAGGAACACAACAAACATATGTTACGCCGATCAGATCACATCGCCCTATCGCAGAGGGCAGGGCCAGCCTGATCGGAGTGCAGCCGGCGCCTCATGCACACACATTATTGTGCGCGATATTGTGCGCGATATTGTGCGCGATTGTGCGCGCAGCCGGCAGGCGCATCAACTCAACGAACACGACAGCCGGCGACTATCGAGCAGGCGCGGCAGGTTGGCGCATAATCTGGATCAGCCATGTCTAGCTCATGTGATCTGACATACGCTCTGCACGGCAAGCCGATGGTCAAGAGAGTGCCGTTGAGCAGCGTGTAACGCAATGCCTCGACGAAACACGAGCACAGGAATAACGGCTCCAAACGGCCCGCTCATTCCGAGCCGGAGATCGAGTATACAGTCGGCAGACCCGATATATTTCATTTGACTCATTACAAGAGGAGGACAGACGTGCAACCAGAACTGATTGCAGACTACCAGTGTGTTGTGGGCGAAGGGCCCCTCTGGCATCCGATAGAGAAAAGGGTGTACTGGACAGACATCGACACAGGGCGCATGTTCCGCTACAGCCCTGCCAGCGGGAAACATGAGCAGTTCTATAGCGGCCGGCCGGTAGGCGGGTTCACCATCCAGGCAGACGGCGCGCTGTTGTTGTTTATGGATCGCGGCACAGTGGCCATTTGGCGTACTGGCACACTTACACCGGTGATCGATGAGATTCCTGACGAGCGGGAAACACGCTTCAATGATGTGTTTGCCGATCCGGCCGGCCGCGTATTCTGCGGCACGATGCCCACTCAGGAACGCCCAGGCCGCTTGTACCGCCTGGACACGGACGGCAAGTTGACACTGTTGTTAGAGGGTATCGGATGCTCAAACGGGATGGGGTTGACGCCCGATCGCAGAGGGCTTTACTACACCGATTCCACTGCCTACACGATTTATCTCTTCGACTACGACCAAGCGAGCGGCGCCATCTCGAATCAGCGCATCTTTGTCAAGCACGATGCACAAGACGGTCTGCCCGACGGAATGACGGTGGATGCCGCCGGCAATGTGTGGTCGGCCCACTGGGACGGCAGCGCATTAATCTGTTATTCACCCCAGGGGAAAGAAATTCAGCGTGTCCAATTCCCGGTTAAGAAAGTGTCCAGCGTCACATTTGGCGGTGATGAGTACATGGACATGTATGTGACAACGGCAGGCGGGGATCATAAAGAGACGGACGGAGCAGATGCCGGTGCCTTGTTTCGATTGCGTTTAGGAATCAAGGGCGTGCCGGAATACTACTCCAGAATAGGGCTGTAAACAAAAAGCATCTCACCCTCCTGCAAGTTTTCTCGCAGCAAGGCGACCCGTCGCTCACATCAGTGCTAAGCAGCTAGAGTAGGCAATCGGGAAACGATGAACGATGAGAATGTTCGAAGCAAGAAGTGCATTGCAGCTTGTATTCGTCGATCAGTTGACAATAAAACAAACCGGCTAGCTTTATGCGCTGTGTAGGGCTGGGCCGCCGCCGGAACTCTGCCATAGGCCAAATGTCAGTTACACTGATTCGCTCTGCATCTATTCCCTGCAGCGAGTGTATGTTCGATCGTGGCTGAAAAGTGCGCCGAGGGGTAATCTCTGTTACCCCTCGGCTGCAACTGGACTCAATCGGCCAATCAGAAAGCGCTATTTGGTGCTGATCTTGATTTGCTTCGGCTTGACCACTTCGGCTTTGGGCAGCGTCAGCGTCAACACGCCGTTCTCGAACTCCGCCTTGGCCTTATCCGCTTCTACCTCGGTCGGCAAAGACACCTGGCGGGCGAAGGAGCTGTGCCGAATCTCACGCACGTGATACCGCGCAGTGTCATCCTTGCGCTCCTCTTCCTCTTTGACCTCGCCGCACAGGGTCAGCACGCCGTTCTCGAACGTGATTTCCACGTTCTCCGGCTTCCAACCTGGCAGGGCGGCCTTAATTACATAGCCATCTGCGTTCTCGATCACGTCGATCGCCGGGGCATCGAAGCCCGCACTGCCACTGAGCCACTGAGCTGGATTCACGAACGCGCTCTCCATCAGCCGATCCATCATGTTGCGCAGCGAAATCGCCTCCGCAAACGGATCATAGCGTCGAATCATTCGAGTTGCCATCTCACACCTCCATGAAGTTCAAGTTTCGTGTTTGGATTTTGCTTCGTTCACCAGAACTGCCCCCAATCTAGACAGACTGTGTTAGAGATGATTC
>JANWVJ010000226.1 GCA_025056895.1 Thermoflexales bacterium
TCACGCGCGGTTCGCGGGCCGCCCATTCTTCGGCCAGTTGACCTGTGCCGTCCGGCGAATTGTCGTCCACCACGCATATGCTCACCCCGGCGGGTAAGCTTAACAATTCGGGCAACAGGCGACGAATGTTTTCAGCTTCGTTGTACGTTGGCAAAATGATCGTTGTGCGCATAGACCACGCGCGGACCTGCCGCGCCGTTTTCGCGCCGGCGTTCGGTGGCGCGTTCGTTGAGCGTTAAAGTCGTTCAATCATACTCGACTCGCCGAGCTGAGCACCCGTTCATATACAGCCTGCACGCCGGCAATCATCTGTTGCTCGGTGAAGCCGGCCTCGATGCGCTGTCGCGCGGCGCGTCCCATGCGTCGGCGGCGTTCTGCGTCGTCGCGCAGGGTTGTGATCGCTCGCGCCAGCGCCGCCGGATTACGCGCGGGCGTCACCAGACCGGTGATCTCGTGTTGGTTGATCCAAGAAGTGGCTGTGCCGACTTCGGTGGAAATGGCCGGCAAGCCACACGCCATCGCTTCCAGAATGGCGATTCCGAACGCCTCGGCGCGGGCGTTTGCCGACGACACAAACACATCCGCTGCGCAATAATAAGCCGGCAGATCAGCGTCGCTCACTTCACCTGCAAACAGCACGCGGTCAACCACGCCCAGTTCTCCGGCCAGCGCCCGCCACGCCCCCCCCAGCGGGCCTTCACCGACGATAACGGCGATCACGTCCTGCACAGTCGCTATTGCCCGAATCAGATCGTCCAGTCCTTTGTAGTAGCGCAGCCGGCCTACGCTCAACACGATCAGCGGCTCGTTCTGGGTTTCGCGCGTGGCTGTCCTATTCGCCAGCCATCTCCGCCGTAACGTGGCGATGCGTTCTGCGTCAACGGCATCCGGCCGGAAGCGCTCCGCGTTGATGCCGAGCGGCACGGGAAAGCATTTGTCCAGATGCGCCTGTAACCAGGGCGACGAGCGCGCATAGGCTTCGCTGGTGGGAATGATGCCATCGACGCGGCGCAGCACGCGCCGCAAGATCGGTCCATACACGCGCAGTAACGTTTTCTGACGCACGATATCGCTGTGCCACGTGATGACCGTTTTGCGTCCACGCCCCAGCCAAAGGTTGGCTGCTTCGCCAGGTGGGTAGGGCGCGTGCAGGTGAACAATATCGGCCTCGGCAGTGCAACGCCGCAGATAAGACAAAAACGACAGACTGAGCGGCGCAGACTGCACATTCATCAACCGGCCTGCTTTGATGACGCGCACCCCGTTCATGATGGTCTCGTCGGAGCGCCGGCCAAGCGCTGTGACCAGCGCCGTCACGCGATGTCCTTGTGCGGCTTGCGCCTCAGCAAGTTGTCGGATGTGATTCTCGATGCCGCCCAACACCGGGAAGTAGTCTTTGTACACGTGGACGATATTCATGGCGCTGCGTTTATCGAATGCCCAAACATGGCTCGGCGCTGGTACGCGTCAGCACGGTGAACACGCCGAATTGCTCGCTGCGATAGCACCGCTCCAGAATGGTCAGCGCTTCGCGGTCGGAGTTCAGGGCGGTGGCTTTTAATCGCTCTTTCTCAGCCCAGGCGATTACATCCACACGCCGCCTGCGCAGTATGTCCTTCAGTTGATCCGGGTTGCCGAGATAGGGATACACTTGCTCTCCCGGCCGGTCGGCATACCACAGTAAATCCTTGTCGGTCAATGAGTAGCCGTTTAGCGGAACGCCGGCGCGTACAGCTTCGGTGGCTCGCGCGCGGTCGGCATAGACATAGGTGTAACGGTAGCGCGTGCTGTACGGCGCGGTGACTTGGATGAGATCGGTGGCCAGATAGCTGCCCAGCGCCAGCGCAGCTAACAGGCCGGCCAATGCACCGGCGCGCGTCATGCTCAATCGTCCGGTCAGGATAAGGCTTAAGCTGATCACCATCACAACCGGCAGCGCAGTGCGCGCAAAGGCCGCCCCGCCGATGCGAAGTCGTTCGCTCAGCGCGGTGGTCTCGAACGTGGCGCGGTAGATGTCGTACAGCGGATCGCCCACGAACAAGGCGAGATAGAGCGCGCCGGCTGTTGCAACGGCCAAGGCGACTGCCCGGAATTCGCGCCCAGCTTGGCCGATTTGCTTCACTGCCCAGGCGCTGACGGCTAGTGTGAGAATCGGCAGGGCCGGCGTGTGATAGCGCGGATAGCCCCACGCCGGCACG
Source organism: Thermoflexales bacterium (assembly GCA_025056895.1). GTDB lineage: Bacteria > Chloroflexota > Anaerolineae > J036 > Brachytrichaceae > Roseilinea. The sequence continues at coordinate 2,199 of JANWVJ010000226.1, forward strand.
ATCATCGTGCTGTAAAACACGAGCACGCCGGCGGCGTACAACAGGCCGATGTCCTCATCTTCAACGCGCCCCTGCACGAATCGCCGTGCGCTGTTCCAGATCACCGGCAAAGTGAGCAGCACAAACGGCAGGCCCAGCCAGAATGCCAAAACACCGACGGTTTGAACAAGGGTGCTGGGGATTTGAGACAAAATGGTGCTTTCGTTGCCGGCGCGCCAGGCAAAGGCCGCCAGGGCGTCGGATAGGGTGTATCCGGTCAGCGCCCCGTACACGCTGTGTGAGGCGACAAACAACGCCGTCCCCAAAAGAGTGCATGTCAGCGCAATGCCGGCCTCGCGCCAGTTCCTGCGCCATGCTTCTCCCACCATTAGCGCCACAGCCAGCATCGGCGGGGTGGGCAGCTTGATCCACAAGCAGATCGCAAAGGCGACGCTGAGCGTGGCGATACGCACAGAGACGGGGCGCTGGCGCAGCGCCAGCCACAGGCACAACAGCGCCGTCAGCGCCATCGTCAACATCCCGTTGTCGATGTCGATCAACACGCTGTTTTGCACGCTGAGCGGATTCAACGCGTACAACAGCACAGCCAGCACGGCGATCCGTGGCCAGTCCGTTCGCACCGCCGCATTCCCGCATAGCAAACGCGCCAGCCAGATCAGCAAGGGCAGCGTCAGCAGATGGGGGATCAACACGCTTAGCCGGACAGCTTCGACAGTAGCTCCAAATATAGCCACCATCAGTTGTGCCCAGTGTATGTACAGGTGAGGGTGGGGAATGGTGTGTCGCCATTCTGCCCAGCGCGTGATTGCCATGAAGAATTCATTCTCATCGGCTGTGAGCGGCTGCCGGCTCATTGCCAGTGCACATAGCGCAGTGAACGTGCTGGCGCTCAGTGCACTAAGCGTCACACCACGCAGGGAGAGGCAAGACAATCGGTTGGCTTTCATCGGCAGGTGTCGCCGGCGCGAAAATAAGTCAGGTATGTGCCGATCTCCACGCGCGGGCCATAGCAACGCGCCAGCAATGCGGTGAATTCAGGGTCCCGCGTGATGTGCGTGTATCGCCCGTCTTCCTTCGTGGTCAGCACAAAGGCCGCCGGCGGGTCACTTTGGAAGCGCTCGATCATGTGCTCGGCTGTGCATTCTGGGCACACCAGCAACGACACGACGAACTCGCCTTCACGCTGGGCAGCCCACAAGATTTCCATCGGGGCAATCAACCGGTCTTGTGGCGTGGTGCGTTGCATGATCATCGCTGCTACCTCGCGTCCGCCGCGCCGGCCATATTCGTAGATTGTGGCGTAGTCGGCCAACGTTTGCGTCGTTGACGTG
>JANWVJ010000227.1 GCA_025056895.1 Thermoflexales bacterium
ATAACGTCACGACTAGCGTGTACATCCGAATGTCGTGGCTGTACCACTGGATGGCCGGCGAGAGTGTGACAGTCGCAGCGGCAAGCAGAGCGGTTGTGGGTGTGAACAGGCGCCGCCCTAGCACGTAGGCCAACGGCACGACCACTATGCCGGCCATGACAGACACCCATTTAAGGGAAAACTCATTGTAGCCGGCAAAGATCGTCCACAGCTTAAGCAGCACAAAGTAGGCCGGCGGATGTGTGTCGATGGTCGGCATGTCGTAGAGATAGACAATGTTGCGCAGATTGTCTATCCAGGACGAAGACAACCGAAGGAGCGTCACGCCGTCATCCAACCACAAACTGCGACCCAGCACATCTGACGCGCGCAACGCGCAGGCGGCCAGAGTCAACAAGATCATCAACGCCAACTCACGGCGGTTGACCGACGGAGAAGGATAGGGGCCGGCGCGGTTGTGGATGACGGATTTAACCATCGACCTATAAGAATCTTACCGCCGAATAACCTGCACCATTCCGAGCGAGACGGCATCGCGGGAATCAGTAGCGCGGTCTGATCGCACAGGCAAACGCGCTCCGCTTTCGTCGTAAACACCTACAACAATTCGATACAGGCCGGCCGGGGTATCTGGTGGAACAACGGTGGCATACGGATCGCGAATTGTTTGAGCCGGCCTCCAGCGCGTCATCGGGATGAGCGAGTTCAGCGGCAACTTGTCTTTCTGGAAAACAATCCGTCCTTCAGTATCGAGCACATGGATAAACACGCGGTACGCTGCATCCGGCACACGGATGGGCTGCCAAAGCAACACCACGTAAAACCAATCTCCGGCATACGATTGTGCCGAACTCCAGAAGCCGGTCAAGCGGAGCTGATCACCAAAAACGGCGTCGATGGACTGCCAGGGCGCTTCACGCACCGGCCAATCTGTGATGTGATACAGCGGCAGGCGAATCGACCCGAAGTTGTATTCCCCGATTTGATAGCCGTGCGGCCACAAAGTCGATTCGACCAGTTGTTGAGGATCAACCACATCATCTTGCCATAACATCAGCCGAACCCGATCCGGGCGAAAGGCATTGAGGGCATCAACCCACTCAACGTCATTGTCCAGCACGCCGTGCAACCCAGTTGGCATAGCCATCCAACGGGTATCGGAAACAGGGCGTTGCTGTATGATCATCGAGTAATAATATCGTACCGCAAAGTGATCACGTGTCATGACGACCAGGTCACCCGCAGCCAGCGCCTCCACTACGTGGCGCGTTGCGGCTCGCACGTCGTCGCGCGCCACAGTCGGATCAGAATAGTTGGCCCACAGCGCCGGCACCCACAAGAGGCTTAGCAGAGCCGGCGGCGCCAATCCCATCAGCAGCGCAAGGCGAGGCAACCCTCGGACACGGACCAGGCCGGCAAACAGGACGCACACAGCCGGCACGATATAGATCAAGTAGCGCGGGTGAAACACCGAGCGATAGGGATAAAACACCCGCACGGCCACCGTTGCAGCCAACGCAGGGAACACCACCAGCGCAACCAGAATGAGCAACTCGCGCAGGCGATGGGTAACTGCATACCCCAGCACGAGGATTGCAAGCGCGCCGATGATCAACACCTGCCAGCCGGCCGGAGCCGCTCGCGCCGGCACTCCGCTAGCGAGCGCAATCAACCAGTCGTGCAAGCGGCCCTCAATCGTGTTGAGCGGGAAAGCAAACCCATCGTCATAGGCAAAGCCGGGCGATGCAACCAGCAACCAGGGGATGATCGCCAACACCGTCAAAACCGCCCCACCCACCCAGTGCAACCAGACCCGCACTGCCAAGCGGACATTCAACGGCTCGGCAGCAGAACGTTTGGCTAGGGCAAGCACAAGGAGCACCACGCCGGCATGAGCGGGCAACAGAAATATGGCGTAGTAGTGAGAATACACAGCAGCCGTGAGCGCAAGCGCCGAATACAGCACCGCGCGCCGGCTGAGTGTCTGAGTGCTTGTCCATTCGCGCAACCAGCGCAACAGCCAGTACGTAGACAGGCTGCCCAAGGCCGACACAAGCGCGTACATACGCGTCTCCTGGGCATACCAGACGGCAAAGGGAGAGGCGGCATAAAGTAACCCCGCTGCCAGCATCGGCGCGCGCGGCTGCTTAGGATAAACAGGCTTCGCTGCGCGCATCACAGCAGATGCCAGCGCCATGACCAGTGCCAACCCTGCCACATCGGCAGCAAGCGAAAGATAGCGCATGGCGAATTCGCTCTCGCCGGCCAGCTTCAACCAGACATGCAACATCGCATAGTACAGAAATGGGCTGCGATCGGCAGCGGTCGCGATTGCCATGTCGCCCAACGACATCTTGGCCAAGTGCCATGACCAACCCTCATCAAACCAGAGGCTCTGGTTCTGGAGGCCAAAGGCGCGCAGCCCGAAGCCGATCCACACCACAACGACTGGCAACACGAAGGCAGATCGGGTGAGCTTGCCGGCCCAGGCCAACAAGAGAGATACAGGGCGCATGATTCAAAAACCCAGCCCCCGTTCTTTCAGGCTGATGTATCTGTTGTGAGCGATCACCAAATGATCGAGCACCTCGACGTCCAAGAGCTTGCCGGCGCTCACGATGGATTGAGTCACGCGCACGTCTTCGCCGGACGGAGTGGGGTCACCGGAAGGATGGTTATGCGCCACGATAATCGAAGCACAGTTGAGGCGGATGGCCTCTTTGAACAGTTCGCCGATGCGCATCCCGGCGGCGTTCAAACTGCCGCGATACACCATGGTGTTCGATAGGACCCGATTGCGGGTGTCGAGATGCAGCACACGTACTTCTTCCTGTTCAAGCATGCCCATCTCCGGTATCAACAACTGAGCGGCATCGGCCGGCGTTTTGATCTGTGGGCGTTGGTCGGGCGTGCTATACACCATGCGTTTGCCCAGCTCAAGAGCAGCTTTGATCTCAATTGCTTTCACTCGCCCCACCCCGCGCACGCGCTGTAGGTCAGACACGCTGGCGCGCGCCAGTCCGGCCAGTCCACCGAATTCGCTCAGCAGCCGATCGGCCATCACCATCACGCCATCGCCGGGCGGGCCATGGCGCAGCAAAATGGCCAGCAGCTCGCGCTGCGACATGCCGGATGGCCCGACCTGCATGAACCGCTCGCGGGGCCGCTCGCCTTCAGCGATGTCACAGATGAGCAAGCGATAACCGGGATTGGTATCCTCCGCAGTGCGTTGCACGGGCGGCTGGCGACGTGCTTTTTTAGCGCGGCGGGTTGCAGAGCTCGCAGATGGCGCAGAGCCAGCGGCCACCCGCTTGTCCTGAGCGTCTTGATGATAGGCCAGGTAGGCTCCAACGTCGTCAGGCACTTCCATATCGGATACCCCAGTATAACGTCAGTTCTGGATAAGGAAGCCGCCTTCGACTACGCTTGAGGTGTCAAAGCCAAAGCGAGCGAAGGAGGCTTCCACCATGAGTGTAGTCGAGTTGTTCTGT
>JANWVJ010000228.1 GCA_025056895.1 Thermoflexales bacterium
CGCCAGTACAGCATCACCGACACTTCGCGCTGCGCCGGATCATATCGCACCACGCCGCCGATCAGCTCGGCGCCGCTGGACAACATCGCGTTGCGCGGCTCGGCCAGCGTCGGCGCAGCAAATGTGCGCGGCGCCGGTTCGGCCACATAGATCAACGTGTTGGTGACGCCGTCACGCTCGTGCAGCACTACCAACTGCACAAGCTGCATGCGCGACTTGAGCGCCGCGCGCTCGAAGCGCTCCCAATGGCCGCCGAAGGCAGTGGTTTCGGGCGAGTGGAATAGATAAACGTTATTCGGCTCGCGCAGCAATGCCATGCTCATATCGTCGAACTTGGGCGACGGCCGGGGCAGGTAGTCGAACACCTCGCGAGGCCGAATCTGATTACGCGTGAGAAATTCGACGCTTCGCCGAAAGCCCCAGTCCACCGCGATCACCGGACGATCTGCGAAACGCGACTGCAGCGTTTTAGCCAGCGCGTAGATCGAGTCGGACCAAAAGCCACGCCCGCCGGTAGCAACGAAGAATCGGTGCATGGCGACGTTGGTTGCTAGTTGACCGATGACAAGCACTGCCAGCGCCACACCGGCCGCTGCCTTGGTCGGAAACATGCGGCCAGTCTGCCAAACATCCGCAACGACTACCGCTACGAGCAGCCAGGCCAGCGGCATGATCATGAACGCATACGTTGCGCCGATGCTGCTGGTGCTGACGGTGCTGAGCGGCAGCACGGTCAAGGGCGTGAGAACGAGGAAGAGTCGCGCGGTGTGATGAGGCCGTCGAGATTCGTGGCGCCGTCGCAACAGCGCGAGGATCATCCACGCCAGAGCTACCGCGAAGGCAACTGCGCCCAGCGGCAGGCCGGACGGTGCGTCGAAGTGAATCGTATCACCACCGATCGCCCGCAGAAACTCACGCCACACAAAGATCAGGTTGTTGATCACATCGAGGTTGTTGTGCCCATAGATGCGCGTCTGCGCTGCATTGGACAAGATGAAGCGGATCGTGTCGCCATCGGGCACGTTGTGCAAGATCAGCGGGAAGAGGCCGATGAACAAGGCGATGATCGCAACAAACCAGGCCCAGATGCTCGTCTCACGCAACGCGCGTGCCGTGTGTCCCAGGCCGGGACCAAGCCACGCCGTGAACACAAGCGGCGCAACCCACCAGACGAATAAGATCTTCGTCGTCACACCCAAGCCGAAGAGCAGCGCGGCTAATGCCAGTGCTACGCCGCTGCGCGTGCGCCACCACTGGCTCAGCGCCAGCAGCATGCCCAATGACAGCGGGAGCAGCGGCACGGTCCAGTTTGCGCCGGCGCGGCTCCACCACACAAACACCGGCGCGGTTCCGCACAAAATAGCAGCGATCGCGGCAGTTTGTTTGCCGAACCAGCGGCGCGCGAGCAACCACAGGAGGACCAGCGCAACTGCCCCGACGCTGAGCTGTGTGACGCGCAGCGACTCCACAGACACACCGAGCAAAGACAGACCGATCAGGCTGGTGTAGATCGAGGTCGGGCCGATGTGGTGAAGCATCATGATCGGCCACTGCCGGCCAAACAAGGTGATATTTTTGATTGCGCTCGGCTCGACCCCATCCAGAACCTCGATTGCCGGCACAGCGTCGGCAGCTTCGTCATATTGAAGACCGGGCAGGCGCAGGTTAGGGAGACCGATGAGCAAGTAGGCAGATATGGCTACTAACAATGCGACCCAGTCCCACTGCAAGCGCAAGTTCAGTCGGCGAAGGGTGGTTACAGACATTGCGTCATGGCGCAAGGAGGATGTCCACACCGTCCTCGGGCGGCTTGCCCGGCCGATGCACGGCGATGTTTCTGATCTCCGGCCAGGTATAGCTTCCTAGGCGCACGCGCAGGGACATCCGTTCTGCACCATCGGGTAGATCAAGTGTAAAAGACTGATACATCAGGTCACCTGCACGCCAAGCAAACGGATGCACGCCCTGACCGTCCACCTGAGCGATCTTCTCATCGCCGACGAAGACATGGTTGAACCAGTGATAGTCCGACCCCTCTGGGGGAGTCTGCAACACGCGCAGCACGCTCTCAATGCGCAATGCACGCCCATCCTGCGCGCGAGAGATGCGATAACGCTCCAGCGTCACGCCGTTCTCCCAAGTCGCCTGAAGGTCAGACCGGAAGGCGCTTGTCTCTATCGGCTCGCGCAACAGCGCGTAAGTGTAGCGAATGCCGCTGCCCGGCTGCGACTCGATGCTACGCGTGACGATGGCGCTTGGGGCGACCATTGCAACGATGTGCTCCAACAACGACTCGGTTCCCGGCGCGAAGATGTAGTGCGTCCGATCCGGACGAAAGATGAATCCATCGCCGCTTGCGCTCATGAAGCGGTAAGGCACATCGGCCATCACCGCGCGCAGGATGGCCGCCTGCTCGTTCCACGGCGTGGGGAAGCCGTCAATGACGACGATCACGTCGCTGTTCACCTCGCCGCTCGCTCGGGCATCCAGTGCTGCCTGCCGAGCGGCCAGCGCGCTGCGCACAGGCAACCCATATCCGCCAGTGGTCACATACTGCTCGATGAACGCAGTGAATTGAAGCGTCGCGCTTATTTGAACGACCGCAATCATGGCGAGGCACGCCAAGCTGGCAACAGCCACGCTTGTGCCCACTGCGCGCGGCAAACGCTGCAGAAGATGGAGCCAGTCATCCGCTGCGATGGCCATGAGCAAAAAGGGGGCCGGCAAGAGCACGGGGAGATACTGGAGTTCTACAGGCCGGCTGGAGAAGAGCTGAAGGGCAATCGGCACGACAAACCACAAGAAAACAATGAGTTCAGCTAGAAGCCGTCCGCGCGCGCGAACGATGCGGGTCGCGACCCATATACAGCTCGTAGCCAGCCATACCACTTGTAGGGCGTCGGCCAACGGCTGCATGGTGGATATCTCACGCATCCATGCATCGAACGCTTGGCCGGTCAGGCTGCTCAATCCCAGCCCGCTGCTCAACCAGGCTGCGAACCTCAATGCCTCAACGTTGAAACGCGCGCCTCCTCCACCTACTGCTCCAGCATAGGCGCGCAAATTCTCGAAGTTGTGCGCTGTATCATGAATAAAGAAGGCAGACGCCACGAGTGCGATAGGCAACGCGCCAATGAGCGCAGGCCCAATCTTGAACGATCGCCTTCCGACGACAAGAGCAATAAGGACTACGGGCAGGACGTAGACGCCGCCCAGGTGTGTGCCCGCTACGAGCGCAATTCCCAGACCGGTCAACGCCCATCCCCACGGGTTGGACCGGACGGCGACCTCGAGGATGCCGATGAGCAGCAGCGCCGAGAAGAGCGGCTGCGGCACCGGCCACAAATTGCGCGCGAACTGGATCGCCCACGGCCCAACGGCGAAGAGCAGCGCTGCGACCAAGCCTACGCGGTGGTTGAAATAGCGCATGCCGATCAGGCCGCACAGGGCAACGGCGATAGCA
>JANWVJ010000229.1 GCA_025056895.1 Thermoflexales bacterium
ACAACAACGCCATCACCGACAACCAGGCGAGTTGGAGAGGAAGTGGACTCTTTTTCAACAGCGCCACGGCCCATGTGCGCCACAACACGCTCGCCCGCAATCAGGGCGGCAACGGCGCGGCGATCACGCTGCTCTCGGGCGGCCGGACCACCTTTTTCACCAACACGCTGATCGCCGATAGCCCCATTGGCGTCTACAAGATGTCGGGCGCGGGCCAGGTCAGGCTGGTGCGGACGTTGTGGAGCAACATCATCACCGCGACATTCAACGAAGGCAGCGGCATCATTACCGATGTCAACCCGCTGGTCGGCCCTGCCGGTTTGGACACGGACGGCTATCACCTGACCCGCTACTCTGCGGCGCTGGGGCAGGGCATCGCCGCCGGCCTGACCAACGACATTGACGGCGAGGTGCGGCCGCAGCCCGCCGCCACCTTCCCCGACATCGGCGCGGACGAAGCGGCCTACGTGCCCGGCGAAGAGTTCGTGGCCGAGAAGGTGGCCTTTGCGCCGCAATGGGTGGCTGACGCATCCAACCCTGCCGGCCGCTTGCAACAACGCTACCTGCTCCGCTACTACTATGGCAGCCCGCAGGCCAACCCGCCCCCGCTCATGGTGGCCATCACCGATACCCTGCCGGCCGAGCTGACATTCGAGGCAGAATCCCATCACCCCACTATGAGCTTTACGCAGACAGGCCGACAACTCACCTGGCACACGGAAGCCCCGGTCAGCAAGGGTCAATCGGGGGAGATTGTGTTGGAGACGATCTATGCCAACCCCAATCCGGGCCGCGTCGTCACCAATACAGCTGAAGTGCAGGCCGGGCCGTTCCGCTTTGACCTGCAGGCCGTGACGCAAGCGCCGGTGATTCGGCCGCTCATTGCCTTCCCCGGCAACGGCGAACTGTGCCCCGGCTCGGTGCAGGTTCGCGGTCAGGCGCAACCGGGCGTCACCGTTACGCTCTCGGCCAACAACAACCCGATTGCCCAAGTCGCTGCCGGTGCAAATGGTCTGTTCAGCGTAAGTTATAGCTATCCGGGTGGAGATGTCACACTTACCGCGCGGGCCTGTACTGCCGATGGTCGATGCAGCGAGCCAAGCGAGGCGGTGGAACTGACTTCAAGCCGCAGTTTCTGGGATCCGCAGCGTTCCATCTGGCGCAAGGACAACGTCGTCTATCGCTTCCGCGACGGTTCAGGCCGCTATGCCACCGAGAACTGGTCTCTGCCCGGATTTTACTACTTCAGCAACACAACCTTGGAGCTGCATGTCTGTAACTGTCCCGGCTCGAACCAACCACCGACCGAGGTCTGGGTGCTCGCCGACGGTCAACAGTACACACCGCCTTTCTATGAGCCGCCAGTAGCGCGCTTCTATATCGGCATGGCGCACAACGTGCAATTCAAAGCCCAATGCGGCGTCGGCGGCGGCAGCCCTGTGTACACCAGCACCGGCGTCGTCTTGATTGACCCGGATGGGTTTGTGTTCGACGTGACAAAAGGCTTCGACCCCCTCAGCCCGACGCTACACAGCCTGGCCGGCGTCACGGTGACCTGCATGGTGTCTATGCCCAACTGGGGCGGCTGGGTGCCCTGGCCAGCGCACTTGTACGAGAACCAGATCAACCCACAAGTGACCGGTGAAGACGGCTACTTTGCCTTCTTTACTCCGCCAGGCTTTTACTACTTGCACGTGGAAGGCAAACAAGGCTTCCAGTCCTGGCGCAGTCCGATCATTGAGGTGATCAGCGAAATTGTCCACGTCAACGTGCCGCTCACGCCGTGGGCGAGCCGGGATGCGCAGGTGGCGTTGACGTCCGAGGGGCCGGTTCCATTGACGGTGACGATTGCGCCAGGGCAAAGCGTGGAATGGCGGGTTATCGCAGATCCCCTGCTTAGCCCCGAAGCGCTGGCGAAGTTGTACGACAACCCCATCGTGCGGCCCTTGAGCGCGCGCAACCCGCTCAGCGACACGCTGGGTTTCGACGGCGGCATGATGGCGCCGAGCAGCGTTTACCGGCGGCAGTTCACAGCGCCGGGGACGTACACCTACAGCGATGGGCTAGGGCATACTGGCGCAGTCGTAGTATTCGGCAACCGAAGGGCCTACCTCCCTGCAGTTCTGCTGATGCATGAAGAGCGAAAGACTTACTTACCGATAGTTATTCGGTAGTCTCGCTGAATGGTCGAGCGAGATGGTGAGAAAGCGACACACCCTGCCGGCTGACACGCCGGAGTAACAGTTTGAGCCTGACCGAGGGCGCGCAAGCGGGCACGGGTAGGGTGACGCCATACGAGCCAGGACGTGTGGTCGGTGATGGCGTCATCAAACGTCTGAACATATCCGGGCGGGTGGTCGCCAACGGAAACAGCCGTGCTCTGACGCACTGCATGGCCGCAAACGCGCCTTGGTGAATCGGTCATACAATGCCGGCAGTCGATTCCATTTGCCGAGCCGCGCCGCTCCGAGGAGATCTGATCGAATGACGCCCATTTTGCAAGTCCTGCTTGAACTGGCTATTTTGATTACGGCTGCAAAAGCAGCCGGCTATGTCGCCACGCGACTGAAGCAGCCTTCGGTGCTGGGCCAGTTACTGGTAGGTTTGGCGCTCGGCCCCAGCCTGATCGGGATGTTTGAGTGGCGGATTCTTGACTCGGCACTCAGCCATGAAGTCATCCTCGACCTGGCGGAGATCGGCGTGATCTTCCTGATGTTTGTGGCCGGCCTGGAAGTCGATTTGCAGGACATGTTGAAGACGGGGCGAATCGCCATACTGGCTGGGACGCTCGGCGTTATTGCACCGATCATCCTAGGCGGGGGGGTATCGTTGTTGTTCGGTATGGCACTGCCAACCAGCATCTTTATCGGTTTGATCCTCAGCGCAACCAGCGTGAGCATCTCGGCGCAGACGCTGTTAGAACTGAAGGTATTGCGCAGCAAGGAGGGTTTGGCGCTGCTCGGCGCCGCCGTCGCAGATGATGTGCTGGTGATTCTGGCACTGTCGATTTTTCTGGCGATCGGCGCAGGCAGCGCTAGCGCAGGTAGCGTCGACGGGAATGCAGCCGGCGACATCGCCCTTGTCACAGTACGGATGGCTGTTTACTTTGTTGTCGCCGTCGGCGCCGGCCTGCTTATCTTGCCCCGGCTAACCGACTTCGTGCATGGGCTCAGGATCAGTGAGGGCGTTGTGGCGCTGGCGATTGTGGTCATGCTGCTGTATGCCTTGTCTGCCGAAGTAGTGGGTGAGCTGGCGGCGATCACCGGCGCGTTTTTGGCCGGCGTGATGTTTGGCCGCACGCGCCATCGCGAGGAAATCGAACAGGGGATGCATACACTGTCATACGCTTTCTTTGTGCCGCTATTTTTAGTCAGCATCGGCCTAGAAGCGGACGTGCGCGCATTGGCCGGCTCTGGGGTTGTTTTCGCTTT
>JANWVJ010000022.1 GCA_025056895.1 Thermoflexales bacterium
GCCGTTGTCGTGCAGGGCTTTGACCATCTCGCGGAATTCGCGCACGCGCGCGACGCCATAGGGGTCGCTGGCGTAGCTGCCGTCTGGGGCGCCGAAGTGCATTGGGTCATAGCCCCAGTTAAAGCCGTCGGTGTGGCGCGTGGCGCTGATGATGCTCTGCGGCTGCGTGCTGTCGGCCGCGTAACCGGTCGGATTGGGAGTGGGGGTGCGCGGCACGCCGTCTTCGGGCACGCTGGCAAAGTCAAAGGCCGGCAGAATCTGCACATGGGTCAGGCCGGCCTGGCGCAACTGCTTCAGGTGATTCATGCCGGCAGACAACGGCCGCAGGTTGCCGTCATACGTGAAGGCCAGATACGTCCCACGATGCGCCGTCGTCAGCACCGTGCCGTCGTTGATGCTAAAGTCGCGGACGTGCACCTCGTAGATGCTGATATCCTCCGGCGCGGCTAGGGCGGGGCGAACGTGAGTGTCCCATCCGGACGGCTTCAAGTCGGCGTCATTCAAGTTAACGAATTGCGCGCGGGGGTCGTCGGTCGCCGCTGTGTCTGCCGAAAGCGACACAGCGTAGGGATCGCTGACGACGTTGGTCACGACGGCATCCAACTCCGGCACATACACCGTGACCTCGAACAGGTAGAACTGACGGTCCCAGGTCGCGTCGCCTGTGACGCTCCATACGCCGGCGGCCGGGTCGAGTGTCATGGTGTGGGTGGCGTAAACAGTGGTGGTGGGCGTGGCATAGCGGCGCAGGACGACATTCTGCGCCGTCGGTGCCCATACACGCACGGTGGGCGCGCTGCCGGCATAGCTCACGCCGAGCGCCTGCGAAGCCGCCGCTGTGGCGTATAGCGCGTCGAGCACACCTTGAATCTGGACGGCGCTGGCATCGATGATCTGGTTGCTGCTGTTCAGCGCGGCCACAACAACTTGACCTGTGAGTAAGGTCGGCACAGTCGGCACGTCCCCCGGCTGGAGGGTCAGGCGGAGCAGGCCGTTGGTGTTGGGGTTCTTAGGATAGCTTGCGCCGTTGATCGTGCCGACGGCGTTCAGGACGAGATAGGGCGAGCTGGCCGTCGCGCCGCCGTCCGGGTCATAGTACAGGCGATAGCTGGCCCCAGACAGGCCGTTCCACGCCACGACGCCGGGTTCCAACCAGATGGCGCGTTTGCCCGACCAGCTCAGACTGCCGCCCCCACTGCTGCCCTGAACGGTGTAGCTAAAGTAAGCGTTGTCGCTCTCGCTCCAGGTAGTTTGATACTGGCTTATGCTGCGGTCGGCCGGTGTGCCGGAGATGCGACCCCAAGCAGCGGCCAGTGTGCTGTCGCTGGCATAGATCACGTAATTGACCACGGTGCCGGTGATTTGCGGCGGGATGCTCCCCACCCAGGTGCGGTTGGGATCGGCGTATTTGGAAAAGGTGGCCGTAACCGAGGTGCCGTTAGTTTTGTTTGGCGCGCTGCCGTTGGTGGTGTAAACGATGTAGATCGTCTTGCCGGTCGTGTCGTAGTTGAAGTTGATGTAAATGTCGGCGTGATCGGCGGCGGTAATGGTGGACTGACCGGCACCCAAGCTGGTGGATGCCTGACGGAAGTTGGGCGGCGCGGTGTATGGACGAAAGTGGAAGCCATCGGTATAACCGATTGATGCATTCACAAAGTGGCCGACGCCGCTCCAGTGCGGCGCGCTCAGGCCGGCCGGCGCGCCGAATAAACTGCTGCTTATGGCAATCAGCGCGAGTAGGACATGTCGGACATAGGGAACACGCGTTCGATTTCCAAAGACCACAGCACATACTCTCCTGAGGTAACCGGAATCGCCAACTGATCAACGGACCGGCTTATACATAGGGGGATTGGCTGTTGAGGGTCATAGCGGGCTTGACCGCAGAGTGTCTCTTCGCTGGTGCGGGGCTATGCACTATGGGGATTACAGAGCGCGAGAGAATCCTCGCGCTCTGTTCTCTGGTAACGCTTGAGTGACCCTGAACAGCCGCGATCTGCTTATGCTGGCGGGTGAGATGCTTTTAACGCGGAGATCGGTTGCCAGACCGCTTTTGGTTGTACCATCGCATCAGGGGTAGGGCCGGTGTCGCCGCTCCATTGTGGCTGATTGTCGGCAGTCAGGGCCGGCGTCACGCTCATGTCGTGATCGCACACGATCTGACATGCAAGCCGGTACTGTCCGAAAAGCCCACGTTCGTTCAGCAGTTGATACTCTGCTTCGGTCATTGTGTCCGGTTCGCCGGCGACAAATTGCACCCGGCACGTCGTGCAGCGTGCAATGCCGCCACAGCGATGCCCGATGCGAACGCCGGCATCTTCAATTGCCAATACCAGCCGTCGCCCAGCAGCCACTTCGGTTGTCTTGTCCAATACAGTCAGTTTCGGCATATTTGACCTCCAAATCAATCACAACTTTACTTCACTCACCACTCTGCACTCAATACTTTGTTCAACCCTTCTGCCATCTCTTCAATGTTCTCATTCGTTAAGTCAGGGCTGATGTCAATATGAACGGCTCGTCCGAGCAAGTCTAATGTGCGTGGGCATAGATCCGGCGCATAATGTACCCTGCTTTCGTGCCAGCGCCATGGCCCGCCCTTTGGGTGCCAGGTGCGTTGCTGCATAATCGGCGTCCAGTACCGGTAGATGTGATAATCAGAGTGTTCGGGGTCATACAACACCCACGCCCCTACTCCCTCGGCTTGCAATGCCTCGGCTACCATGTTGGCGCGCGCGGCGTCGGGCAAGTAGAAGATCAGGCAAATTGCTGCATCGCCGGCCGGATCGTGCTCTTTTCGAAAGACAATTCCCTTGCGCGCTGCCACCTCCTCGATGGTGGCTTTGAGCATGGCTTTATTGCGCCGCATGTCGGCCAATAGCCCATCTAACTTGCGCAACTGAGCCAGCATCACTGCACCTTGCAATTCCGTCATCCGGAAATTGACGCCCGGCAGAATTTCCTCTTCGGGAATGCCGTTGCGCGCCCCACCGATCACATCGTGATACATGACCGTCCGCTTCCACACCTCACGGTCATTAGTGATGACCATGCCGCCCTCGCCGCAGGTGATGATCTTGTTGAATTGAAAACTGAATGCGCCGGCATCGCCGATGCTGCCCAGTCGCTTGCCGTGGTAGCTGGCCCCATCTGCCTGTGCAGTGTCTTCCAATACCTTTAGACCGTGCTTGCGCGCCACAGCCATCACCGCATCCATTTCGCACGGCGCGCCGCGCATGTGCACAGGGATAATTGCCTTTGTGCGCGGTGTGATGCGCCGTTCGATGTCTGCTGGGTCGATGGTGAGCGATTCATCGCACTCAGCAATGACAGGAACACCGCCCACTGCCACTACCGCCGAGGCAGAGGCAATCCACGTATAGGCCGGCACGATCACTTCATCGCCTGGACCAATGCCAAGCCCTACCAGAGCGCAAATCAACGCAGCGCTTCCCGACGTGACTGCTACGGCGTACGAAGCGCCCATACATGCTGCAAATTCCTTCTCAAGCTGCGCCACTTTGGACGGACCCGGCGTAGGACCGTAGTAGCGGAACAGTCGTTTCGAGCGAAGGACTTCAAGAACAGCTTCTTCTTCTTCTTGGCCGATGCGCAAACCGCCCGGATACATCGGCGGCAACGGTGAACGCACTGCCGGCGTGCCACCTTCAATCGCCAGTTTGGAAGTTGATTGCGACACCAGATCATCTCCTTTGTAAGATCTCAAACAAGATTTTTAGACGGTTGGCCGTCTAATCTGGGCAATGTCAACAAAGCATGCGGCACAATTAGGTAATTCAACCAGTCCTTCACTGATAGGTGGAACTGACGGCGCGCAATGTCTTGTGCGACGACAAGCGCGGCATCTAAATTGGGCGCGTTCAACATGTGGCAGGCGGTCACGACATCAGGTCGTTCGGCGCCGACTACAATGATCGGGTGTTGCATCAACACTTGCGCCAGAACGTAGGCACGCTGAGCGCCAGCGGGGAACCCTTCCCGACGCATTTTCTGGACGAGCTGTGCAGGCGATGCTGCACCGGAGAGCATCTCGAAGAAGCGCTGCTCGCCCGCTCCTCTTCCGGCGCCTTCGGGAATCGGCGCAGGGAGAATGATGGGTGCGCCCGGTAAGAGGGGGGTGTTGCTGGCCAATGCCAGATACGTGGCGGCGCGGCTGGCCTGATACAAGTTGACGGCTTTCACCGGCTCAACGCCGGCCAGCGCCAAGTGCGCCGGCGCCGGCACGTTGACTTCATACAAGCGGCGTGCTTGGGCCACCAATTCGTCGTGCACACTCGCTGGGCTGCCTAGGGCGGCAAACAAAATAGACCCGCTTTCGTCCAGCACAACATTCAGGGCAAAGTGCAGCCCGATCCGCGCGCCAGCGGCGCGCACAAAACGCTGGAACGGGTTTCCTTCAATCTCTCCCAGCCGCGTGCCGGGATGATCGAGCATAGCTGGGCTGTGGGTGGCCTGAATCGTCGCTTCCCCGCCGCAGCCGATTACAACCGTTTTGGCGCCGCCGGAATAGCCGGCGTATTGATGCGGCTCCACCACCCCAGTCGCGATCAGCACATCGCTGTTCACGCACAACCGGTTTGTCACCACCGGCAATCCGTCGATCTCACCCAGGTTGACCAGGCCGGCGGCGTCAAACGCGTTGTGATCCACGATGCGCACGTGATGGCAGATATCTGCTCCTAGTTTGAGCAGGCGCTCGGTCTCACTCATCGGACGATGCAGGCCAGTTGCGCACAACAGGGTGATATCCTCGCGCGACACGCCCAGCGCTGTCAGCTCATCGATCAAAAGGCCAATCAGGACCGCATCAGGGCAGGCGCGTGTAGCGTCCGTGAAGGCAATGCTCACACGCGCGCCGGGGCGGGCCAAATCAGACAAGTGCATTCGGCCGACTCGCTTCAGATGCTGTCCTAAATGAGTCGCCTCGAGCTGTTGGGTAGAGATAGTGGAGTGGGCGGCAACTATTTCGCGAATTCGGAATCGAGCGGGCATCGGGTTAAGTGGAGCCAATTTGCGTATTTGGGCGCTCTGTGTACAATCGCAGACACCCGGCAAATTATACGTCTGTCGCTAAGGGCGAGGAGGTACTTTAGTTAAATGGCTAGTGTGACTTTTGAACATGTCACCAAACGATTCGGCGATGTTGTGGCGGTGAACGACCTAAACATTTCCATCGCCGATCGTGAGTTTTTGGTCTTTGTCGGCCCGTCTGGTTGTGGCAAAACCACATCACTGCGCATGTTGGCCGGCCTCGAAGAGGTTACAGAGGGCAATATTTACATCGGCGATCGTCTGGTAAACGATGTGCCGCCAAAGGACCGTGACATTGCGATGGTGTTTCAGTCCTATGCCCTCTATCCGCACATGTCCGTCTATGACAATATGGCATTCGGCCTAAAGCTGCGCCGTGTGCCCAAGGCAGAGATCGATCGGCGCGTGCGTGAAGCAGCCAAGCGGTTGGGCATCGAAGCGCTGCTCGATCGCAAGCCGAAACAGCTTTCCGGTGGTCAGCGCCAGCGCGTGGCTGTAGGGCGGGCAATTGTGCGTAACCCAGCTGTCTTCTTGATGGATGAGCCCTTGTCAAACTTGGACGCAAAACTGCGCGTGCAGGCGCGCGCCGAGATCAGCAAGCTGCACATGCAACTCGGCACCACCTTTATCTACGTCACGCACGATCAAACCGAGGCGATGACGATGGGCACGCGCATCGCAGTCATGAAGGACGGTGTCCTGCAACAGATCGACACGCCGCAGAACTTGTATGATCAGCCGGATAATGTGTTTGTGGCAGGCTTTATCGGCAGCCCCTCGATGAACTTCTTCGAAGCCACACTGACTGGCAGCGACAACGAGATTTACGTCGATGCCGGCGCGTTCCGCGTGAAGATCCCCGCTGAACGGGCCGAGCCATACAAGCCGTATCGCGGCTCTCAGGTGATCTTTGGCATTCGTCCTGAAAACGTGCACGATCCTGAATTCGCACCGCCTGGCATCCATCAGGCCCTGGTTGAGTCCAAAGTCGAAGTGACTGAACTGATGGGCAACGAAGTGATCCTCTATCTCAGCGCAAAAGACAAGCCCTTCCTTGCCCGCGTTGATCCACGCTCTAAACTGCGCGTCGGCAACACAGCCAGCCTGGCTTTCAACATGGATCGCTTCCACATCTTCGATAAGCAGACTGAGAAAGCGATTCGATAAGAGACCGCCCACATTGTCTGGCGCCTCCGAGTTTAGCCCAACAGCGGCGAGCAAATCAGTTTGCTCGCCGCTGTTTTTGCATGTTCAGGCTCATCCGCTGTTCAGCGTCGGCTCATACGGCCATGATTCAGTATACAGCCAACCTTGAGGTGATTCGCTATGACACACTCCATCTTTGAAATAAGTGTTGAGAAGGCAGATGGCAACCGGCAACCACTCGCCGACTATCAGGGCAATGTGCTATTGATCGTGAATGTCGCTTCGCAGTGTGGTTACACGCCGCAGTATGCAGGCTTGGAGGCGCTCCACCGCACCTACAGCGCTCGCGGTCTGCGTGTACTGGGGTTCCCTTGCAATCAGTTCGGCGGACAAGAGCCGGGCACAATGCAAGAGATTCTGCAGTTCTGCTCGACCAAGTACAACGTGACATTTCCAATCTTTGCGAAGGTCGAAGTGAACGGACCGAATCGCTCACTTCTCTACGCTGTATTGACCCAGACTGAGCCGGCTGGCGACATTTCCTGGAATTTCGAGAAGTTCGTAGTCGGCAAAGATGGCACGGTGGTGGCGCGGTTCAAGTCGCGGGTTGCTCCTGATAACCCAGAATTGGTCTCGGTCATCGAACGAGAACTCAGCAGGTAAGTCGAGCGCCTCGCAGGGGTTTGGATCCCCGTGGCTTCGGTGTTCAGCGCAGTCTTGTCACCTATCCGAAGTCGGCGCTGAGACGGGCGTCGGTCGCCAACGCCACATGAGCAAGGCTGCCGCCAACGCCAGCGCGCTGCCGAACAAAAACGGCGCAGAAGGCCCAAACCCTTCCCATGTGCCGATGCCGTGCCAAAGCACCCCTGCAATCAACGACGCCGGCAAATCGAGAATGCCCAGCACCGCATTGTGTGTGCCGTAGGCTGTACCGCGTGTAGCCTCCGGCACCAGGTCGGCGATCATCGCTTTGCCAGTTCCGAACGCCAGGCCGTAGTACAGTCCGTAGATCGCATACAGCGCCCAGATGTGCCACCCTTCCTGGGCCAGCCCAAAGCCGGCGTAGATGGCAGCGTACACCAGCCAGCCGCCGATGATCAGCTTGCGCCGCCCAAGCCGGTCTGAGAGCGCGCCGGCTGGGATAGACGCCAACGTGTACACCAGGTTAAATACAACCAGCATGGCCAATACGCCGGCCACGCTGACTCCCCGTTCTTGGGCGCGCAACACCAGAAAGGCGTCTGAAGAATTGCCCAGGTCGAAAATAGCCGTGATCACCATAAAGATCATGAACGGCTTCCCTAACGTTCGGAAGGCGAACGTCGGTGCGGGGCGTTGTCGGAGCACCGGCGTATCCCGCGCCCCCAGCGCCAGCGACAACACAGCCAGCCCGGCCGGGATTAGGCTGATCAATACCAGCGCCCGAAATGTATCTGAATTGAGTGTTGAGCCGGCTTGCTGCGTCAGCCAGACTACACCCAAGGCGATCACCATGCCCAGAAATGCGCCGGCTGTATCGGCGGCGCGTTGAAAGCCAAACGCAAACCCCCGCTGTTGCGCATCCACCGAATCTGCCACCAGTGCGTCGCGCGGAGCAGTGCGGATGCCTTTGCCGAATCGATCGGCCCAGCGCACGATACCTACTGCTTCCCAACTGGTCGCAACGTAGAAGAACGGCTTGGAAAGCGCCGATAAGGCATAGCCGGCCACAGCGACCCATTTGCGCGCGCGCAGCCGATCACTGAACCAACCGGAGAACACTTTCAGCAGGCTGGCGGTCGATTCGGCAACCCCTTCGATCAACCCGATGACATTGGTGCGCACGCCCAGCACGTTACTCAGAAAGAGCGGCAGCACGTTGACTACCATCTCGGTAGACACGTCCATGAAGAAACTGGTGAAGCTAACCGCCCACACGTTGCGCGGCAACTCACTCAGCCGTGGCCTAGATCGAGATGCTTCGATAGAGGGGTTGGATAAACTAGACATGCCGCTTGTTGTAGGACTGGGACGTGGTTCTGTCAATCAGCGACGGTCAATTTCAGTGTGCTCAGCAATCGACTAAGCTGCTCTGGATGTGCAGCCGCCTGTCTTGCGTGGACGACCGTGGTTGGCTCTAGCCGGTGGTGTAATGTGCAAGTGTGCTTGTATCAATCGTGTTTCAGTCCCGCCGGCCTACCAAGATTCAGCGCCTGCGCGCCAGTTGCGGTACAGGCCATCCAGAAAGATCGCCGTTGCATACGCAGCGATCTGTAAAGCCGTGGAGTAAGGCTCGCCAGCCGTTTCAGCCTCCACTCGTTCTGCCTGACGCTTGACCTGTGATCTCCGTCTCCCAGTGTCGAGTCTGGGCTTCGATGAGACACCAAACAAGGCCGATTGGCTCCGTAGGCCGGCTTGGCTTCGAAAGATTGCGCTTCCAGTTTCCAGCTCAACAATCGCCCGTGCGTTTGAATCCGTAGCTCGCTCAATTGCCGGCACCGGCACAACACAACCGTCTGAAACCAGTTCTGGTACGAATCAATTTCGACGTAAGTTGTGTTGTTCATCTGGTTGTTCTGACTTGCAATCCGCTAAAAACGACCGGCCCACCAATGACCGTTAAGACGATTTCGAAAACACAGGCGCCTCTTCAGCATAGTGAAGCGGCGAGGAAGAGGCGCCTGCTGCGGCTATGACGGTCAACCGAATAAGTTCCCCAGCGCCATTTGGATGATGTTTCGGCGACGTGCTCAGCTAGGCTGCGATGAGCGTAATGCAGTCGTGTTGTGCTCGAAGATACTTCGACGTGCATGACGGAGCGCAATGAGTGACAATGGCGCTGCGCATAATGCCGCGTCCCTCAGCATATCCGATGAACGCCGGCTACGCATCCGCCGAATCGGGTATTTCGGGATACCTGATTTCAGGTATGCCGGTGATCAAATTGCTGTCCGATTAAAATAACCTTGCGGAGTCCTCTTATGGCGATTCGCATACTGCTGGCCGAAGATCACAAGATTGTTCGCGAAGGCACGCGCCAACTGCTCGAACAATCGGATGATCTGGTGGTCATAGCAGAGGCAGCCACCGGCGAGGCAGCAGTGGAATTATGCGAGCAACTGAAGCCAGATGTGGTGGTGATGGACGTTCATCTGCCGGGGATCAACGGCATTGAAGCCACCCGCGTGATTCGCCTACGCTTGCCCTCCATCCGTGTGGTGGTCCTTTCGGCGTACGATGATGACCGGTACGTATTCCCTCTGTTACAAGCCGGCGCCAACGGCTATTTGCTCAAAACAACCAGCGGGGACAATCTGGCTGAGGCAATTCGCTCTGTGTTTAAAGGCGAAACCGTTCTTGATCCGCAAATTAGCAGCAAAGTGGTCGGGCGACTGGCCCAAATCCGATTTCATCGCAGCGGCGGCCCATCCGAGAGCTTGACCGAGCGCGAGTTGGACGTGCTACGTGCTGTGTCACGGGGTATGAGCAATAAGGAGATCGGCGAGTCCTTAGGCATTTCGACAAATACCGTCCAAGTGCATCTGCGCAATATCTTTGCCAAGTTAGGGGTCGGCGATCGCACAGAAGCTGTTGCGTATGCCATACGTCAGGGATGGATTGTTCTCGAGCAGTAGGCCGAACATGAACAAGCACCTGATTCATCCGGCGCTACGTCTTGCTGTGTTGTATACCCTGGTGGCCGGTCTGTGGATCGTTTTCTCCGACTACCTTCTGGGGCTGTTCGTCAGCGATCTGGATGTCTTGACCAGTCTTCAGTCTGTCAAAGGGCTTGCCTTTGTATTGGTGATGGCCGCCATTCTGGCCGCCGAACGCCTATCTGCTGAACGCGCCGCAGCCCATGCGGCAGCCGACCTCCAAAAGGCAGAATACAAATTTCGCAGCATGTTTTCTGCCGCGCCAGTCGGGATTTTTCGAGCTGACGCTGAAGGGCGCTATCTCGATGCCAATCCGGCTTTTGCTTCGATGTTGGGCTATGACTCGCCGGCTGAGTTGATTGAGGCGCTGAACACGCCCGGCAGGCCGGAGACGGCTGAGTTAAGTGAGATGGTGCGCCGGCTGGCAGCGACAGGCACAGAGGCAGTGCGCGGGGAACAGCGCTGCCGGCGCAAAGATGACCGCTGGATCGATGTCCGATTCAATATGCGCGCTGCGCGCGGCCCAGATGGGTCATTGCTGGATGGGTCATTGCTGTATGTGGAAGGCTTTGTCGAGGATGTCTCTGCAGAGCGAGCAGTTGCCCAGAAGTTGCAACAATTCGCCGACGTAGTGAATGCTTCTGACGATGCCATCATTGCACTTTCCGTTGACGGCCTGATTCGCAGTTGGAATCCCGGCGCACAACGGATATACGGCTATTCTGCCTCTGAAGCAGAGGGCTGCTCAATTTATATGCTCTGGCCAGCCTACCGCGAAGCTGAAGTGCGCCAAAATCTAGCGCGCCTGCAAAGCGGTCAGCCTATCCGCCGTGTCGAAACTGAAGGGTTGCGCAAGAGCGGCGCAGTGCTGGACGTGGCCATCAGCGCCTCGCCCATCTGCGATGCTGAAGGCGTGGTCACCGGCATTTCGATGATTGTTCAGGACATCACCGAGCGTAAAGCGCTCGATCGTCGTCTGCAAACGCAGCAGGCTATCCTCGAAGAATACGCCAGCCAACTTGTTCGCAGTCAGGAAGAGGAACGCCGGCGTTTGTCGCGCCTCTTGCACGATGAAACCATGCAGGACTTAGTCGCCCTGACGCAACGCATAGAGCTGTGCCGTAGCGCAATTGATCGCGATTCCAATCTCGTGCGCCGGCGACTTGACGAGCTTCAGGAATTGTCCAAGAGCATGGTCGCCAGCTTGCGCTGGTTAAGCAACGATCTGCGCCCACTCGTGCTAGAAGACCTCGGTTTGGCCGCCGCAGTCCATTTCCTGAGTGATGACTTGGCACATCGAATGCCGTACTGCGTCGTGCGCTGTGAAATCAACGGGCGGGAGCGTCGGCTTCCGGCAGATTTGGAAGTGACTGCCTTTCGCATCATTCAGGCCGCTCTGGGCAACATCCGTCATCACTCGCCGACGGCTACTTCTATTGAGGTGATTCTCACGTTCGACGAGAGCGAGGTTCATGCCGTCGTAAAGGACAATGGGCCGGGATTTCAGACGCTGCAAGCCGAGGAGAAAGTGCGCGATGGTCAGAGGGAGTTAGCCGGCATGCAAGCGCGCGCCCGCTTGTTCGGCGGTCACGTCGCCGTCGAATCCACCCCTGGCTATGGGACTACCGTTGTGTTGCGCTTGCCCATCTCCACTTCCGCATACTCGCCTCTTAACCATCAACCTCATCTAGCCGGTTAGAATAGCGGCGTGAGTTCGCCAGCGTTCTACATTCGCAGCGTGCCGGTGTATGGCAGTCCCGGTGTACCGGGCAGTGTGCCGACCATCCTTGCGCCGATGGACGGCTACTCAGACTTGCCTTTCCGCAAGCTGTGCCGCGAATATGGCTCGGCCATGAGCTACACCGAGTTTGTAGCTGTCGAAGCCATTTTGCACGGCGCTAAAAAAGCCCTCAAAATGCTCGAGTTTGATCCTGCCGAGCAGCCGCAAATGTCTTTCCAAATCTTCGGGCCGAATGAACATGATATTGTCGAGGCAGCCAAGCGGTGTGAGCAGATGGGCGCCGGCATCGTGGATCTGAACATGGGCTGTTCTGTGCCCAACGTGAGCGGCCGCGGCGCGGGGGCCGGCCTCTTACGCGATCCTGCCAAAATCGGCCGCATTTTCAATGCCATGTCCAAAGCCTTGCGCATCCCGGTGACCGGCAAAATTCGCATCGGTTGGGATGCGCGCTCTCTCAATCATGTGCAAGTCGCCCGCATCATGGAGGACAACGGTGCAGCATTGGTCGCCGTACACGGCCGCACCAAAGAGCAAAAGTACACCGGTCACGCCAACTGGGATGCGATTGCCGAAGTCAAGCAAGCGGTCAAGATTCCGGTGATCGGCAATGGGGATGTGCGACGCGTGGAAGACATTGCACGCATGCGCGCTCACACCGGTTGTGATGGCGTGATGATTGCGCGCGCGGCCATCGGCAACCCTTGGATTTTCTCCGGCAAGAACCGTGAACAGGTGTTGGTGCGCGATGTGATTGGCCTGATGCGACGGCATCTAGAGATGAATCTGCGCCACTACGGCGACTATGGCCTGATCTTGTTCCGCAAATATGCTGCGCGCTACATCATCGGCGTGCCGGGAGCAGCCGAATTGCGGCATGCTCTGGTGACGGCGCCTACAGTCGAAGCTTTTCTCGATCATCTGGCCGGCCTGGAAGAAAGAGCCGATGAGCTGGACCGACAAGCGTTGGAGCTGCGCCGACAACATGCCGACCCGCTCGCCGTTGACGACTTGAATGATATGTCCTGTCTTGAGAGTCGCTGCGACTTGGCGTCGGCGCCGGTTGGCGAGCGCCAGTTGGCGTATGATGTGCACTACCGAACGGCCGTTGTGTAATCTTGGATATGTCTCAGTTCGACCACTACCCGGAAAAGTTGCGCGAGGTCTTGGAGATATTCGCCGAGAATCCGGCTGATCGCAACGCCATGTTGATCGAATACTCCGATCAATTTGAAGGCGTGCCCGACACCATCGCGCGCCGGCCCTATCCAAAAGAGAACCAGGTTCCGCATTGCGAATCGGACTCTTATGTGTTCGTTGAACCCTTGGCCGGCAATCGCTTAAAGTTTTATTTCGCCGTCGAGAACCCATTCGGGGTATCGGCGCGTGCCCTGTCTTCTATTTTGGCCTCTACAATCAACGGCCTAACAGCCGAAGAGATCGCCAACATGCCGATCGATACCCTTGTTCCGACTTTGTTCGGCCCCAACATCTCGATGGGCAAGGGACAAGGGTTGCTGAGCATCGCTGCTGTTGTCAAAGCCATTGCACAGCGCTATGCCAATCGCCAGGCGTAGGATAAGCTGTCTTGCCATCTGTGATCGATTCGTATCTCTCCGATAATCTATGTTCACCTCCTCCGCTGCTGCGCCGGCCGACCGGTTGGAAATTGTCGCCAACCTGCGCACCGCGCTCGCCTCGGTGATGACCGTCACCGGCTATGAATTCCAAAACAACGGCGTGATTCGATTGTGGGGCATCTTGCTGGCGCCGCCGGATCAAGCCTATCGCGCTTTGCGCCCGCGTGTGGAGCAGATGGGCTACACACCTTTCTTACGTGAATACAAAGACGGCGCAAGCGGCCACGCCGGTCATGAAGTGCTTGCCGTGCCCGGCGTGGTTCCACGTCCCTCCTCAAATCCCACCTTGAACCTGATTCTGTTCGTCGCCACGGTTGGCTCGGTGATCCTGAGTGGATCAGTCTTCTCCCAAACCGGCCAGCTTGATCTCGGTGCAGGGTTAGCCTTTGCCGGCTCGTTGCTTGGTGTGCTGGTGACGCACGAAATGGGACACTACTTGGTAGGCAGGCTGCGTGGCGCGCCAGTGTCGTTGCCCTACTTTATCCCCATGCCCAGCATTCTGTTCGGCATGTTCGGGTTTGGCACGTTGGGTGCAGTGATTGTGCAGCGCGAACCGTTCGAAGACCGGCGCACACTGCTGGAAGTTGGACTGGCAGGGCCTCTGGCCGGCTTTATCGTTGCCGTTCCACTGCTTGCAATCGGACTGGCGCTGTCCACGGTCAAACCGTTCGAGACGCCGGCGCTGGGCGGCGCAATTTATTTCGGCGATTCGCTGCTCACCGGCCTGATCAAGGTCTTTGTCTATGGCCGCTATGTACCTAGCGCCGGCATGATCGAACATCCCCTGTACTTGGGAGCCTGGCTGGGGCTGCTCATTACCGGCATCAACTTGATTCCCGCCGGCCAGTTGGACGGCGGCCATGTGGCTTACGCTGTGCTGGGTCAAGCCGCCCGCTACCTGTATTACGCGATGCTGGTGATCTTCTTAGGGTTGACGGTGTTTGTATCGCAGAGCTGGCTGCTTTGGACTGTTCTGTTGTTTCTGTTTGGACGTAACCACCCGCCGGCTTTGAATCAGGCCGCCCGCTTGGAACCTCAGCACTATGCCTTAGCCCTGATTGGCTGTTTGGTGCTGTTGTTGGTCTTTATGCCCAATCCGCTGTGGGTGGCGTAGTCAACTTCTCAAGCAATACCGCGAGCTGTCACGCTGCCTGTGACCTGACCTCTTTCCCAGGATCGATTGCTGCCGTGGCGACTGTCAAATGTCGCGCGGGTCATCGGTCATCATGACGATGCGCGGCTTGAATCGCCCGATGATCTCCACCAGGTCATTTTGCGCCAACAGAATCTCGTCGATGTTTTTGTAAGCCTGCGGGGATTCATCTAGACCGCCGCCCAACAGGGTGACGCCCTGCTCGCGCAGGTAGCGGTCGCGCTCGGTTTTGGTGATGGACTTGAAGGCTTCGTTGCGGCTCATCTGCCGGCCCGCCCCGTGCGATGCGCTGTTCAGCGAGTCCGGGTTGCCCAACCCGCGCACTACGTAGCCGGGGTCGCCCATTGTGCCAGGAATCACGCCGAGCACACCTTTGCCCGCCGGCGTCGCGCCCTTGCGATGCACATACACCTGCCGTCCATCGGGCAGCTTTTCGATCCACGCGAAATTGTGGTGGTTTTCGACCACTGCCGCCGGCTCCAAGCCCGCTGCTTTGGCCACGTTGCGATGAATGACACGGTGATTGGCGCTGGCATACCGCCCCGCCAAGTTCATCGCCAGCCAGTACTCCTGGCCGGCTTCCGAATCGATGTCAAGCCAGCCCAAGTTGGCCAGGTCGCCTCCCCCGGCCTGCTTCAGTTCCGGGTGTAGGCTCTTGGCAATTTTGCTGTAGTAGTCTGCGATTTGGTAACCTGTGCCCCGTGAGCCGCTGTGGGACAACAGCGCCAAATACTGACCCGGTTCCAGTTCCAGCCGCTCATCGGGTTTCAGAATCTCCAGCACGCCAAACTCGACAAAGTGATTGCCGGAGCCAGACGTGCCCAGTTGACGGTGCGCTTTGTCCTTCAGGTTGCGCAACAAATCCGTTGCCTCCCAATCTGGATCGTCCATGATCTCGTCATCTTGTTTGGGGTTCCACTCTGCGCCAGCGCCAAAGCGCGTGGCCGTGCGCAAGACCTTCTCAAAGCGCCCTTTGTGTTGGTCAATTACGGTCGGCGAGAGATCAAAGACCGTCAGCCGCATCCGACAAGCGATATCAACGCCGACGGCATAGGGCACCACTGCCCCTTCGGTAGCCAGGACGCTGCCGATGGGCACGCCGTAGCCGACGTGTGCATCGGGCATTAATGCGCCAGCCACGCTGATCGGCAGGCGCATCGCGTTGTCCATTTGTCGGCGCGAGCCTTCGTCAATCAAGTGCTCGCCCCAAATGCGATAGGGCAACGGTTTGTCTTGCAGTTCGCTCTTGCCCATAAAAACAATCATAACCCGATTGCGCGCGTAGGGTCACCGCGCACGCACAAGTCGCCTGAGGGGGAAATCAAGCGCGATGTGCGATGCGCTCCCAGCGCATTTGCCGCGAGATATCGGGATGCCGGGCGATATCTATTTGGCTACCTCGCGCTGCAAAGCGCCCTTGGCCAACAACGCAGCGCCCACTACGCCGGCGCGATCACCGAGTTTGGCTTCAACGATTCTGACCTCTTCAACGCGCGCTCGGTTGATCAGATGCTGCATGGCCGTTTCCCGGATCGGCCCCAACATCCATTCACCCAACGCTTCAATCACGCCACCCCCATACACCAGCGCCTGAGGGTCGAAGCAATTGATCAGCGATGCGGCGTGTAAACCCAGATAGTGCGCTGCGCGCTGCAACACTTCGACGGTCAAGGGGTCGCCTTTCTCCACTGCGGCGGCTAACACGCTGCTGGTCAATGCCCCGTCTTTCTTGGCCATAAGTTGGGGCAGAATAGACTTGCGGCCGGCAGCCAGAGCAGCGCGCAAGTCGCGCTCGATGGCGGAGCGGCTGGCAATCGCTTCGATGCCGCCGCGAATGCCGCCGCCTTCTGCATAAGGGCCGTCGGCCATCGTCACCATGTGGCCGATTTCGCCGGCGCTGCCGCGCGCCCCTTCGTAAATCTGGCCATTGATGACGATGCCCCCGCCGATGCCGGTGCCGATAAACACCGCCACAAAGTGATGCAGCCCCTGTCCTGCGCCCAGCATCAACTCGCCCATGCAGGCAGCGCGCACGTCGTTGGTCAAGACCACCGGCACATCATGCCAGCGCCGTAGCCAGTCGGCCACCGGCACATTCACCCAACCCGGCATATTCGTCACGCTCAGAGCGACACCGCTGCGGGTGTCCACTGGGCCAGGCACGCCGATGCCGGTCGCTGCGATCTGTTCCTTCGACATTTTCACACCGGCGAGAGCGTCCTCAATCGTCTTGATGACGCGTTCGATGACGCCTTCTGGCCCAACCTCAGCCTTGGTCGAACGTTTGGCCGTGGCAACCACGTTGCCGCCGGCGTCCACTACTGCCGCCAGAATCTTCGTGCCGCCCAGATCAATGCCCACCGTGTACGCAGAATGAGAGTTGTTCCTTTTCGCCACGTGTCTTCTCTCGCAGAGGGTTTCAAAGCGGCGCTGAACATGCGCCGTGCGAATTGTAAAGCGGAATCGTCTACCCGTCCTCATCCCCGCTCCCTCTCCCGATGAGAACAGCTTCGGGTGAGGGGAGATCGTTACATAGAATCGTATAATCCTCTTCGCTATGCAGGAAGCACTGGCGCGACCCAAAGTGCACGCCTCTTTCCTTCAGCGGCATTACCGCGGCATCGTCATCCTGTCGCTGCTCTTGGCTGATGTGTCGAGCATCACACTGGGTTTCTACCTAGGATTCCGCTTGCGCTTGCTGATTCCCTTACCGGAGCCGGCCCAAAACCTGCACTTCTCCGACTTGTTGCCTTTGTTGGCATTGCAAATTGTTGCAATTGTGATTGCCTTCTTCTTCGGGCGCATGTACCATCGCCAGCGCACGCGCTATGGCGCCGATGAGCTGATGACGGCCTTCTCCGGTGTGTCGATTGGCACGCTGGTCAGCATCGCTGTAGCGACACTGGCTTTCAAAAGTTCCGCTTCTGCGTTCGATTATTCGCGCGGCGTAATGATCTATGCCTGGCTGCTGACGATGATCACTGTCGTCTTAGTGCGCACCGTCCAGGTGCGGTTCCAACGCTGGCTGCAAGCGCAGGGCTACGGCCGGACGCGCGTGGTCGTTGTCGGCGAAGGCGCGCCGGCTGCAACCGTGCTCCAGCGCCTGCGCCACAATCCACGCCTGGGCTACGACTTGATCGGCCTATTGACGCCGAAGGGGGGGCGGCTGGTTGAAGGCATCGCCCCTTTAGGCCCTGTAGAGGAGTTGCCGGCGGTGATCGCCCGCGAGAATGTCGATGAAGTGATTATCGCCCTGCCCGAAGCGAGCGATGAAGACATACTGCGCATTATCTCGATGTGCGACCGCAGCACGATGAGCATCAAGGTGTACCCGGATATGTTTCAGATCATGGCCGGTCAGATGAGTATCGGAGAACTGGGGGGCCTGCCTTTGTTGAACGTGCGCGACGTTCAGTTGCGCGGCTGGCGGCTGACGCTCAAGCGCGCGATGGACCTGGTAGGCAGCGCAGTCGGATTGGTCTTGCTTTCTCCTTTTCTATTGCTGATCGCTATCCTAATCAAGCTGGATTCACCCGGCCCGGTTTTCTTTGTCCAACAGCGGATGGGCCTGGACGGCAAGCCGTTTTGGCTGATCAAGTTCCGCACCATGCGCCAGGATGCCGAGCAACTGGGCACCTGGACGGTCAAAGACGATCCGCGCCGTACCCGCCTGGGCGCATTCTTGCGCCGAACCAACATCGATGAATTGCCTCAGCTCATCAATGTGCTGATCGGCGAAATGAGCCTAGTCGGTCCACGTCCAGAGCAACCGCGCTATGTCGAAGAGTTTCGCGCGCGCATCCCCCGTTACATGGAACGCCATCGTGAGAAAGCCGGCATGGCCGGCTGGGCCCAGGTCAACGGCTTGCGCGGCGACACCTCGATTGAAGAGCGCACCAAGTACGATCTATGGTACATCGAAAACTGGTCGATTTGGCTCGACATCAAAATTATTCTCAAGACAATTTGGCGCACCCTAACGCGCGAGGACGAAAACGCATATTAGAATTGACTCATAGAGTGATTGAGTCATTGAGGGATCGAGTCATCCGCTCGATGGCTGAGCGTATGAGCAGAGTGATATGGACAAGTTGCCGCGCTGGCGCAATCTGGTTCTGATCAGCCTGGGCATCGTTGTGCTCATCGCCACACTGAGTGTTTTTCAAGGCGGGCCGGGCCGTAGCACGGCCATGCAACTTTCTGATGTGGCTGAAGCGGTCAAAAACGGCAACGTAGAGAAGATTATCGTTGCCAACGACGAGCTCGTGGTGAAGTTCGTCGGCAGCCGACCCGATGCGACATCCAGAAAAGAGACAGGCGCTACCATCGGTGAGCAACTCCGACAATTTGGTGTCTCCGCCGAGCAATTAGAGCGTGTGAAAATCGAGGTCGTTAGCCCTTTTAATTGGGGCGACTTGATCAACACCGCTGCGTTGTTTATTACGCCGATCATCGTGATTTTGTTCTTCTGGTTCCTCTTCCGCCAGGCCCAAGGCGCGAATAGCCAAGCCATGAACTTCGGACGCAGCCGGGCGCGCATGTTCACCAGCGACCGACCAACGGTGACGTTCCAGGATGTGGCCGGCGCGGACGAAGCCAAGCAAGAGCTGGTCGAGGTGGTTGAGTTCCTGAAAGAGCCGGAAAAGTTCATTCAGCTCGGCGCCCGCATTCCAAAGGGCGTGTTACTAATCGGCAGCCCAGGCACCGGCAAGACATTGCTGGCCAAGGCCGTCAGCGGAGAGGCCGGTGTTCCCTTCTTCAGCATCAGCGGCTCCGAGTTTGTCGAGATGTTCGTCGGCGTCGGCGCCAGCCGCGTGCGCGACCTATTCGAGCAAGCCAAGCGACATTCGCCGTGCATCGTGTTCATCGATGAGATCGACGCAGTGGGCCGGCAGCGCGGCTCCGGCCTGGGAGGCGGCCACGATGAACGCGAGCAAACTCTGAATCAGATTTTGGTCGAGATGGATGGCTTCGATACCGACACGAACGTGATCGTCATTGCCGCCACCAATCGGCCGGACATCCTCGATCCGGCGCTGATGCGGCCCGGCCGTTTCGATCGGCGTGTCGTGCTCGACCGTCCCGATGTGAAAGGACGGGAGGCGATTCTCAAAGTTCATGTGCGCGGCAAACCGCTCGCTGCCGATGTCGATCTGAGTGTACTCGCCAAAGCCACACCTGGTTTTGCCGGCGCCGACATCGAAAACCTGGTCAACGAAGCGGCCATCCTCGCTGCCCGCCGTAACCGGAAGAGCATCAGCATGGCCGAGTTCACCGAGAGTATCGAACGCGTGATGATGGGTCCGGAGCGCAAGAGCCGCCTGATCACGCCAAAGGAAAAGGCGATTGTCGCGTATCACGAGGCCGGCCATGCCATTGTCGGTCATCTGCTCGAAAACTGCGATCCAATCCGCAAAGTCACCATCATCGCGCGCGGGCTGGCCGGCGGTTACACGTTGTCTCTGCCCGGTGAAGACCGCCATTACATTAGCCGTGCTAAGTTTCTCGACGACCTGGCGTTTGCTTTGGGGGGGCGCGTGGCCGAGGAAATCGTGTTCGGTGATGTGACTACCGGCGCTAGCAGCGATTTGCAGCGCGTCACCGAGATCGCCCGCGATATGGTCACCCGTTACGGCATGAGTGAGAAAATGGGGCCGATCGTGTACGGCCAGCGTCACGAGATGGTCTTTCTCGGCCGTGACTTAGGCGAGCAGCGCGATTACAGCGATGCCGTGGCTCACGAGATCGACAAAGAAGTGCAAAAACTAGTTAACACGGCATACGCCCGTGCTCGTGAGGTACTCCTCAACAATCGCAGCGTGCTGGAGGCGATCGCCAAACGGCTGATCGAAGTCGAAACCATCGAGGAAGAAGAATTCCGCGCCTTCTTCCGCGTCCAGAATGAAGTCGGCAGTTTGTCCGGCAATGCACCCTTCAATCCGCGCGCTCAAGTGCCGTCTCGAGGAGACGACAAAGAGGAAACCGCGTCGTCCGGCGCTGTGCCGGCCCCTGCCCCCGCATAGTCCATCTGCCGCAAATTGCGCTCGGGCAGCGACGCTCTGGTGTTGCCAGATGAAAGCTGCAAACGCCTGCTTGGGCGCGATTGGCCTGGTCAGTTGGAACCTGGTCGAACAGGCCAACACGTTCCTAACGCTTGCCCCCCTTTCTACGTTTGAGGCAGCGTTGTTGGGTTTGCGCATTCTGATGGTGATCGCCCTATACGCCTTTTTCGGCCTGATCATGTGGGTATTGTTGCGTGAAGGCCGATCCGTTCAATCGCCCATCCCGCCCGCGCGTCTGATTGCACAGCAGGATCACGTCGGCGCGGCATATGCCGTCCAACACAACACCTGGATCGGACGCGATCCAAACTGCGCCGTGTGCGTAAACGACGATTTTGTTTCCGCCCGGCACGCCCGCTTGGTCTGGGATGCCGCCGGCCGCACCTGGTGGATCGAAGACAACGCCAGCCGCAATGGCACCTGGGTGAATGACGAGCGAGTGGTGCGCTGTGCTCTGAGTTGCGGCGACATCATTCGCGTCGGTGATGTGCGCTTTCGCTTCGAAGTGTGAAGGCCACTCGCTGCCGCGAGAGTCCACAGTCTCCGCTAGAAGCGATACAGGTGGCGGACGCTTGACATGCAGAATGCCTTCTGTAAAATAGATGAATAGTTGTTCAAGTATTCAGCAAATCCCGATGAGACGCCGACCAGATCCGCGCAACACGCCCACACTCGACGAGAGAACTGCTGCCCAACTTGCCGGCCTCTTTAGCGCGTTGAGTGACCCGTCGCGTGTGCAAATCCTATGGGTGTTGCTGAGTGGAGAACACAACGTCGGCGAATTGGCGCAGCGCGTCGGTATGACGGAATCTGCTGTGTCACATCACCTACGCCAATTGCGCTTGATGCGCCTGGTGCGCGCGCGGAAGGAAGGACGCGTTGTCTTCTATGCTATTGACGATAAGCATGTGATGGATTTCTTCCAGCGCGGCCTAGACCACGTGCGACACGGTTGAACGACCAGCATTCCGTGCTGAATACTGCCAGTTCACACGATCTATCGCAACGAGTGTTCCAGCATGAGTGACAATCTGACGCCAGAAACTGTTTTGCGTGTCACCGGCATCGACTGCGCGGAGTGTGCGCGCAGCATCGAGCGCAGCGTAGCCCGCTTGGAGGGTGTGCAGGCATGTAGCTTGAGTTTCGAGACCGGTCGGCTGCATGTGTATGGCCGCGCTGCGCCTGAACAGGTCATCGCTCGTGTGCAGGCGCTGGGCTATGACGCTGCGCCGGAAGCTTCCTCTGCACGCGCCCCCTCACATCCGTTGTCATTCGTGCGCTTCTTGTTCAGCCGCCGCAACAGTGTGCCGGCGGTGCTGGGCGCTGTGTTGATTGCGCCGGGTGTGCTATTTGATGAGCTGCTGCCCCTAGTAGGTGTGACATCTTTGCTGCCCGACTGGGCGGTGAGCGCGTTCTCGCTGGCGGCGTTGGCCGTGGCCGGCTGGCCGGTGCTGCGCAGCGCCTGGCGCGCCCTGCGCCTCAGTCGCCAGATCGGAATCAACGCCTTGATGTCGATTGCAGCCGTCGGCGCCATTGTGATTGGGGCGCACACCGAGGCTGGCTTGGTGATGGTCTTATTTGCCATCGGCGAGGCGCTGGAAAGCTATACGATGCAACGCGCACGCGAGGCCATTCGCAGCTTGATGGAGCTTGCGCCTCAGGAAGCCACTGTCTTGCGGCCGTGTATCGACTGCAAGTCTCATCTGGGTCAGGATGGGTATATCGGCGGCCCGTGCCCGTTTTGCGGTCTGGAGGAGCAGCGAGCACCTGTGAGCGATTTGAAAGTCGGTGAGATGCTCGTGATCAGGCCAGGAGAGCGCATTGCAATGGATGGTCGCGTGATTAGCGGTGCATCCTCGGTCAACCAAGCGCCGATCACCGGCGAAAGTGCGCCGGTGGAGAAGACAGTAGGTGATAAGGTGTTTGCCGGCAGCGTCAACGGAGCCGGCGCGCTGATGGTTGAAATCACCCACCTCGCTGCCGATAACACCATCAGCCGCATGATTCGCCTGGTTGAAGAAGCGCAAGAACAGCGGGCGCCGACGCAGCGCTTGGTGGATCGCTTTGCGCAGCGCTATACGCCAACAGTGGTGGCGCTTGCTGCGCTTGTGGCAGTGGTCCCACCGGCCTTATTCGGCGCGCCTTTCTTGAGTCCCGATGCGCACACGCAGGGTTGGTTGTATCGCGCACTGGAGTTGTTGGTGATCGCTTGTCCATGCGCTCTGGTCATCAGCACGCCGGTTGCTTTGGTCAGCGCCATTGCCAGCGGGGCGCGCAACGGTGTGCTCTTCAAGGGCAGCGCGTATCTTGAAGCCCTGGGCCGTGTGCGGGTCATTGCATTTGATAAGACTGGCACACTTACTGCCGGCAACCCCAGTGTGGTGCGTGTCCGCTCGACGCGCTGCACGACTCACGGAGAAGCGCCCTGTGAGCCTTGTGACGATTTACTGGCCCTGGCCACGGCAGTCGAACGGCGCAGCGAACATCCCCTCGCGCGGGCTGTGGTCATCCAGGCAGAGCAAAACGGAGTGAGCGATAAATATCGGCCGGCTGAATCAGTCACTGCGATCGCCGGCCGAGGAGTTGCCGGCGTCGTAAATGGTCAACACGTGCTGATCGGCAGCCATGCCCTCTTCGAGCAAACCGTTCCGCACGACGTGCATTGCGAAGAAGCGCACATTGCTGCGCGGAATGGGCAGACCCCCCTCCTGGTCGGAGCAGACGGGACATATCTGGGCTACATTGCTGTAGCCGACACGGTGCGCTCAAACAGCCGATCTGCGCTCGCCGAGCTGAAGCAAGCGGGCGTCGAGAGACTGGTAATGCTGACCGGAGACAATCTCGCTGTGGCTCGGCAAATTGCCGAAGTAGCAGGCATCACGCACGTGCATGCTGACTTGTTGCCCGAAGACAAGGTACAAGCAGTACGCGCTCTGCGGCAACAATTCGGCGCAGTCGCGATGGTCGGCGACGGCATCAATGACACGCCGGCACTGGCAGCGGCCGATGTGGGCATTTCTATCGGCGGTGGGACTGCCCAAGCCATCGAAACGGCTGATATCACGTTGATGGCCAACGATTTGAGCAAGTTGCCCTTTGCGTTGCGGCTGAGCCGAGCTGCCCTGCGCACCATTCATGTGAATATCGGGCTGAGTGTAGGGGCTAAGCTTGTCTTCTTTGCTCTGGCGCTGGCAGGGCTTGGCACAATGTGGATGGCCGTGCTGGCTGATGTCGGTGTGTCGCTGTTGGTCACGCTCAACGGTCTGCGTTTATTGGGCTTCTCGCCACGAACTCCCTGATGCGGATGGCAATCCGCCGCATTAGCGCCGCGCGGAGCGTCGGCGCTAACAGCAAATCGGCCCGCCTGGACTTAAGGCGGGCCGTAACAGGGCGCGAAGCGCATAGAAGCGCGTTCAGCCCACTGTTGGCAGCGATTCCTGCGCTTTCTTGATTTGCTCTTCCGGCAGCTCGTAATCCACCATCTTGCCGCTTAGGTAGCGTTCGTAGGCGGACAAGTCGAAGTGACCGTGGCCGCATAGGTTGAAGACGATGGTGCGGCTGATGCCTTCTTCTCGACACGCGATCGCCTCGTCAATCACGGCGCGCACGGCGTGGGCTGCTTCGGGCGCGGGCAGGATGGACTCGGTCTGGGCAAACAGCACGCCGGCTTCAAAGGTGGTCAGTTGGTTTACCGCCCGCGCTTCGATGTAGCCGTGCCGATACAGCTCGCAGATCTCTGAAGCCATGCCGTGGTAGCGCAAGCCGCCGGCGTGAATCGGCGCAGGCATGAAGCCATGACCAAGGGTGTACATCTTGATCAGCGGCGTCATCATCGATGTGTCGCCAAAGTCATAGGCATAGACGCCGCGCGTTAGGCTGGGCGCAGCAGCCGGCTCGACGGCGATCACGCGCAGCTTGTGGTTTTTGTCTTTCAGTTTAGGCGGCAGGAAAGGGAACGCAAAGCCGGCGAAGTTGCTGCCGCCGCCGATACAGCCGATCAAAATATCCGGTTCGACATCCGCCATCTCCAACTGTCTCTGCGCCTCTAGGCCGATCACTGTTTGATGCATCAGCACGTGGTTCAGCACAGAGCCAAGGGCGTATTTCGTCGGCGTCTTGTTAGTGACCGCGTCTTCGATTGCTTCGCTGATGGCCAAGCCGAGACTGCCTGAACACTCCGGGTCTTGGGCGAGCGTTGCGCGGCCAACGTTGGTGTCGGGGCTGGGGCTGGGCACGACGGTCGCGCCCCATGTTTCCATCAGGTAGCGGCGATAGGGCTTCTGGTCGTAGGACACCCGCACCATGTACACCTTGCATTCGATGCCAAACATCTTACATGCCAACGAGAGCGCGCTTCCCCACTGCCCGGCGCCGGTCTCAGTCGTGATACGCCGTGTGCCGGCCTCTTTGTTGTAGAAAGCTTGAGCCACAGCCGTATTCGGTTTATGGCTACCGGCCGGGCTGACGCCTTCATATTTGTAGAAAATCTTGGCCGGTGTTTGCAGCGCTTTCTCCAACCGATGAGCGCGATAGAGCGGGGTAGGCCGCCAGAGCTTGTACACGTCGCGCACTGGGTCGGGAATCTCGATCCAGCGCTCTTTGCTCACCTCTTGTTTGATCAGCTCCATCGGGAACAGCGGCGCAAGATCGTCCGGCCCAACCGGCTTCTTTGTGGCGGGGTGCAGAACCGGCGGCAGGTCAAACGGTAAGTCGGCTTGAATGTTGTACCAGGCTTTGGGAATATCGTTCTCGCTCAAAGTGAACTTAGTCTGGTCGGACATGATGAGAGTCTCCTTTTGCTTATGCTCCTCCGCGAGGAATGATCGAGCATTGTAACTGAATACTGGGTCTTGAGTGCTGAAGAATAGAATGAGAGGACCAAGGAGCTGTTGTGTGTGCGCCGTCAGACGCACACACAGCTTGGCCGGCGATCAGTTGGCACTGATGCCTTCGTCGCCTGCAAGAGATAACCAGTTTATCCCAACCTGGCGCTGCGGTTGGTGGCGTCGCACTCAAGCTGGGGGATTTGCTCGAACTTCGCTTTCTTGAGTGCAGCGCGCACGGCGTCGCGCACTTTCGCCCGCGACCACGTGTTGTTACAGGCGCGCACGGTTTTAACATAGTAATAGGTAAAGGCGCCGTTGAAGCGTCCGTCGAAGTAGGCGTCGGCGCTGGTCTGGTCGTCACGACAGCCGGCCCACAGAATATGGTGACGCGCAAGCGTCGTGTCTGCCTTGCGCAATGACTTCAAGCTGCGTGGGCGTAAATTACTCAGCTCGATAAATGCGCGATAGGACGGCGGCGGCAAATAGCGCGGGCGCGGTGCGTTGGGCATCAACAGCGTCACCGGATCGAGACTCTTGATGCCGGTGCCGCTATGGCAGGTGTCGAAGTAGCACTCCAGCAATACGTCTTGTGGCAACTGGGTGAACAGCTCGTGCAGCTCATCATCGAGAATGATGCGCTCGGGGTCCCACTGGTCGCCTTTGGCCGCTAGGTCATAGGGGCAGAATGCTTCGTCGGCGCGGTCGGTCTCGTCTCCACTCACATCGGGCACCTGAGTGCCGTGGGTGGAAAGACTGACCACGATGTATTTGATCTGGCCGGCTTTGGCTTGTTGAACCAGCGACTTGAGGCCGGCCATGACGCGCACCTTGGTGGCCTGGGCGTCGGTCAAGATCGTGATATCGGCGTCTGTAAAGCCCAGCAAATCCTTGAGGAGTTGCGCCATGTCGTGTGCATCATTGACGCATCCTCTCAGCTCAGCGGTCGGATAGTTTTTAAACTTATTGATCCCCACACACAACGCTCGTCGATTTGACATGTCTCCACCTCCTGAATACAGAGTTTCTAGTTGAGCGGCGGCAACCAGTCGCCGTGCGCAGCAATCAGATCGTCAACAAGCGCCGTGATTTGCTCCAAATCCAGCTCGGCGGCTGTGTGCGGATCGAGCATGGCAGCGTGATACACATGTTCCCGCTTGCCCGTCAGGGCCGCTTCAACTGTCAGGGCCTGTACGTTGATGTTGGTTTGCATCAAAGCGGCGAGTTGAGGCGGCAGCGAGCCGACTTTGGTCGGCTGCAATCCGTTGCGATCAACCAACACCGGCACTTCGACGCAGCATCCTTGCGGCAGGTTATCGATGAGGCCACGATTCGGCACGTTGCCGTAGATGACGCGCGGCTGATTGGTCTCGATGCTGTGGATGATCAGCGAGCCATACTCGTGGCTGCGACGATGTTCGATCCCTTCGCCGCGCTCGAATGCCTCGCGCATGGCATGCCAGCCGGCGATTTGCGCTTCGCACCGGCGGATGTATTCGTCCAGCGGCACATTAAACTTCTCGATCAGGTCGGGCCGGTCGCGCTTGATGAACCACGGCACGTACTCGCTGAAATGCTCGCTGGATTCGGTGACGAAGTAGCCGAATCGGCGCAGCACTTCATACCGCACCAGATTCCACGACGGCGCGCGCCCTTCCTGATAGACCTTGCGGATCAACGGATACAAATCTTGTCCGTCACGCTCGAAGCGCACATAGAACGCCATGTGATTGATGCCGGCGCACAGGTAATTGATCTCCTCGATAGGAATGCCGATGTCGTTGGCAAGCTGCTCGGCAGTGCCCTGCACACTGTGGCACAACCCGACCGTCTTGATCGTGCTGGCCCGGCTGATGGCCCAGCAATTCATCGCCATCGGGTTGACGTATTGCAGAAACACCACATCTGGGCACAGCTCCTCCATTAGACGGCAATAGTTCAGCATGACCGGAATGGTGCGCAGAGCGCGCATGATGCCGCCGATGCCCAGAGTGTCAGCGATAGTTTGGCGCAGTCCGTACTTCTTGGGGATTTCAAAATCGATGACGGTACTTGGCTTGTAACCGCCCACCTGAAACATGGAAATGGCGTAATTGGCGCCGTCGAGGGCGCGGCGTGGGTCGGTGGTGGCTTCAATGGTCGGGTGCGCATTCAGATAGTCGGCCAGCTTGCGCGCCACAATCTCCGATGTGTTTAGCCGTTCTGGGTCGATGTCATAGAGGGTGATGGTTGAGTTGGCCAGCTCTGGATAGCTGAGAATGTCGCCGATGAGATTCTTAGCAAAGACTGTGCTGCCGGCGCCGATAAAGGCGATCTTGGGCATAGATGCGTATCTCCTCATATTGCACAATGGCACTTCTCAAGGTGGGGAACAGTATACTGTCTCAAGCGCGGATGAATGGATGGGGGGAGTTGCTAAACGAGAGTGCATCCAGCGTCTCTGGGAAGGCCGGGTAACACAGCACGTCACGCCCGCGCAAGCGGGCGTCCAGTCTGATCGCAGCGCCGGATGACA
>JANWVJ010000230.1 GCA_025056895.1 Thermoflexales bacterium
TGATCGTTGTTGTGTCTTGATTGTCAATTCGTTTGCCATCGAGCCAGATTGCGCCGGCGCTTGGCCTAACCAGCCCGATGATCGTTTTAAGCAGGGTGCTTTTGCCATGTCCGTTTCGTCCAATTAGGGCGATGATCTCGCCTTCCCGTGCAGTTA
The DNA here is from genome assembly GCA_025056895.1 of Thermoflexales bacterium. Taxonomy (GTDB): domain Bacteria; phylum Chloroflexota; class Anaerolineae; order J036; family Brachytrichaceae; genus Roseilinea. Next base: position 157 of record JANWVJ010000230.1, read on the forward strand.
AGTCAATGCCATACAGCACCGGACAGTCTCCGTAGGCAGCGCACACCCCCTGCAACCGCAGTATCGGATTACCGATTGAAGTGCGACGTTGCGCCGGCAATGTATCTGACGTCGGTTGGGCTGTGAGGCGTGTTGATTTTTGGGTCAATGCTGTAACCAGCGCCGGCAGTGTGAGCGGCAAAGGATGTAGGCCGAGGGCGCGCGCCAACTCGACAGTCGGCGGTGCGATGGGCGACCCGTTCAACATCTCGGCCGGCGGGCCGACCATCGCTGTGCCACCTTCAACGCGCATGACGGCGTTCGCAAAGGGCACGACTCGCTCCAAACGATGTTCGACCAGCACAATCGCTAGTCCGCTGCGATTCAGGTCGGCCAACGCATCTAACACGCCGGCAGCCGATTCTGGATCGAGTTGCGAAGTCGGTTCATCTAACGCCAGAATGGCCGGCTGTAACACCAAAGCTGAGGCGATGGCTACACGTTGCTGTTCACCCCCTGACAGCGTGTGAATTGTGCGCTGGCGCAGATGCGAAATGCCAAGTAGGCCCAGAGTCTCCTCCACGCGACGACGCATCTCGGGGCGGGGGATGGCAGCGTTCTCAAGCGCGAACGCAACCTCGTCTTCTACGGTGTCAAGCACGAACTGTGACTCTGGGTCTTGGAAGACCATGCCGACGTGTAGGGCCATGCGAGAAGGCCCGGCAGAAACCGGATCAAGGCCGGCCACGCGCAGCCGGCCCGTAACACGGCCGCCGGTGAAGTGCGGCACAAGGCCATTCATCGCGCGCACCAAGGTGGATTTGCCTGCCCCCGACTCGCCGATTACCAGCGTGAACTGCGTCGGATGCAAGACACAGTTTACGCCGGAGAGCGCGGGCCGCGCGGCAGATGGATAAGCGTAACCCCACTCGTAGAACTCGATGTCGGCCACGGTTCCCTCTTGACATTTAGAACAAACGTTCGTACACTTGCGGCAAGTAGAACAAAAGTTCTGATTCCGCCGGCGCATCAGGCGTGCCGGCGGCGCGAGTGTACCAATCAATCCACCTGCAAGTGAAGAGGCATGTACAGGAAACTCAACCGCACTGCCGAACGCATTGAAGCTGTATTGCGTGAGCGCCGCGCTGCGGCCAGTGTCGTCGGCGGGCGCGTCTTGCCTGGCTTTGTCGAAATGCTCCTACGCCCAGAACCGGGAACCAAAGTCAGCCAAGTCAAGGCGCTGCAAGCCGATATTGCGCTGGCGGTCGGCAACAGCAACATTCGCATCGCGCAAAGCGGCACGCACCTGGCCATCCAGATCGGCCGAGAGTCGCGCCAGCCCGTTCGGTTAACGGCCTTGATGAGCCAACTAGATCAGACGCCGCGCTACACAGCAGTGCTTGGCCTGGCCGAGGATGGCGCGCCGTTGTTGGCGCGGCTTTCTGCGCCCGATGTGGCGCATGCCTTAATTGCCGGCACGACTGGCAGCGGCAAAACGTCTCTAGCGCACACTGCATTGATCAGTCTGTGTCGAACCCATCGCCCGTATGAGCTTGGGGTGGTGGTAATCGATCCAAAATGTCGAGACGAGTTTGCCCGCGCCGTCGAGCGTCATCTCCTCTTGCCACCTGCGCGCACACCTGATGAAGCAGTATCGGCTTTGGCAAAGGTGGTCGCGGCAATGGAGCGCCGCGTTGCGCAACTTGATCCGTTGCCGCGCATTGTGGTCTATGTGGACGAGCTGGCCGATCTCTGTCAAAGTGGAGGCGCTGCACTCATCGACCCGCTCACACGCATCGCTCAGCGTGGGCGGGAAAGCGGCATTCACCTACTGGCGTGCACTCAAAAGCCCTCTGCCAAAGCGATTGGGCCGTTGCTCAAGGCAAATCTGCCGTTGCGTCTGGTGGGGCGCGTGACCTCGATTGAAGATGCACGCGTGGCATCCGGCATCGCAGGCAGCGGAGCCGAGAAGCTCACCGGCGCGGGCGATTTTCTAGCCGTAGCCGGCGGTCGCACGATCCGCTTTCAGGCAGCGCTGCCAATCTAAGACGGCTTCTGGTCGCAGGGTCGGTGTATTTGTCCTCGCGCAAGTCTTTCTAGGAGGCTATTGCATGGATCGCATCATCAAAGCGTCTGCATTCGGTATCGTGCTATGCGGTATTGTGTTTGGTTTCGTGGCTGGGTCTCGGATTGACCAATCGACGATCACCTTGCTTGGTGGAGCGTTGGTGGGTGTGTTGCTCGCAACGCCATGCGTAGCTGCCGTCACGTGGTTAGCAGCCCGCCGGCGCGATGATGCGTGGCGCACTCAGGCGCAGTTTATGCGCCATACCGCTCCCCTCCCGCCGGAGCCGCCACAATATTGGAGCGTGCAGAGCCAACCGCTGCCAGTAGGGAACCGTGGGCCGAACCTGCCAGTGCCGATGACGTGGGCGGGGCAAGCCTCGCCGGGCCAAACTTGGCCGGGCCAGTACGATCCGGCCGGCTTCATCCCTCGTCCACGCCGCAAGTTCTATGTGATCGGCGAGAACGGGGAACCGCAAGAGGTGACCGAATCAGTGGGGCGGCCGCTGCCCAGAGATCAGTACGACGAGGATGATGGGCAAGAGTCAGCAGTTTTTTGATGCGCACGCGCATCCTCTTGGGCTGAAGCAGCATCCTAAACGCGCCCGGCTTGTACATCCTCTTCCAAACATGTTGCAGCGGCGGCGCCGGATAACATGACCAACGGCACCCCGCCACCGGGGTGGGCGCTGCCGCCGGCAAAGTACAGCCCGCGCAGTTCGCGACTGCGGTTGCCCGGCCGACGGAACGCCGCTGTGCGAGTGTTGGACGAGAAGCCGTAGATTGCGCCGGCGTTGCCGCCGTACATCATCTGTAAGTCGAGCGGGGTCAACACACGCCGGACAACCGGCGCGGGGTCAAGCCCCCACGTGCGCAGTTGGTCAACTACCTGAGCGGCATATCGCTCACCGTCCTGTTTCCAGTCATACGCAGGCGACACATACGGCGCGTTCACCAGCACAAACCAGTTTTCACATCCTGCCGGCGCGTGTTCGGGATCGGTCTTGCTGGTAATACACAGATAGAGCGTTGGATCTGTTGGCGGGACGCGTCGCACAAAAATGTCGTCGAACTCGCGCGGGTAGTCGTCGGTGAAGAAAATGTTGTGATG
>JANWVJ010000231.1 GCA_025056895.1 Thermoflexales bacterium
CGCACCCATGCCCAAGATCACGCGCGGGAAATCTTGCGGATGACGGACGATATCGACGATATTCTTCTCGCCCGGCCCCTGCACGATATGGTCGAACTCCGGCACCGATTCCATTTCGTCAGGCGCCACAGTAGCGTGCATGCCGCCGGCAATTACAATGCCGTTGGGATTAATTTCCTTAAAAATTTTGGCCGAGCGATAAGCCACCGGATATGTGTAGCTGCGCACATTCATGATCAACATGTCGTAATCGCCGGCGTACATCCGAGCGCGCACTTCGTCCCAGGATGTGCACTGACGGGTGGAAAACATGTCGGTCATCACACCGTGCTGGTGCAAGATGGTGCGCAGTAGGCCAAGGCCATGATCTTGCCATTGCTCGTGTGGGCCGGCCGGGTTGACCAAATCGCCCAGGTCGCCCAAATCCAGCCACAACCTCTTCGGCCCGCCTCGCTTGACGTACGGCGCGGCATTAGGCCGAGCTTTATCGAACATCCGTATCGCTCCTACAAGAAGAGATGTGTTGATAGCGTCGGCTGTGTACTAGTGACAGCCACAACCAGAGCTGCAGGAAGCGCCCTCTTCTTCCTCTGCGCCGGCTGAATCCTTGGCGCGGAACGAATGCCCGCACCCACAAGAGGATACAGCATTCGGATTGTCAATTTTGAAGCCGCCGCCCATCAGCGTATCGACGAAGTCAATTGTAGAACCGGCCAGATACATCAGGCTGGTCGGATCGACGAACAGTGACACGCCGTTCTGTTCGATCACCGTATCAAAGTCGCGGGCCTTTGGTTCGAAGGCCATGCCGTATTGCAAGCCCGAGCAGCCGCCGCCGGCCACAAACACGCGCAGTCCGTAATTCGGAATATTCCGCTCGGTGAGCAGTTGGCGCAATTTGTTCTCGGCGGCTGCCGTCAAGGTCAACACCGGCAATTGCGTTTCGGTTTGGACGTTCGTTTGCTCAACAACTGTTGTCGCCATTTTCAAGACACCTCTCACTCGAATACAAAGGATTTCGATCTATGAGGCTGAGATTGTACATGACACCCATCAGCCAAATCGCTGAAGCGAAATTAGGGCCGGATGGCGTCACAAATCCAAACCAGCCTACGCCTTCAGAACATAGGAGCAACTGGTTTCTCCGCTGCTAATCCGCGTTTCAACGATCGGCTCTAGTCCCAACAGACGCGACACGAGGGCCAAATCAAGCCGGCAAAACTCGTTGTTCGCTTGGCTCAACTCATGATACGGGCAATTGCGGGTGCGCAGCACGACGCGCTTGCCGGACAAACGCTCCCAGCTTGCCTGATATCCGCGCGCGTTTAAGTAGCGCACGGCTGCGTCCAGGCGTTGCTCGATCGGCGCATCGGCAGGCGGCAACGCCGCTTCCGCCGCCATCCGCGAAGCCACCCCAGCCAGAATGCGTTCCATTTCCGACTCCGAGAGTTGCTCGCGAATCTCGCTCACCATGAGATGGGCAAAGCCTTGATAGTTTTTGGGAAAGTGCGCTTGCGCTGCCGACGTTAAGCGGAACGTATGCTGAGGCCGGCCGGGAGAATCGCGCCGGCGCAGTTCCGACGGCTCCACCAGTCCCTCCGCTTTGAGAACCTCCAGGTGATGGCGCACGGTCACCGGCGTCAGGTCGAGCGCGCCGGCCAGTTCTTCCACCGCCATCACCTGATGATCTCGCAACAGTTCCAAAATTCGCTGTCGCGTCGCTTGCATGGCTGGGCATTGTAAAGATTTCGGCTAATTTGTCAAATATCCATCTTCTTTATTCGCAGAACAGCCCAGGCCTACAATTAGCCCGGTATGGGGCGCGAGGTGTTCTTTAACCGCCGGTTGGAGTCCGGCGCAGAGGTGCAGGCCGCCATCAACTACGACGAAGCTGCGTTCGGGCGGTGTGTCGGTGCGGTGACGCCTTGGACGGTGGCCATATCGTCAGAAGGGGTTGACCTGGGCCGGCTGGTCGGCTATGAGGGTGACGCACAAACCATTCTTGCCATGCATCACCTCAAGCCCGACCCAAGCGCCAAACGCGGCTTCGAGATCACCGTGTTTCGGGTGCGCGAGACCGTGCGCACCACACGCCTGGATGTACACATCTTCACCGCCCTCGAACGTTGGCTGCTCAAGCGGGGTTGGCGCGGCAGCATCGTCAAACTGCTCAAGCATACCGACCCGCAGCAGGTGATTCCGGTGCGCACATTCTGGGTCAAGACGCTGGGGTTCGAGCTGATTCTGGCAGAAGAGGGACGCTGGGACGAGCACGTGGTCAAACGCTGGCGCTGATGCACATGGCAGTAACACCGTTGAACACAGGCCATCGGCAATCGATGGGTGCGCCGGCCAAGCCGTTACGGCTCGATAACCCGTTTGACAATCGGCCCTGCCACTTCAAACGGTGCCTCAATCGTCTGAGCGACCGTTCCTTCCCACAGCATTTCAATCACGGCCAACAGGGGCGTGCCCGGCTGCAAGCGCGGCAAATGCAACGTCGGGGCCGGTCGTCGCTCTATGGCGCCCACGACCGACACCGTGCGCAAAATCTGGCCGTCCTGGGCCACGATGCTGATGTCCATCGCCGGAAACTCGCGAAACGGCGTCAGCCCTAGTTCAACCGTCACGCGCGTGCCGTCCGGCCACGGCATGACGCGATAATCAGTTACCCGCACCGGGTCAGGCTGAACAGGCCGAGCCGACCCGGCTGATGAGTCGTCCACCAATCTCAGTTCTTCAGACATGCGGTGATTATAATTTAGAAGACGAGTACCTTAATTTTTAGCCCCACCGTGAGCTTCCATCCCCCGCAAGCGCGGGTACACTAGCCGCCATGTTATTCCAACGCTTGGACAAAGAAGCGCCGGCATTCGAGACGCTGGCCATCCACGCCGGCCAGTCGCCCGATCCAAATACCGGCGCCGTGATGACACCGATCTATCAAACTTCGACCTATGCTCAAAAACGGATGGGGGAAGCGGTGTACGACTACGCGCGCACCATCAACCCCACTCGCAGCGCCCTGCAAGAGTGCTTGGCAGCTCTGGAGGGGGGGCGGTATGGCCTGTCATTTGCATCCGGCATGGCCGCCATCGACACCGTGCTGCGACTGCTGAAGCCAGGCGATCATGTGTTGGCCAGCAACGATGTGTACGGCGGCACCTATCGCCTCTTCACCAAGGTGTACGCCCAGTACGGCCTGCACTTTTCGTTCGTGGAGATGGGCAACTTGGATGCCGTGCGGTCAGCGCTGCAGCCGAATACGCGCATGGTGTGGATCGAGACGCCGACCAATCCATT
>JANWVJ010000232.1 GCA_025056895.1 Thermoflexales bacterium
TGGCCGACGCCGCCGGCTTGCGCGCCCAACTCGATACAGTCCACGAGCAGTTGCGTGACCTCATTGCCAAGCAACAGCGCCGCGAAGAGGTTGACCGGATGATCGGCGATCTGCGTGAGCGCCACACGGAGCTGAAAGCCGAAAATGACCAGCTCATGCGCCAAATGAACGAGTTGAAGAGGCGCATCGCGGCGCTGTCGAAAGTAACAGCCATCTGTCCGACGTGTGGGCGCGAACTGGCCGAGCCGGACCGCGTGCGGTTGTTGGCTGAATGGGAGGCGCAAGGCAAGGCAATGGCCGATCAGTACCGCGCCAACGACCGCACGCTGCAAGAGCTGACCGCTGCGCGCAAAGAGGCTGAAACCGACAAAGCAGAGCTTGAGCGCAGCCTGCTCCGTCTGCCGGGTTTGCAACGCGAGAGTGTAGCCTTGGAAGAGCGGCTGAGTCGCGCCCAGGAGGCGGCAGCCCAGTTGCCGGCCGTCCGCGCCGAGCTAGAAGGCGTCGAAGCCGAACTGCGCGCTGAAGCCTATGCCCCGCAAGCGCGCGCAGCGCTGGCGCAGGTCGAGGCCGATTTGGTGCGCCTGGGTTATGACTTCGCTGCTCATCGACAACTGCGCGATGAGCTGTTGCCTCGCTTGCAGCAATTTGTGCAGCGCAAGAGCCAACTCGATAAAGCCGAAATCGGGATACAAGCTGAGCAACGCGCGTTGGAATCGCTGCGCCTACGCGGAGAGGCGCTGAGCCGGCAATGCGCGGCGCACGAAGCAGAGCTGGCCACGCTCCAAACAGAGATTCAGACGTGCGAGGTCGGCTTGCAACGCGCCGACGAGATGGAGCGCGCCCTACACACAGCCCGACGCGACTTGTTTGCTGCCCAGCGCAAGCTTGGCGAGGCGCAGCAACGTGTCCAGTCTTGTAAGGCTATGTTCGCCGAGCGCGACCGCTTACAGCGCGAGCTGGAGCAACTGGCCGCGCGCCAATCGTTGTTGGACGAACTGCGCGTTGCGTGCGGTAAGAACGGCGTGCCGGCCATGATTATCGAGAATGTCCTACCGGAGTTAGAGGACTCGGCAAATGAATTGCTTGGTCGGATGACCAATGGTCGCATGAACGTCCGTTTCGAGACCCAGCGCCAGACGCAAAAGGGCGATGTGAGTGAAACGTTGGAATTGCGCATCAGCGACGAACTGGGCGAACGCCTGTATGAGATGTTCAGCGGCGGAGAAGCCTTTCGCATCAATTTTGCCGTGCGCATTGCGCTAAGCAAACTGTTGGCCCATCGGGCCGGCGCGCGCCTGCAAACGCTGATCATCGATGAGGGGTTCGGCACACAAGATGCCAAGGGCCGTGAGGCGCTGATCGATGCCATTCGCAGCGTCGAGCCGGACTTCGAACGCATCTTTGTTATCACGCACATTGATGAGTTGAAGGACGCCTTTCCGGCGCGCATCGAAGTGATCAAGGGTCCGCGCGGTAGCACGGCGCGTCTGCTGTGAGGGCATTTCAGATAGGCGTGGGCAGAGGCTCCGCCTTCGCCTCTCAGCGACTTGATTTTGTCCCACACAAAAGCGCCTCCTCTGCTCTGACGCGCTGCGCTCTGTGATAAAATCCCTTGCTACAAGTTGAGGGCGCAACCCATTCCGGTGGGTTGCGCCCTCAACCCGTTTTATCCGAATGATCGAATGATTTGAATTGATTCAAACAAAGGAGGAGGACTTATGATGCTCGCGACGAAAAGGAACCGTTGGTCGGCCGGCGTGACCCCATACGCCGAAATGGGCTATTACAACCCAGATTACGAGCCAAAAGACACAGATATTCTGTGCGCCTTTCGCTTTGTTCCCCAAGAGAGCGTCGATCCGGTCGAGGCGGCGGCAGCGATTGCCGGCGAATCGTCCACCGCCACGTGGACGGTGGTCTGGACAGACAGACTAACGGCCCACGAGCACTACCAGGCCAAGTGCTATCGCGTGACGCCCGTGCCGGGCACCAACCAGCACATTGCTTACATTGCCTACGACCTGGACCTCTTCGAGGAAGGCTCAATCGCTAATCTCACTTCATCGATCATCGGCAACGTCTTCGGCTTCAAGGCGCTCAAAGCGCTGCGGCTGGAGGATATACGCATCCCGCTGCATTACGTGAAGACTTTTCAAGGCCCGCCGCACGGCATTGTGATGGAACGTGAGTATCTGGGCAAGTACGGCCGGCCGTTGCTCGGCGCAACGGTCAAGCCAAAGCTCGGACTGAGCGCGCACAACTACGGACGGGTGGTGTATGAAGCCTTGCGCGGCGGCCTGGACTTCACAAAAGATGATGAAAACATCAACAGCCAGCCGTTTATGCGCTGGCGCGATCGGTGGTTGTTCTGCATGGAGGCAGTCAACAAGGCAATGGCTGAAACCGGCGAGATCAAAGGCCATTACCTGAATGTGACCGCTGCCACAATGGAAGACATCTACGAGCGCGCCGAGTTCGCCAAAGAGCTGGGCAGCGTCATTATCATGATCGATCTGACGGTGGGTTATAGCGCCATCCAGAGCATCGCGCGCTGGGCGCGCAAAAACGGCTTGATCCTCCATCTCCACCGCGCCGGCCACAGCACCTTCACCCGCCAGAAGACGCACGGGGTTAGCTTCCGCGTGCTGGCCAAGTGGATGCGGCTGGCCGGCGTCGATCACCTTCATGCCGGCACGGTGGTGGGCAAGTTGGAAGGCGACCCCAACAATGTGCGCGGCTACTATGACTTGCTGCGCGAAGACAAAATCCCGGCCAATCCACTGCATGGGATTTACTTCGATCAAGAGTGGGCCAGTATGCCGGCTACCATGCCTGTGGCCAGCGGTGGGATCAACGCTAATCAAGTTCACCAGTTGCTGCACTACTTCGGCGAAGATGTGGTGTTGCAATTCGGGGGCGGCACAATCGGTCATCCTGATGGGATTGCCGCTGGCGCGACGGCTAATCGCGTCGCCGTAGAGACGATGATCCAGGCGCGCAATGCCGGGCGTGACTACCTAAACGAAGGGCCGGATATCCTGGCGCGCGCTGCGCGCTGGTCGCCCAGCTTGGCGCGCGCCTTAGAAACCTGGAAAGATGTGTCATTCAATTTCGAGTCCACCGACACGCCGGATGTGACGGTCACGCCCAGTTAAGCAGCCGGCTTTCACACTCATTCACCCATTCATACTTAACGTCAGTTCTGGATAAGGAAGCCGACTTCGACTACGCTTGAGGTGTCAAAGCCAAAGCGAGCGAAGGAGGCTTCCACCATGAGTGTAGTCGAGTTGTTCTGT
>JANWVJ010000233.1 GCA_025056895.1 Thermoflexales bacterium
TCCTTTTATCACATTCTCTAGCAGGATCGTAGATTCCCAGAGTCTTGCAGACTCTGAGAATCCGGCCAGGTAGCAGTATATGGTGTACCGACGCGAGCCAATCGAGACCGACCGGCTGGTGCAGCGCTCGCTGGCGATGGACGACGCGCCCAGTCTGCACAGCGAGTTCACTCATCCTGAGGCGATGCGTTTCTGGCACATGCCGCCTCATGCCGATTTGTCCGAGACGCAGGCCATGATCGCGCGCGAACTGGCCGGCGATGGTTGCGCGTGGACGGTTAGCCGGCGCGGCGATCCGGATGCGATCGGCTTGGTGTATTACCTCGGCAACCCCGGCCCGCCCGGCCTTGGCTACATCTTGCATCCGGCGCATTGGGGGCAAGGCTATATGACCGAGGCCGTGCGCGCGGCAGTGAACTATGGTTTCACAATCCTTGGGCTTGATCGCGTTGAGTTGTGGATCGATGCAGACAATGTAGCCTCGCGCCGATTGGCCAGCCGGCTTGGCTTCACGAGTCGGGGCCGCTTCAGCCAAAAATTCCCGCATCGCGCTAACGTGCATGAAACTTTCGTGTACGGGCTGCACGTGAGCGAATGGCCGCAGCCACAATCTGAGCAGACAGATCAGCTATTGCGCCGCGCCGCACCGGCCAACCGCTTCTACCGTCTGGAACCGGTTCTGCCGGTTCCGGATGTGCGAACTGCCGCCGAGTACTACCGTGACCGGCTGGGCTTTACGATTGATTATCTCTATGGCGACCCACCCACCCATGCTTCTGTGTCGCGCGGCGAGTGGACGACCGAGGGCGCCCGCATCCAGTTCTCGCGCGCGGCTGAGGGCAGGACCGCCCTGCCGGATGGTGCGCTCTACGTCTTCGTGGGGCCGGATATCGATGGCCTGTGCGAGCAATATCGGGCGCAAGGCGTTCACATCGAATCTGAGCCGGCGACGTATCCGTGGGGCATGCGTGAATTCCATATTCGCGACTGCCACGGCTATCTCATTCGCTTTGGCGCGCCGGCATAGTCTGTCGCAGATTCCCGCCATCTTCAAGACTTCGGGAATCTGTGGGAGTTTTTGGGACAGGAGGAGAACAATGGCAGTTCTACCCGACATGGTCGGCATCTACGTGCGCGATATGGCTGCCTCGCTGCAGTTCTACCGCCTGCTCGGACTCGATATCCCGCCCGGCGCGGACAACGCCCCCTACGTTGATGTCATCACGCCCAACGGTTATCGCATTTCGTGGAACACCATTGAGATGATGAAGGGCATCTACCCCGACTGGGAAGAGTCGCCGGCAGGTCATCGCATGACGCTGGCCTTCAAGTGCGACAGCCCGGCCGAAGTGGACGCAGTCTACGCACGCATGGTGCAGCATGGCTACGAAGGCCGCAAAGCGCCCTGGGATGCGTTCTGGGGGCAGCACTATGCCGTCGTCGTCGATCCCGACGGCAATCTGGTCGATCTGTTTGCGGCGTTGCCGGCTTCGGCTTAAAACGATCATGCTGAAGAAAGCTTGTTGGCAGATCGGCGCAGCCGGCCGAATCGACAGGCGGTGCATGGCGCGCGCGACACCGGCTCGTGGCGCGGTTGGTCTTGTGGTGTTCAGCGCGTTGTTGCTAGGCTGCGTTTCTTCTGCGCCCCAGGCCGGCGTCCGAGTTGGCGTGTATGGCCGGCATCATCCAAACGGCGCAGCGGCAGTGGACTATCTGTACAGCGCTGATGGCATGTGGAAGCGCATGGACCCCATTGAATACACGGTCAACTTCTACGACCGGCCCGACAACCCGCCGGCCCACCCGGCGAACAAGCAGGCGCTGATTGCCTATGCCGATGGGACGCGCTTCACCACAGCTCGCGATGCGAACGGCCACCTGCTGCTCGATGCCGACCACGACGGTCAACTCGACACGGCCCACGGCGGGTTCGCCTTTCACGAGCACAACGGCATCGGACTGGGGGGTGAGCCGCGCGCAACCCCTTTCACCAATTTCTGGTTCGACGACAACTGGCTGGCGCGCTACGTCAGTCGCGCCTACGGACGCCCCGAGCCGGATGGGTTGAGCGAGCCAGCCGGGTTTGTGCGCTGGCGCGTCGTCGGAGGCGACACAACCCACTGGAACACCTACGGCGCGGATTACTTCGACACGTTGGCGCTTGATGGACTGTACTATTTGGCGCGCAATGACACGGCGCGGGCCTTGAGGCAATGGGAGCGTATGCTAGGCAAAAGCCTATATCGCTACGATCACGCTCAGCGCCGCTACCGCTATCCGGCCATTCCAGAGAACTACTACTACGGTCTCTTTCAAATATTAACCAGCTTTCTGATGGACTCTCCTGAGTTGCCCCTTGACAAGCGGAACGAGATTTTCCAGCACTGGGTCTCTTTGCGCTCAGCGATCCTGGATCATCAGGAGCGGCGCGGTGATGTTCTGCTGGGCTGGCGCACTAGTATCAATGATCCAACTTCACTGATCAATACTGAGACTACAGCGGCTAATGTGCTGGCGCTAGGCGCCGGCGCCCTCGACACCTTTGAGGCCGGCCAGGCTCCGTTGACTGTCAAGGCCAACGGCTATATCCGACAGACTCCACATGTGCTCTCGGCGGTTGTCGGTGCGACGCGGCCCGGCCTGCTAATCGATGGTCCATCATGGCCCTATGCACCCGGTCGCTATCGTGTCGAGTTCGTGCTGCGCGCTAAGGCGCCGCGTGGGCAGCTCGCCACCGTCGAGGTTTATGATCCACGTGCCCAGCGTGCCCTGGTAAATCGGCAGGTGACCTCAACAGATTTCAGCGCTGCAGATGCCTGGGTCCGTGTCGTCCTCTTTGTTAATTTGACGAATGCCGATAGCCATTTAGACTTCCGTCTCCGCTGGCACGGAGAGGACGATCTCGATGTGGCTTGCATCCGAGTCGTGCGCCCTTGAACCGCGCCCTAAGCAGTTCTGCGCGTTCAATCCATTCTGCGGTTTAGTCGGAGCACAGTTTCAATGACGAAAGTTCATCTTGATACCGACCTGGGCGGCGATATTGACGACCTGTGCGCGCTGGCATTGCTCTTGCGCTGGCCCAGTGTTGAACTGACCAGCATCACTACCGTCGGCGATGACAAAGGCCGCCGCGCCGGTTATGTGCGTGAGGCGCTGCGCATCGCAGGCCGGGACGACATCCCCGTTGCCGCCGGCGCAGACATGGCCGATGACTACTACCCCTA
>JANWVJ010000234.1 GCA_025056895.1 Thermoflexales bacterium
CTTGATCAGCATATTCAGCCCAAGCAACCCGCTTCAGACTTAACGCGATGCGGCGCTGCTCCGGCTCAACACGCATAACGCGCAAGGTAACGACCTGGCCTTCTTTGACAACTTCCTTCGGGCTGCTGATGGGCTTCTCGCTCAATTCAGAGAGCGGGATCAACCCTTCGATTGCTTCATCATCTTTCAATCGGGCAAAAGCGCCGTGCTTGGGATGCACCTTGATCACTTCTGCTTCCACTAACTGGCCCGGCTTGTAGCGCTTGTCCAGGTCCGCCCACGGATCAGCTTGCAGGGCCTTGAGGCTTAGGCCAATGCGGCCTGACTCGCGATCAATACTGATCACCTGCACGGTGACCTGATCGCCTTCCTTGACTACTTCACTCGGATGCTTGACCCGCTGATGAGACAACTCAGACAGATGGATCATGCCATCCGCACCGCCCAGATCAACAAAAACGCCGAAGTCTTTGACGCTACTGACTTCACCTTGCATGATCTTGCCGATCTCGATCTCGCTCATCAGCTTGTTCTTCTGCGCTTCGCGAATCTCTTTAGCTGCTGCGCGCTCGCTCAGAATCAGCCGATTGCGCTCACGGTCGATTTCAATGACCTTGACAAACGTCTTTTGGCCGACCAACTTCTGGTAGCGTTGTTCGGGCGGCTGGCTTTCATCGCCCATCATGCGCTGATGTTGCACGCTTAACTGAGAAGCCGGCACAAATCCCCGCAATCGACCGATCTTGACGATCACGCCGCCCTTATTGAAGCCGGCAATTTGGCTTTCCAAAGCCTCCTGTTTCTCGTACAACTCTTCGGCAAGCCGCCAGTCTCGTTCGTTGATGGCGCGTGCGAGAGACAGCACAACGTTTCCGTTGCGATCCTCAGGCGACACCACATACGCATAGACTTCCTGTCCGACTTGAAGACTCGAGCGGAAATCTTTCGGCAACGCTTCGACTTCTTTGCCCGAGACGATGCCCTCCGACTTGGCGCCCAAGTCGACCAGAATCTCTCGGTCAGAAATAGCCGCAATTCGACCTGAAACCAGTTGGTTACGCTTGGGTGGGTCGTAGCGCTCTGTCTTGGCTAGATATTCACCAAGCGAGGCAACAAAATTCTCTTCCCCCACGGACTCAGACGGCGTCTGACTCACTGGGGACTCTCGGCTCTCCATACTTAGGTGTGCTTCCTTCGGCGTAAGATTCGCGCACATTATACCCAATAGCGTCATTTGTCCATTCGGAAGAGTCATCAGCGGCCCACGATACCCCTGCGTTTGAACGGCGCTGCGACGATGCACCAGACAACAGGCGATAGCAGGCCGGCACAGACCTGAAGAATCCTTTCCCGCCAGGCGGCCCACAACCCAGATACACACGCGCAACCGACGCAAGCGTTCGCCAACGGCAGCGTCACCGCGTGCTATCGAACGATCTCCCTTATCAGGTCAGACGAGTCAGAAGAGCCAGGCGAACTAGGCGCGCAACACACCGTTGGGAAGTTTCCTGCCAAGCAACACGGAGTGTGCTATACTTCGGCTTGCGGTTGCCGTCGATTGAACAATCGGTTCTGGCAAGCACACGTGCCGAAGTGGCGGAATTGGCAGACGCGCTACGTTCAGGGCGTAGTGAGGGTTCCCTCATCTGGGTTCAAGTCCCAGCTTCGGCATCTTTTTATTTTTCAGCACGGGGCAGCTCATGCAACCGGCAACACCACTTGAGGAGTCTTCGGCCAATCTATCGCGCTTGCTCATTTGGGCATCGCTCATCTTGTTGGTTCTGTCTCTGCCACTCTTGTTCAATCTGATGGGCCGCCTGCAGGCTGAAACACGCGCGCGCGAAGCAGTAGAACAGATGTCTACCCAGGTGGCCGAAATCGAAGCACGGCGCGATGCGTTCAAAGCGCGTCTGGAGTATGTGACCAGCGAGGCATATGTTGAACAGCGAGCGCGTGTGGAATACCGTCTGGTGCGAGAAGGCGAGATCCCGATCATTCCATCAGCCGGCCAAAATGCGGCTCAGCCGCGTAGCATCTGGCTAGATATGACGCCGATGCCGAAGGCAAAACGATAGGCCGCTTGGCAGAGACCGCATCGTACAGCCTGAAGCAGGGAGGCGTCCTGCTGCGCGTGGTATATATAGGCCCCGTTCACTCCATACGAGAGAGCAACAATACAACCTAAGCAACGAATCAGGCGCCCGCGAGTGACCTTTTCCGTCGGCCAATCGATCAAGGTAGTAGACCATCCGACGGCAGGTGTGCTTTGGGGGTGCAGTCGGAGGATCAAGCATGTTTGGAAGAGAAAAGCCAGCGCCGGCAACTCCATCAATCACACCATCGGCGGCTCGACTGGACGCGGCTGCCGCGCCGGCCACTTCTGCCGGCTCCGCAGCGAAGATCGAAACCGTTCTCGGCCCCAATTGCCGTATGAGCGGCGTGCTGCAAAGTGATGGCGGCATTCGGATTGAAGGCATGTTCGAGGGACAGATTCACACTGCCGGCAATCTTATCGTGGCCGAATCGGCGCGCGTCGCAGCAGAGATTCAAGCCTACAACGTGGTGATATCCGGCCAGGTCAAAGGCAACGTCACCGCCAACCGGATCGAGATCACCGAGACCGGCAAGGTGTTCGGCGATCTGAATGTGAACATCTTGCTGCTGAGCGAAGGCGCCTTTCTGCGTGGTCAGACGAATATGGCCGGCGATGCAGAGCCGCCGCTGTTCGACGGCCAGCAAGTCCTGCCGCCCCGCTCTGCCCCGCTGAGCGGATCGGCAAGCGTTGTGGACGCAGCGGATGCAGAGTGAAATAAAAGCCCAGCCAATGCGATTGGGCAAGAAACTTGTATACCCCTAATCGCAATTACGCGACCATCTACCTATGCTCACCGTCAACGAGGTCGAACGCATCGCACTATTGGCGCGACTGGAACTGAGTGAAGCAGAGAAGTCACGCTATGCCGAGCAACTGTCGGCCATCCTGGACTACGCCGCCGCGCTGATGGCGGTGAACGTGGACGGCATCCCGCCAACTGCTACCGTGCTGGAGGCATACAACGTGATGCGCGACGGGGATAGGCCAATGAGCAGCCTTTCACGCACAGAAGCACTCGCCAATGCCCCGCGCAGCGATGGCGCTAACTTTGAAGTGCAAGCCACTTTTGAGAGCGCTGACTAGTCGCATACAAACTACGCGGCAACAGAGTGT
>JANWVJ010000235.1 GCA_025056895.1 Thermoflexales bacterium
GATGCAGATTGAGCAGTCTATGCCGCACTCCATGCCGTACAATGAGGACAGACTATGAGCGCAGTGGTTGCTGCCGATGAAAGCCGTGTCCTCGGTAACCAACACGCCCAGCGTCTGGTGGCGTATGCTGATCCCTGGACAACGCCCCCCGAAGCATTCTACGATATCTACGATCTCCTGCCCCGCGTGATCGATCCCAAACAGCACCTGCAGATTGAAGGCCGGCGCGGCACCGGCAAGACGGTTTTGATGGTCAATTCCTATTTACGCGTGCGCCAGCGCTTCGAGGCCATGCGTGGCTCACCGCCGTACACAGTTGGCATCTATGTGGATTTGTCGCAGGATGTGGCCGCGCCGCGTGAGAACATGCCGGTAGTGCGCGGCTATTTGCTGTTCAAACAGATTTTGCAGCTCACCCTCACCGTCACGTCGCGCCCGGGCCACCGCCGCGATCGCCGCTTTTGGGGATTGCAGGATTACCTCGAAGAGCGCCCGCAGTGGTTTCGCCGGCTGTGGGGCAAGTGGCAACTGGATCGCTATCGCACCCTCATCGAGCGCCTGGGCGATGACATGTACAGCCATCCGGTCTTCCAACAGATTTTGAAGGCCCAGCGCGGGTTATACGCGCCGCCGCCCAAGCTGAAAGCACTGGCGCAGAATGCGCCACGCGTGGCGCTCTCGGCCATGCCACGCCGCGCAAGCGGCCCGGTTCAGTTGCCCCAATCCTTTCGCCAAACGCGTATCTTGCCCAGCTTGGTATTTGAGAAGCGTCTGGTCGATCTATATCGCCATTTCGGCCGCAAGCTGCTCGATGCCCTTGATCCGTTGCTGGACGCGATGCAAGTCAAAAACCTCATCCTGTTCATCGATGAGTGGAGCGGTCCGTCGATCGGTTCGGACACCCAACCTTATCTGTTCGAGCAACTGGCAAACACGTTCACGCCCGACAGCCGTGTGACGCTCAAGTTCGCCACCGTGCCGGGCGCCACCCGGCTGGCCTTTGACAGCAGTACCACGCGCGTCACGCCGATCTATTTGGATCAACTGGCCTCGTTTCAGCCGCACTGGATGCGCAACCGGCTGATCCGCATGTTGATCCTTAACCTTGCTGCCAGCATTGGTTCGGATTTTCCGCTCTCGCGCTACCAGAATGAAGCCGAAGAGAAGGCCGGCTATCCTACTTTTGCGCGCGATGTCTTTCAGAACGAAGAAGCGTTGGACGAGCTGGTGCAAGCCAGTGAGAGCCTGCCGCGTCAGATGCTGTTGATCTTCATGACGGCGGTTCAATTACAAAGCATCTATGGTGGTCGTAAGCGCCTCTCCGCAGCCATGATTCGTATGGCAGCCCGACAACTGTTCACGACTCAGTTTGAGGTGACGATTAATCATGATCGCGTCGTGAGTGAGGTGTTTGCAGCCATCCTCCAGGCCGGCGCGCGCATAGTAGATGTGGAGCGTCTGCCCGTGTTCTACGAAGCATTGGACTGGCTGGTAAACGAAGGCATCATCTTCCGGTGTGGAGCGGGTGCGCCAGCAACCGGTGACGAAGCGTTCATCCGCTACAAACTGAGTTACCCAGTCGAGGTGTATCGTATGGCCCAAGGGCAGAGCAATCTTGGGCCTGCCTGGTTCGAGCGGATGCGCGTTGAGCCGGTTATCAATTGCGAGCAAGCGGCCGACCCGCCGAAGGTATATTTGTCCGCCTTGGCCGGCGGTTTGTTCGAAACCTAGATAGCCTACCGGCAGGCGGAGCAGATTGGCGCTCTAGCTGGTTGGCTGAGGCCGGCTGATTGCTCTCAAACTAAAAGAACCGCCCTCTTCTTAGGCGGTTCTTTAAATAGCGGGAGTAGGATTCGAACCTACGACCTCCGGGTTATGAGCCCGACGAGCTGCCACTGCTCCATCCCGCATCAGCAGCCACCAGTATACCACAATTTTGTGGGGCACGTCTTTACAAGCAATCTATTTGCGTGTTCAATCGGGTGTGCTCCATCAGCCTACTCTATTTTGCTCCTTGTGCTAACATGAGTAGGCGGCAAACTGCGCTGCGCCTATCGCTGCGCCGGGTACCCGTTTGCATCCATATCTATGTCATGGCAGCTCGATTCACGTCGAGTCTCTGAGTCAACCGCGATCGATCATGAAGTTAGCCTTCTACGTGCAACTGGCCTTCAAACGTCTGAAGAGCCGTCCCACTATCACCTTGTTGCTTATCCTGAGCATCGCTTTGAATGTGGGGGTGCTGGCTTGCATTCCGATGTTCAGCAATGCTGTCAGCCTTAGGCTGATGCAGGAGGAACTACGCGCCATCAGTCAGCGCTACAACCGCCCGGCCTTCGCCGTGCGCGTATATGCTCAACCAACACGTAGCCGGCCCATGACCCTGAAAGACGTTGCCGACAAGCGCGACTGGCTGATGCGCATTTTGCAAGAAAACATGCGCTTCCCCCTCGACTCGGTGTACATGCAGTCCGAAAGTCCGACCTATGAGCTGCGGGCAATTCCGGGCGATCCAAGCTTCCGCTACAACCGCGAGGATGTGGACTCGTTGCGTGTCGTAGTTGTGGATCGTGTCGCCGATCACATCAAGATTTACCAGGGCGCTCCCTTCGACGACAATGCCGCCCAGGGCGATCGTCTGCCGATTTGGATCGAACGTACCTATGCCACTGAGTTGGGGGTGCAGGTGGGCGACAAGTACACGATGGGTTCACCCGGCGCGCGGCCTGACAGTCGCATCCCGGTGGTCATTGCCGGCATCTGGGAGCCGCTCTCGCGCACCGATCCGTTCTGGTACAAAGATCCGGTGTTCGACTTCTACAAGTCCTCGCTGACTACACCGGCGCAATTTGAGAAGCACATTTCCGCGCGCGAGCCGGCGCGTACTTCCTTTAGTTTCTGGTACTTCATCTTTGATGAATCGCGGCTCAACCTGGATCGCGGTCAGTATTACATCGATGCGTTGAATTTCATCGGCCGCGAGGCGCAGCGCCAGTTGCCGGGCGGCAAAATGGATGTTTCCCCGTTAGCTTCGTTGAGTACCGGCCAGGCGCGCAAACAATCCCTGTTGGTTGTCTTGTCTGGCTTTGCTGCGCCGTTGCTTGCGATGTTGGTTTACTTCATCGCTTCCGTTTCATCCATG
>JANWVJ010000236.1 GCA_025056895.1 Thermoflexales bacterium
CGCGCTGAAGTAGCCGCAGGCGTTGGCTATCTAGCGTCGGCGGTGGAGCTGGTCACGCCGGTCGGCAAGTAAGCTTGCCGGCAAAGCCGGTCTGGCGCAAGCAGGCTTTGTCGCGCGGCGTCGATGATCAGCCTTTCAAGCTGCCGGCCAGCAGTCCGCGTAGGAAATATCGTCCCAGAAACATGTACACCAGCAAGGTCGGCAACGCCACGATCAGCGCGCCGGCCATCTGCACATTCCACTGGGTGAATTGACTGCCTGACATGTTCTGCAACGCAACCGTGACCGGTCTGAGGCGCGGGTCGTTTGTGATGATCAAGCCGAACAGGAACTCGTTCCAGATCGAGGTAAATTGCCAGATGGCGACGACCACAAACCCTGGCGCGGAGAGCGGCAGAATGATTTTGCGGTAGATGCCGAAGAAGCCTGCCCCGTCGATCTGACCGGCCTCCACCAACTCTTTGGGCACACTGGCGTAGTAGTTGCGAAAGATCAGTGTGGTGATCGGAATGCCGTACACGACGTGCGTCAGAATCAGGCCGGGCAAGCTGGCGTACAAGCCTATTGACGAGAGCACGATCACCAGCGGCACCAGGATGCTCTGATACGGGATGAACATGCCGAACAAAATCAGGGTGAAGAGGGTTTCGCTGCCGCGAAAGCGCCATTTGGATAGCACGTAGCCGTTCATCGATCCCAGCAAACACGAGATGATCGTGGCCGGCACCACAACAATCACACTGTTTAGAAAGCTGCCTCGCATGCCAACTGTGCCTTGCCCGCCGTTCCATGCCCGACTGAAACTTTCAAGGCTGAAGTGAGTGGGCCAGTCCCACATCCGGCTCAAGCTGACCTCGCTGAAGTCTTTCAAAGCGGTGATTACCAATAGATATACCGGCAGGATGAAGGCAGCGGCCAAGCCGATCATCACGATGTACAGCAAAATGCGACCGATGCGCAGATGCCCATGAGACGCACTGCTTTTGTGAGGGAGCATGACAGGTGGATTCATTGTTCTACGCTTTGAGCTCGTCGGTTGTATAGCAGATAAGGAATGGTGAGCAAGCTGACCAAGATGAGCAAAATTGTGGCAACGGCTGCGGCGTAAGCTGTGTTGAACTGACTGAAGCGCAGCTCGTACATGTATAAGCTGGGAACTTCTGTCTTATTGCCCGGTCCACCGCCGGTCATGGTTAGGATCAAGTCGAACGTTTTCAGAGAGATGTGGGTGAGGACGATAATTGCACTCAAGGTCACGGGTCGCAGCAAAGGCAGGGTGATGTAGCGCAACACTTGTGACTCGGAGCAGCCATCTACGCGGGCTGCTTCGCGCAGCTCCTCTGGGATGCTGCGCAAGCCGGCCAGATAGAGCGCCATGCAAAATCCCGACATCTGCCATACTGCAGCCAACACAACCGGGATGATCGCCAACGGCACGATCAGCCGCACTTTCAACCACTCCACCTCGATGTTCGGCCATATACTCGAATCGGCGATCCAGCGTGCTTTGAGGAAACCGAGTCCGATGCTGTCGAAGAGCAGGTTTAGGCCGGTTGGCTCCAGGTCGCCTGGGGTAAACAGCCAACGCCACGCCACGCCGGTCACAATAAATGAAACCGCCATCGGGAAGAGATAGATGGAGCGAAAGACGGCCTCCCCCCGCACGCCGGAATCCACCATCAGCGCCAGCAGTAGTCCGAATACCAGACAAATCACCAAAAAGAAAGACGTGAAGACGACCAGATTGCGAATGTTCTCCTGGAAGCGGCGTTCACTGAATAGACGCACGTAGTTGTCTAGGCCGACAAAGCTAAGGTCGATCCGTGCGCTGGTGTAATTCGACATCGACACATAGCCGGTGTAGGCGATAAAACCATATACGAAGACTGCAATCGCAATCAGCGATGGCAAGAGCATGAGCGCGGCGATCACACGGTCGCGCGAGATCGATCTGGTGTGCGCACGGCCACTTTGTCTAGCACGAAGATGGAGCTGCATCTTCATTGTTATTTTGAGCCAGTACAGGTGTTGAGGCGGTCAAGCGGGCGCTTGCCTACAACTTGGCAGAGGCGCACCCGGGCGGATGCGCCTCTGCCGGCTTGCAGAGAGACGGTCTAACGTGAGCCTAGCGGTTGTTGGCTTCGGCTGCTTCCTTCAAGCTTTCCAGCGCCGACTTCTCGTCCAGATCGCTAGAGAACACCTCCAGCGCATTGTGGAACTTGGACTGATAGGCGTTGGTGGTGCTGGCGCCATGAGATGGGCTGGGCACAAGCGGCTTGCTGCCGAAATCGGAGATGGCCGCTTTCAGATAGTCGTCGTACTTGGTCAGGTCGGGGTCGGTGCGCGCCGGGATGGAGCCTTTGCGTGGGTTGAAGGCATCTTGCCCTTCGCGAGAGCCACACACCTCTAGCCAAGCGCGGGCCTGAACCGGGTTTGGAGCGCCCTTCGCCAGGCCAAAGCTGTCGCTGAGCCACATGAAGGCATCGCTGCCCGGCGCCGGCGTCCAGCCGTAGTCTTGATTCACTTTCAGACCTTTGCTAATGCCGAGGCCATGCGCCCAGTCGCCCATGATCGTCATGGCGGCTTTGCCTTCCAGAACCATGGTCATGGCGTCGGCCCAGCCCTGCGCCGCGCGGTCGCTGTTCGAGTAGCTGAACAGTTTCTTGAGATTCCCCAGAGCCTCTGCTGCGCGTGGGTCGCTCCACATTGTGTCGGTGCCGTCCCACAGCTTGATGTAGTCTTCCACGCCGTAAACGGCCAGCAGGATGCTCTCGAAAGTATGGGCTGCCTCGAACTTGTCCTTTCCACCCACTGCAATCGGGATGACCTTGCCGGCTGCCTTCAGCTTGTCAAGCGCCGCCCATAGGCTGTCGAGGGTGGGGAACTTCGGCTCAATGCCGGCCTCTTCCATCACCTTTGGGTTGTACCACAACACGTTGGAGCGGTGGATATTCACCGGCACCGTCCAGATTTCACCATTGATCTTCAATTGGTCAAGCAAGAACTGGGGCATGACCTTGTCGAACCCTTTCTCCGTAAAGAACTGGGTCAGAGGTTCCATTTGGCCGGCGTTTACGTAAGAAAGGGTTTCGCGACCGGCGTGCACT
>JANWVJ010000237.1 GCA_025056895.1 Thermoflexales bacterium
CGCCGGCGGCAATGGCCAGAACTGCCATCACCAGCGGCAAACCGGTGAAGCTCAACCCAATAATCGAGATCACGCCATTTGCAATCAACCAAATTGCGAGCAAAACCAGACCTATGCCTTTCTTGATCTTCATTTAATAAATTGACCTCTTGTAAGATAGTCGAGCGAACCACTCCCAACAACCGCTCGGGCGCCCGACTCCGATACTCATTAGTCGTCGGTCATGCGTATACTTGCCCGCATGGACACCATCATCCGCGATCTCCATCGCCATGTAGGCCACCCTGTCACAATCAAAGGCTGGCTGTATAACCGCACGGACAAGGGCAAGCTTGTGTTCATGCAAGTGCGCGACGGGAGCGGCATCTGCCAGGCTGTTGTGTTCAAACGCGATGTAGATGAAGCCACATTTGAAACCGCATTGCGCTTGCCACAGGAATCGTCGCTGATCATTACCGGCGAAGTGCGGGCTGACCCGCGTGCGCCGGGTGTGCCGAGTGGCTTTGAAATCGGCGTCCGCTCGTTACAGGTGGTACAGCGCGCCGAGGAATATCCCATCACTCCTAAAGAGCACGGGGTCGATTTTCTGATGGATCACCGCCATCTGTGGATTCGCTCGACACGGCAATGGGCATTGCTGCGCGTGCGCGCTACGGTCATGCGCGCGATTCGACAGTGGCTCGACAGCAACGGCTACGTGGAGATGAGCACCCCGATTCTGACGCCCTCCGCCGCTGAAGGGACAACTAACTTATTCGAGGTTGGCTACTTTGATCAGAAGGCGTATCTGGCTCAGACCGGCCAGTTGTACAACGAAGCGAACATCTTTGCGTTCGGCAAGGTGTATTGCTTTGGGCCAACATTCCGCGCCGAAAAGAGCAAGACGCGCCGGCATCTCACCGAGTTCTGGATGGTGGAACCGGAAATTGCCTACTGCGACTTGGAGCACTTGTTGGAAATCGAGGAGCAGATGGTCAGCTACATTGTGCACACCGTGCTGACCGAGAACCAGAACGAACTCAAAGTTTTAGGGCGCGATCGATCCAAACTGGAACACATCACCCCACCCTTCCCGCGCATAACCTACGACGAAGCGATTGCCAAAATCAAGGAGTTGCAGGCGCAGACTGACGATGAAGAACAGAAGCAACTCCTCGACATCACGTGGGGCATGGATTTCGGTTCTCCCCACGAGACGGCTCTCACCCAGTTGTATGACAAACCGCTGTTTGTGACCGGTTTTCCATCGGCTGTGAAGGCGTTCTACATGGAGCCTTATCCTGATCGCCCGGAAGTGTGCAAGAGCGCCGACCTGCTGGCGCCGGAGGGCTATGGGGAGATCATCGGCGGCAGCGAGCGCATCAGCGACCCAGAGTTGCTGCTGAAGCGTATCCGCGATCAGGGCTTGCCGGAGGAAGCCTATAGGTGGTACATCGACTTGCGCAAGTTTGGCAGCGTCCCTCACAGCGGATTCGGGCTGGGTGTCGAGCGCACCGTAACATGGATTTGCGGCACCGAACACATCCGCGAAGCCATCCCATTTCCGCGCACCATCTATCGGCTGTATCCATGAGCACCAAGTCCAGCGCAAAGCAGGAGGGCCGGTGAACGGTTTTCGCCGGCCCTCAGTACACCTCTCGCCGCGTCGTGACTCAGCAACCGGCGACAATAGCCTGGCGAATCGCGTCGATCAACCGATCGATGTCTGCCTGTCCGAGATAGGCCTGCACCGAAATTCGAATGGACTTATAGCCATTCCAGTTGGGCATGGCGGTTTCGATGCGGTGGCATTCGTACAGCCGGCTGCTCAATTGCCCGATGTCCGCATCGTCGGGCAAGGGAGCAAGGCACATCTGAGAGAACCAACTGTCATCCTCGATCGGATGAAGGGGCAGTCGGCCGCTCATTTCGCACAGGCGGCGCTGGGCTTGGGCAGCCAAGGCATGACATTCTGCTCGCACTTCCTCCCAGTGGTGTTCGCGCATGAACTTCAGGGCAGCCGGCACAGCCAAAAAACCGCATAAGTCGCGCGTGCCCATCCCTTCCACATAGTCGATGTAGTGTTTGGCATCGGCCGGCTCATCGCGCCAGGGCCAACCGATGACAAGCGGCTCGATCACGTGTTGAACTTCAGGTCGGGCGTACAGAATGGCCGTGCCTTTCGGCGCACAAGCCCACTTGTGCAAGTTGCCTACGTAGAAGTCTGCGCCAATTTCATCCAGCTTAAGCGGGATTTGGCCTGGTGCATGCGCGCCGTCCACGATGGTTAAGATGCCCTCACGCCGTGCGCGCGCGCACACCAGCTCAACCGGCCAAATCAGCGCCGTCGGCGACGTAATATGGCTGAGGAAAATGACCTTCGTGCGCGGCGTGACGCCTTCCCATAGATTCTCCACAAATGCTTCGCGCGTCGTCATCGGCACACGAATCGGATGATTGATGTAGGTGAAGCCGCGCTGCTTCGCCATGTATCGCCAAGCGTTGTTCAACGCGCCGTACTCATGATCAGTTGAAAGAACTTCATCCCCTGGGCCGAGCTGCAAACTGCGAATCGGAAAGTTGAGCGCGGTGGTGGCATTCACCACAAAAGACAGGTTGCCGGATGTTGTACCCAAATATTCGGCCACTTGTGCGCGCACTTCGTCCATGCGCCCACGCAACATGCCAAAGAACTTGCCGGGGTGAAACTCCATTTCACACTCTAGGGCAAACAACGCATCCAGCACCGGACGTGGCACTGTGCCAAGCGAGCCATTGTTGAACAACGTGAATGTAGGATCGACCAGGTACAAATCGCGTAATGATGACATGCTGCAGCTCGCTCACTCAGACGGGTTGAAATTAAACAAGCGGGCTGCATTCTACCGCCGCTGTACGAAGCGCGTTTTGGATGGGTGCTTCTTTTCAACAGTGGCAATTTCGCTCTGTGAGTCATCCGGCGACTATAGACTGCGTCTGAAAGTCGCTGTCTGCCTGAGGCAAAGTTGGCGCAAACGATGTCCATCTGTGCCGGCTTTGCAGGTATTGCGCGCGGATCCATCCATTGCGCAACGGCTCGTGCTGCCCTCAACAAAAAACGCACCCTTTTCAACTT
>JANWVJ010000238.1 GCA_025056895.1 Thermoflexales bacterium
ACCCGCCCGCCCACAATCGTCTGGCGGACGGTCAGATCGGTGTCAAGTACAACCAGGTCGGCGTCTTTGCCGGGCGTCAGGTTACCCTTGCGTTCACCCATGTAGATGGCACACGCCGGCGTCGTTGCGCACATGGTCACTGCCTCGTTGAGCGAGCAACCGGAAGCAGCGATGATGTTGCGGAAGGCGGCGTCCATGGTAAGGGTTGAGCCAGCCAGACTGCCGCCGGCCAGCCGAGCCTCTGCGCCTCGCACATAGACGGTTTGCCCGCCCAGGTCATACTCGCCATCGCCTAAGCCAGCAGCGCGCATGGCATCGGTGATGACCGCCACCCGCTGCGACGACTTGGCACGGGCCACGATTTTCATGACTGCCGGGTGGACATGGATGTTGTCGGCGATCAGTTGGGCGATGAGGTCATCGCTCGCCAGCACGGCGCCGGCCACTCCTGGCTCGCGATGGTGCAAACCGCGCATGCCGTTAAACGTATGAGTAGCTTGATTGGCGCCGCGCGCTACAGCTTGCATACAGGTGTTGTAATCGGCATCGCTGTGACCGATCGCCAGGGCAATCCCCTCGCGCCGCGCGTCCTCAATCATGTGCAGATTGGCTTCGATCTCCGGCGCTACAGTTACCAAGCGCACATGGCCTCGCGCAAACCACTCACAGTATTCACGCGGATCGGCAGGCCGAATGTGACCGGGAAACTGAGCACCACACTGCTTCACATTCAGATACGGCCCTTCGATGTGGGCGCCGAGAATCTGCGCGCCGCTTACGCCATGCTGCATGACTTGTGCAATGTTGTCCAGAGCGCGGTCAATATCTTCACGTGGCGCCGTAATGGTAGTGGGTAGAAAGCTGGTCACCCCATGACGCGCAAAGAAAGCTGACATCGTTTCTAGAGCTTCGGGCGTTGCATCCATCGTATCTGCGCCCATCGCGCCGTGCACATGAATATCCACGAATCCTGGTACGACTATCCGAGTACGGGCATCGATCACCAGGGCCTCGTTTGGCGCTTCGGCATGATCGGCAATTTCGGACACAACGCCATCCTGCGCAATCAGCGTCACGTCGCGGCGCGTTTCATGTGGCAACACCAACGCACCACACCGAATCATCATGACTAAGGGGGAAATATTGCCGACCATGATAGATGTCTCTCCTGAAATGGGATTATAGTGATAACTGCTGACAGGAGGGGAATATGCGCCAAGGACTTCGCCGGCGGTTAGGGATTATCCGCATACGAGGGAGCACTCTAACCGTCCAGATCATGATTGTCTTTCTGACAATCGTCTTGACCACCGCTCCCCCTTCTGCCGCTTCCTCGGTTCTTTCCGTTTGTGCACCGCCGCTCCTCTCCTCTGCTCCTGTACACAGCCCTACTTCCACCCCGCCCCCCCTCGATCCCATCAAATTGTTTCCTGAGTTGGCTGAAGCGCCGGCACCGGCATGGCTAAGTCCCGGCATGCGCGTGACCTATCGCGTGCTCAGCGCGAGTACCACCGAAGACCAAGACGGCAAAACCACAGGAGGAGCAGGATTGATGCAATACGACCTGATCCACCTTGACGAAACAACTGCTGTCTCTTCAGCAAAGTTTTGGATGCAGGGTGCACGTGGCAATGAGCATACGCCTTCTACCGTGATGGCCAGCCTGGGCATTCCCGGCGCCGGAGAGTATTGGATCAACCCAAAAATCCTTGTAGACGCTGAACAAGTCGCGAATGAAGAACTAAAGGTTGGCCGTCTGAACACCCAAATCGAAGGCAAGTTCTACCAGGTTGTGCGATTTCATTACCAGACCGAGGAAGCCGAATACGTTTGGATGTTCGAGGAGAACAGTGGGCTACTGGTGTTCTATCGGCATGCTATCGGCAAAACCGACAACGCGCAACGGCAGACAAGCGTCATGAGTCTGGTTGATCGGCGATATGTGCGCCTGCCTTGGAGCAATAGCGTCAAGCCTGATTGGGTCAAAGTAGGCAGTCGATTGAACTATCAAGGTTCATACACCGTCATTGTTGCGGGCAGCCCACCCACCACGTTGCCTTACAACGTGTCCTTGCGCGCCAAACGGGTAGCTGATGGGTGGGCGCTCTATCAGGTTAGCGCCAGGTTGGCCGGACAAAGACAGACCGCTCCTGACCGAGCCAGCAGCGCTTCGCAGCTTGCCGACGCCTTGTGGTTGCCCGCCCAAGCCATCCGATCTTTGAGTGACGCCGTTCAAACGGTGATAGACCGTGACCCGACAACAGGTGTTTCGATCCGCGTCTCACGCGCACGCGCCGGTGGAGTGACGCTTGTTGAAAGCGGTCCCGTTCACCAAACCACATTGAGCTATGACCGGCAAGGACGACTGACCAAGCTGAATCATTCAGCCCGGACAGATTTGGTCACGACGCGTGTCGAACTAACGCTAACCGATCAACCTTGACCGAGGGCTACTGCCGGCAGTACCATGTGTTTATGAACATGCATGCGCATCTTCTCTCTGGAAACCCGATTCTGCGTGGGCGCGGGGTCTGTGACCCGCACGTGCGCATCTTTAACGATCAGGTTTGGCTGTATGCCACACACGACAAATCGCCCGATAGCACCACATTTGTGATGGAGGACTGGTGGGTATGGTCGTCGCCTGACCTGGTGAACTGGACGCATGAATGCACATTGCGACCCGAAGATACCTACATCGGCGCGGGCTTCACATCCTGCTGGGCTACGGATGCTATCGAACGCAACGGCAAGTACTACTGGTATTTCTCCGAGGGCAACCGCAGCACCGGCGTGGTGGTGGGTGAAACGCCCGCCGGGCCATGGCGCGATCCGCTGGGACGCCCGCTCGTCAGCCCGGACGACGCGCCGGCCGGCGCGTATGACCCCGGCGTGTTCATCGATGAGGACGGTGCGCCCTATCTGGTCTTCGGCGTCTGGGACTATTACATCGCCCGACTCAAGGATGACATGATTTCTCTGGCCGAGCCGCCACGCCGGCTCATTGTTCACAACGCCGAAGGGCCATACGGCAAGGGCAAGCTCGACGACAAGCCGTATCTACACAAGCGCGCGGGCAGCT
>JANWVJ010000239.1 GCA_025056895.1 Thermoflexales bacterium
GGCGCAATCACGGCCATTCCACTGGGTGCAGCCACCACCGTGTGCGCTCCTTTCAACACCACCACATGCCCCCACTCAAGCGCATAGCGCAGCGCACATCCAATCCGATCCGTTTGAACGTCAGCAACACGTAGACCGGTCAGACGCGCCATCTCACCCGAATTCTGCCTTAAACTCTCAACCGCGCTTCCAAATTAATGGCACCTGGCGCGGGTCGTCGAGCACATCGCCGATCTTGAGTGAATTGAAATAGCCTTCGGGCAGGACATTGCGCTGGCCGTTGAACGTGCAGCCATCCGGCATGTAGGCACACGTCATGGCTCGGCGCGGACGGGGCGTCATGTTGGCGCCGGCGCCGTGCGCAACCAGCCCATTGTGAAACACGGCGCTGCCGGCTGGAACCGGCACGGGAACCGCTTCGATGTTACGCCATTCCGGGTATACGCGGAATAGGTCGGCGATATTCTCGCCGATGTTCACGTTGTCGTAGCGCGCTGTAAGATGCGTACCGGGTAAGTACCACAGGCAGCCGTTGGCCAACGTCGCCCGGTCGAGCGCCACCCAGATCGAGATGGCGTCGCGCGAATAGAAAGACCAGTACGGATTGTCGAGATGCCAGGCAGTTGGATTGCCGTAGGGCTGTTTGATCAGCGCCTGGTCATGCCAGATGCGGATGCCATCCACACCGGCCAGTTCGCCGGCAGCTTCGCCCAGCCGTTCATCCAACATCAGTTTCGCCATGCCTTCGTGCGTATCGGCCAGCCGGATGCACTGCACGAACACCTGTGAGTAGTAGCGGTCGGGATCATCCTGGTTCGTCAGGCCGTTGCGCTCGATCAGCCGCTGGCGCACCGCGTCGTCGGTGATCTGCCGCCAGGTTTCCAACTCACGCTCGTCCAGGAAATCTTCGATGGCGATATAGCCGTTCCTGCGATAGAAATCTTTCTGTGCCTGGGTGATCTTGTACTTCATGTTCCACCTCTGCCTAATACCATCTGCCAACGCGTTTTCTTTCGGGGCTTACCCAGTATAGCAGTCGCTTTTGGGTCTACAATCATAACATGATATGGCCACCCCATCTGTTTCCGCTTGCGCCGGATCGCATCGCGCGTTACACGGCTTATCGTGCGCTTGAACCGCTGGTTATCGATGGCCGGCTAGACGAACTGAGTTGGCAGTTCGCTCCCCGCTCTCCGCGCTTTGTCGATTTGATCTCCGGTCGCCGCACCATTCACGACACGCGTGCTGCTGTGCTGTGGGATGATGTGTATCTCTACGTCGGTTTCTGGATCGAAGAGCCACTGGTGATGGCAACGCTCACCGAGCGTGACGCCCCTATCTACACCGACAACGATGTGGAGGTGTTTATCGCCGGCCAGGACGCTTACTACGAATTCGAGATCAATGCGCTGGGCACAATCTACGAAGTGTTCTTCATCTGGTCAGATGCGTATGTGCGCGATGGCTACTCCTCTGCGCCGGAGTTCGCGCCCGATGCGCCCGGACATCGCCCGTGGGACGGAGTTGACTTCAAGCATCCACGCGGCCCGCGCGAAGGGTTCTGGCAATGGGACCTGCCCGGCCTGAGAAGCGCCGTGCATGTGGACGGCACGCTGAATGACAACCGCGACCGCGACCGAGGCTGGACGGTCGAACTGGCCTTTCCGTGGGAGGGTTTGCACTGGCTCGCCAAAGCCGATGGACGCGCGCTCCCGCCGCGCGACGGCGATGTGTGGCGTATGGACTTCTCGCGTTTCAACACGTACAAAGAAGCACTCCCGGCTGAGGATTCGGGCGGCTGGGCGTGGAGTCCGCACGGCGTGTGGGATTCGCACGTGCCGGAGCTGTTTCCCTTTATCACGTTCTCCGGCCAGGTTGTGGATTCCCAGCGTTTGCAAGACACCGAGAATCTGACGAGGTAACAGCAGATGGCATATCGACGCGAGCCAATCGAGCCGACCCTCCGCGGAGCGCGCTTCGGTCAATTTTGGCTCGACCGGGTCGCCGGTGCCTGATCACCGGTAAGTGCTTGAGCGCGCTCGAGGTGGCTTTTATTGCTTGGCGCTTCTGGCCAGCCGGCTGAGCGCCCACAATGCCAGCAAGCCTAGTCCTAGCACCACGCCAAAGCTGATGTTCAAGCGAAGCGCCCCGCTGATCAAGCCGACAATCATTCCCAGTCCGACCACGACGGCGAGCTGATACAGATGTCCATGGATCAAAGTGTCGCGGTGCTCTACGTGATCGACGCTGCTCAGCCGGTGTACCAGCCGATCTATGTCCCACGTCGTCAAGGCAAACACGCAGGCCAGCAGCGCCGCCGCTTGAGAGATGCCTTGTGCAACACCGAATGCTGCCAGGGCGGCCATGCCCACCAAGCTTACAGAAGCCAGCGCCAGAACGCCACGCTGCTGCCCAAGCGTCCACAGAGCAGCGATGGCAAGGACGGCGCCGGCATAAGCCCAGCCGTTCATCAGCACATATGCCCCGGCCAGCAGCACTGTTGCGCTGCTCAAGCTCCCCCACCTTAAGATTGACAGCAGCTTCATAAACTCACTTGTCGCTCACGGGATGCTCAATGCCGCCGTTGCCGGCCTGTGTCCAAACTTCGATCCAGCGGTTGGGTAACGTCCCAATCCAGCACGTGTACTCCGGCTTGCCGTAGCCGGCGCAGCACAAGCCGGCGCTCGACTTCCAACATGCGCACGGCCATGTTCTGCACAGCCGGATCGATCTCGAGCTGGGACGCCGCCATCCTGCCTGCCTCGAATCGAATTGGGTCTGGGCTGACGACCAGCACAGCATAACCACGCGCGCGCATCCGCGTCAACAGTGCGGTGTCATCGCGGTTGAGCGGGCCGATGAAAACAATTTGCGACTGGGCCGGAAAGATGCGGGTCGGCAGCCGATCAAGGTTGTGTAAGGCTTCGTTGTGGCCGGTCGCAGCGCGCCCCAGGGCATGCAAGATGCGCACTTTTTGAGCTCGGCCGTAACCTGGAAAAACGCTTGTAATTGCGCCGCCGTAGATCACCATG
>JANWVJ010000023.1 GCA_025056895.1 Thermoflexales bacterium
TGGAAGTACCGATCATTTTCAGCGACCGAGAGCACGGCCAATCCAAAATCTCTTCACGCGAGATCGTCAAAGCGATGTACACCGTCGCTCGGCTGGCTGCGCGCCGACTGAAAGGCGCTTTGTGATCGCAATACATTCAGATGGACAGCACAGGATGAGATTGCATGAGCAAGATTCTGGTTACCGGCGGAGCTGGGTTTATCGGGTCGCATGTGGTGGACGAACTGGCGCAGCGCAGGCATGACGTGATCGTGCTGGATGACTTGAGCGGTGGATTCGCCGACAATGTGCCGGCTGCGGCGCGGCTGATTGTCGGAAGTATCACCGACGCCGACTTAGTGCAACGTCTGTGCGAGTCGGAGCGATTCGATTACATCTATCACCTGGCCGCGTACGCAGCCGAAGGGTTAAGTCATTTCATCCGTCGCTTCAACTACACCAACAACATCATCGGCAGTGTTAATCTGATTAATGCGGCAGTAAACACCGGCGTGAAGTGCTTTGTGTTCACGTCATCGATCGCCGTGTATGGCTCTAGTCCAGAGCTACCGATGCGCGAAGAGACACCCGCGCACCCTGAAGATCCATACGGCATCGCCAAATTAGCGGTCGAACAAGACCTAGTTGCCTGCCGGCGGATGTTTGGCCTGAACTATGTGATCTTCCGCCCGCACAACGTGTACGGCGAACGGCAAAACATCGGCGATCGCTACCGCAATGTGGTGGGCATCTTCATGAACCAGATTTTGCAAGGCAAGCCGATGACCGTCTTCGGCGACGGCCTGCAAACGCGCGCGTTCAGTTACATTCGAGACATCACGCCCATCATGGCCGACGTGATCGACATGCCGGCGGCGTGGAACGAGGTGTACAACGTGGGGGCCGATCAACCTTACACGGTGCGCGAACTGGCCGAGCGCGTAGCGCACGCGATGGGGGTTGCGCCGGACATACGCTTTTTGCCGCCGCGCAATGAAGTGCTACACGCCTACTCGTCGCACGAAAAGGTTCAGCGCGTGTTCGGCCAACGCCGGCTGCATACGCTCGACGAAGGGCTGGCGGCGATGGCAGCCTGGGTCAAGCAACACGGCGCGCGCCAAAGCCAGAAATTCAAGCACATCGAGATCACCCACAATTTGCCCTCTGTGTGGTTGGAGTAACTGCTACGCGGGACAAAGCGCAGCCCTTGCGCCCGCCCTCAAGCCCAGCCGGCATGACCAGGCGCTACCTGTTCGACGCGCGTGTGATCCAGGATCACTTCCCCGGCATCGCGCGTTACGCCTACAACGTGTTGGCGGCACTGCCCGATCACCTTGAAGAGGACGAAGTTGTAGTCGCACTGGTCGATCCTTCTGCCTGCAACAACCGCTTCGATCTGACAAGGCTGCATCGTACAAAACTAGAGCTGCTTGAGTATCGTGCGCCCATCTTTCATCTGCCTGCGCTCGTGCGCGCGCCGGCAGCAGCCCAGGACAGCGCCGCGCAGCATTACCCGTACTACGTGCGGCCTTACCTCGGCGCCGCCCGCGCGCGCTCCATCACCACTGTGCACGACTTGATCCCATTGACCCAGCCGCACTTCACCCCATCGGCCAAAGATCGCTTGTTGATCCGCCTGTTGCTGAGCCTGGCCGTGCAAGCGTCGGCGGCGATCCTCACCGTGTCCGAGGCAGCGGCGCAGGACATTCGGCGTTACTGGCCCGGCGCACGCGACCGACTCATCATCACGCCGGAAGCCGCCGACCCGATTTTCACACCTCAGCCGGCTGACCGCCGCGCTGCGGTGCGCGCCAAGTTCGATCTGCCCGAACGCTTCACGCTCTACCTGGCGAGCAACAAACCGCACAAGAACCTGGTTCGATTGATCGAAGCCTGGGCCATATTGAACTCGAAGTTGCCCGACCCACAGGGTGAAGCGCTGGTCGTCGCCGGCCATTACGACCCGCGTTACCCGCAGGCGCAGGCGCGCGTGCACAGTCTGGGCATCGCCGACCGGGTGCGCTTTATCGGCGAAGTGAGCAATGCGGACATGCCGGCGTTGTACTCCGCTTGCACCCTGTTCGTCTTCCCATCGCTGCACGAGGGATTTGGCTTGACGCCGCTGGAAGCGATGGCGTGCGGCGCACCGGTTGTTTGTTCAAACGCCTCGTCCTTGCCGGAAGTCACCGGCGATGCTGCGCTGTTGTTTGATCCATACCAGCCTCAGCACATTGCCGAGGCATGTGAGCGCGTCCTAAATGACCCCGCCCTCCAAGCGGAGCTGCGCGCGCGTAGCTTACGCCGCGCTGCCCGATTTACGTGGGCCGAGACAGCGCGACAAACGCTGGCCGTGTATCGCCAGGTAGCGGGACGCAAGCCGGTACAATAGCAGGATATGGTAAAACAATATCCCTCACCGCCGCCGATGGTCATCGACCCGGCCAAAAAATACAAAGCGCGTTTGAAGACCGGCAAAGGTGACATCGTCGTAGAGCTGTTCGCCGACAAAGCGCCGCGCACGGTCAACAACTTCGTCTTCCTCGCCCGCGAAGGCTTTTACGACAACACCACCTTTCATCGTGTGATTAAACCGTTCATGATTCAGGGCGGCGATCCAACCGGCACCGGTCGCGGCGGCCCCGGCTATCGCTTTGCCGACGAGTTTCACAAAGAGTTGCGGCACGACGCGCCGGGCATCCTGTCGATGGCAAACGCCGGCCCGAATACCAACGGCAGCCAGTTCTTCATCACTCACATCCCCACTCCCCATCTGGACAACCGACATACGGTGTTCGGCAAAGTGATCGAAGGCATGGATGTGGTGAACGCGATCCCAGAGCGCGACCCGGCCCGCGCGCGCGAGCCGGGTGAGAAATTGTTCACCATCGAAATTGAGGAATCATGAGCCACTTACAAGTCGTTGGCCGTAAGTCAGGAGGCGCAGTGAACAAACCATGACCGCGCCGGCAACTCAAATAGACCAACCGATCTTGACCGGCAACTACGAGGTTGGCCCGTTCTTCGACGAGATGTTCGAGAACAACGGCCAACCTCGTTTGCATTACCGCGTCCTGTACGAACATCTGTCCACCTTGACGCGCGAAACGTTCAACGAGCGCCGGCGGGCGGCGGATATCTCTTTCTTGTATCAGGGCATCACTTTCACGGTGTATGGCCAACAAGAGGGCATCGAACGCATCTTTCCGTTCGACCTGATTCCGCGCATCATTCCACATGCCGAGTGGGAGTTTCTCTCACGCGGGCTGACGCAACGCGTGATGGCGCTAAACGAGTTCCTGCGCGATGTGTATCACGAACAGCGCATCGTGCGCGACCGGCGCATTCCCGCCGAGCTGGTCTTCGGAGCGCGCCACTTCCGCCGCGAAATGGTGGGCGTTGATGTGCCGCGCGGCATCTATGCGCACATCACCGGCACCGACCTGGTGCGCGACGAGCGCGGCAATTACTACGTGCTGGAAGACAACATGCGCTCGCCGTCAGGCGTCAGCTACATGCTGGAAAACCGTCAAGCGATGAAGAGAACGTTCGCCGACCTGTTCGAGCGCTATGGGGTGATGCCGATCGAACACTATCCGCAAGAGCTGTTGAACACACTGCGTTCAGTCGCGCCGGATCGCGGCGTCGAGCCGACGGTGGTGCTGCTCACGCCGGGTGTGTACAACTCGGCTTACTTCGAGCACTCCTTCCTGGCGCGACAAATGGGCATCGAGATCGTCGAGGGGCGCGACTTGGTCGTGCATGAGGGCAAAGTATATACGCGCACCACAACCGGCTTGCGGCAGGTGGACGTGATCTACCGCCGTATCGATGACGACTTTCTCGATCCACTGTCTTTTCGGCAGGATAGCCTGCTCGGTGCGCCCGGCCTGTTCAGCGCCTATCTGATGGGCAACGTAGCGTTGGCAAACGCCATCGGCACCGGCGTAGCCGATGACAAGGCAATTTACGCCTACGTGCCGGAGATGATCCGCTATTACTTGGGCGAAGAACCGATCCTGAACAACGTGCCGACTTACCTGGCCGTGAACGAAGATGACCGGCGCTACATTCTGGAGCATCTGGATAAGTTGGTGGTCAAGTCGGTGAACGAAAGCGGCGGTTACGGTATGTTGGTCGGCCCACATGCCACCCGCGAGGAGCGCGAAGCTTTTCGCGCCCGCATCTTGGCCGCGCCGCGCAACTTCATCGCCCAACCCACCATCAGCCTCAGCCGGCACCCGACCTACTTGAACGACGAGTTGCGCGGCTGTCATGTCGATCTGCGGCCATATATTTTGTACGGCGAGCAGATCACGATTGTGCCCGGCGGCTTGACGCGGGTTGCCTTGCGCAGCGGCTCACTGGTCGTCAACTCATCGCAGGGCGGCGGCAGCAAGGACACGTGGGTGTTATACGACTAATCTTTTAGATTCCCGATTTGGGATTGATCCGATTCCAAATCGACTTTCTAGCTTCCCAAATCGAATATGCTCAGTCGCGTTGCCGAATCTTTGTACTGGATGTCGCGCTATATCGAGCGCGCCGAAGACATCACCCGCATTCTGACGGTCAATTTCCACGCGTTGCTCGACACGCGGCTGGAAGACTTGAAGCGCGGCTGGCAGCCGCTGATCGAGATCACCGGCGACCAAGCATTGTTTGCGCAGCACTACCCCGAGTACACCGCGCAAACGGTCAGCGAGTTTTTGTTGTGGCATCCGGCCAATCCCAACGCCGTGATCGCTTGCATCACCCGCGCGCGGGAAAACGCGCGCAGCGTGCGCGAGCAAATCAGCAGCGAAATGTGGGAGCACATCAACCGGCTCTATTTCTTGGTGCGCGGGGTCAACCGCGCCGGTGTGTTACGCGGCCCGCACGAGTTCTTCAGCCAGGTGCGCGATGGATCGCAGGCTTTTCAGGGCGTCACCGACGCCACCATGCCGCATGGAGAAGCCTGGCAGTTCATCCAACTGGGCAAGTTTTTGGAGCGGGCCGAGAAGACCTGCCGCATTTTAGATGTGAAGTACGCCACGTTGAACACCCTGCGCGAAGGCACGCCCGAAGCTTCGCTGCAATTGATCGCCATGCTCAAATCGTGCAGCGCGTTTGAGGCGTTTCGCAAAGAGTCGGCCCTGCAACTGCAAGCCGGGCCGGTGGCGCACTATCTGTTGCTCAGTCCGATCTTTCCACGGGCGGTGCTGTTCTGTCTGAAACGCTGCCAGCACGCGGCAACGGCGATCTCAAGTGCAACCTTAGGGGAAAACAGCCGGCCCGATGGAGCGGCTGCCCTCTCATTGCGCACGCTGGGCCGCACATGCTCCGAACTCGAATATCTGGACATCGAGGACGTGTTGGATGCGCGGATGCATCCTTTCCTCACCCATTTGTTGCGTCAGATCAATCAGATCGGCGACGAAATCACACGCGCCTACTTCAACGCGCAGATCATTCAGCCTAGCCCGCGCCGCCAGCAAGCCCAACAACAACAGTGATCCATTCCTATGCGCTTGTTCATCGAACATCTAACCACATTGAGCTACGACGCGCCGATCAACGAAGCGCACACAGAGGTGCGGCTGAAGCCAGCCGACGCCGGCGGCCAACGCTGCCTGTCGTTTAAGTTGCTCACCGAGCCGGTAAAGGCCCACGTGCTGGCCTACATCGATCACTTCGGCAACGACGTGCGCTATTTCGACTGGCTGCAACCGCATCAGCGTCTGAGCATTGCCGTGACCAGCGAAGTGTTGACGGCGCCCTTATTCGATCCCGGCGCGGGTGAGTTAACGCCCCTAGAAGAATACGATTATTGCCATCCTACAGCGTATGCGCCGGCAGACGAGGCCATTTGCCGCTTTGCCGGCCCGCACATTCTGCCGGATGATCCGCTGGGCACAGCGCGCACCCTGAGCGAGGCCGTGTTCCGCTCCATCAAATACGAACGCGGCGCGACAGATGTCAAAACAACCGCTGACGATGTGATCCGGCTGGGGCGCGGTGTGTGCCAGGACTTCGCACATCTGCTAATCGCCTGTTGTCGGTGCCAGGGCATCCCTGCCCGCTACGTAAGCGGTTACCTGTATGACCCCAAGTTCTTCGGCGATACTGCTGCGACACACGCCTGGGTCGATGTATTCATCGCCGGCCACGGCTGGATATCCCTTGACCCAACGCACAACTGTGAGCAAAACGAACGCTATGTGCGCGTTGCGGTCGGACGAGACTACGCGGATGTGCCGCCGACACGCGGCGTGTTCAAGGGCAACGCCAAAGAGACATTGGAGGTGCGCGTTGTGATCCGCGCGTTGTGAGGATGCTGTCTGTACTCTCTCAGACGTTATCCCACACGATATCCCACACGGCGTGTGGGATAAAAATCGGCCCGGCGCACTGACACCGGGCCGATTTGTGTGCAATCAGGCCATTCGGCAGCGGAAGAGGAAGCCCTCTACTTGGCCGCCGGCTGGACACTGGGCTTTTCCTCGCCCAGGGTCACTTCTTTCTTGCTCTGAGACAAGGCCCAGACCACGCCCACCAGCAGCACGAGCGCAGCGACGTAGCGCACCACGTCAGACTGGATCGTGACCAGGATCGGGGCGATGATCAGCGAGACCAGATTGACCACCTTGATCATCGGGTTGAGGGCCGGCCCGGCGGTATCTTTCAGCGGGTCGCCCACTGTGTCGCCAACGACCGCCGCCTTATGGCGTTCACTGCCCTTGCCGGTGTTGGCAATCAAATCGCGCGGCTCATCTTCAACCGACTTCTTGGCGTTGTCCCACGCGCCGCCGGTGTTGGCCATGAACACCGCCAGCAACTGGCCGGACACGATGATGCCCGCCAAGAAGCCACCCAACGCTTCGACGCCCAACACCAGGCCGACGATGATCGGCACCAACACCGCAATCAGCGCAAGCGGCACCAATTCCTTCTGCGCCGAGGCGGTGGAAATGCCAACCGCTTGACCGTAGTCCGGTTTGACGGTGCCCTCCATCACGCCAGGGATGCGGAACTGCCGGCGCACTTCTTCCACAATCAAGCCGGCCGCACGCGACACCGAGCGAATCGACAGGGAGCTAAACAACCACGGCAACGCGCCGCCCAACAACAAGCCAATGAACACGGTTGTATCGGAGACGCGAATGGCGCTCAGCACCTCCATCGTCTGGCCGGAAGCCAGCAACTGAGCCTGCACGCGCCCCACATCGGTGATGTACGATGCGAACAACGAGACCGCCGCAATCACTGCCGAGGCAATTGCAATCCCTTTGGTGATGGCCTTAGTCGTGTTGCCCACCGCGTCCAGGTCAGCCATGATCTGGCGCGCCTTCTTGGTGTTCTCGTCCTCCATGCCCGACCATGCCATCTCGCCGATGCCGTTGGCGTTGTCGCTGATCGGTCCATAGGAGTCCATCGCTACGTTGTTGCCGGTGTGACTGAGCATACCGATGCCGATCATGCTGACGGCGTAGAGGACATACAGCGGGCCGTCATTCTGGAAGAGCAGCAACGCCAGCACAAAACTGACTACGATCACCAACAATGCCCAGACGGTGGATTCATAGCCGCTGGCCAAGCCGGACAAAATCGTAGTCGCCGGCCCACCCTTGGTCTGCTTGACGATCTCCTTGACCGGCGGCTTGTTGGTAGCGGTGAAGTACGAGGTGAGTGGGTTGAAGGCCACCGCCAGACCAACGCCGATCGCTGTCAACGCACCAAAGCGCCAGTCACCCTCATAGAAGAACGAGATGATGAAGGCCGTAACGATGGTGATCACACTCGACACTTCATACGAGCGGAACATGGCCTCTTCGGCATCGTGGGCGCGCAGGAACTTGATGGGGAAACGTTCCCAAATCGGAACGGTGAAGGTGCCGATGATGGAGGAGATCACGCCGACGCCGCGAATCATCAACGGATAGATGATCCAACGCGCGGGATTGGCGTCTGCGACGCCGGCAGCTTCTTCGGCAGCCATAACCGCCAAACCGAGGATGAGGGCTGAGACAATCGTGACTTCGTAGGACTCAAAGATGTCGGCGGCCATGCCGGCGCAGTCGCCCACATTGTCACCCACCAGGTCAGCCACGACAGCGGCGTTGCGCGGATCGTCTTCGGGGATATCTTTCTCAACCTTGCCCACCAAGTCGGCGCCGACGTCGGCCGCCTTGGTGTAAATGCCGCCGCCCACGCGCATAAACAACGCCAGCAACGTGCCGCCAAAACCGAAGCCGAGCAGGGCGTCGGGCGCAGCCTTGCCAAACACGATGAAGATGATCGTACCGCCCAGCAAACCCAGACCATCGGTCAACATGCCGGTGATCGTGCCGGCATAGTAGGCAATCGACAACGACTCGTTGAAGCTGCGCCGCGAGGCCGATGCCACCCGCACGTTTGCTTGCACGGCCATGCGCATACCGTATTGACCGACGATCAAACTAAACGAAGCCCCCAAAATGAAGGCGATGGTGCGGCCGATCGCCACAATGATGGTGGCGTTATCGTGGAACATCTCGCGCGCTTCCAAGCTGGGCGGGGCGACGTACACGCTGAGAAACAGCGCAATGGCCAAGACGCCGATCAACGGTAGGATCGTGCGCAACTGGCGATTTAAGTACGCGTCTGCACCCTCTCGGATCGCATTCCACACCTGCTGCATCTTCTCTGTGCCCTTGTCCTTCTTCATGACCAGCGTGCGCAGGAACCACGCATAGAGCAAGCTGATAATCGCCACGGCAATCACCAGCCAAGGCACAAGCCGCTCAAAATCATTGAGATTCGTCATCTGAAACATAGCGCTAAACCTTTTGCTCCTTGTTTTAGATTCGGGTCAACAGGAGGATCAGGCGGCAGTTTCAAGAGCCTGCCTGCCACGCAGGCAGGCAGGTCAGATGAACGTCGTCTCGGTCCTTCTCGGGTTAAGACCCTGCTTCCTGTTTTGAGGTATCAAGGCGAGATTGTATTAACGAATTCGTTTTGCGCAACTCGCACGGGTAGAATGCGCACCAATCATGAGCACAATCTACGACCTGCGCAGTTACTTGGAGCTGCTCGAACGGCATGGACAGTTGGCCCATGTGGCCAAGCCGGTCAATCTGTTTCACGAGGCAGCCGACATCGGCGCAACGGTGGAGCGCACAGGGGCGCCGGCTCCATTATTTGAACAGCTCTACTATCAGCCGTCGCTCGACGCACAGACCCCAGACGACAGCCCGCGCACATTTGGGCCGTGGCGCCTGTTCAGCAGCGCGATCGCCAATCAGGAACGCGTGGCGCTGGCGCTGGGTTGCGACAAGACGCAGGTGACAGCCACCATGGCGCGCGCGCTCGAGCCGGCCCATGCAATCCCCCCTGTCTTCACCGAGCACGCAGCATGGAAACGTCACATCACCACCCACCCAAACGAAATCGACCTGCGCACACTGCCCATCCCTAAACACGCGGTGGGAGATGGCGGGCGCTTCATCACCGGCGGGGTGATCGTCAGCAAACATCCAGAGACGGGCGTGGGCAACCTGGGCTACAACCGGATGGAGATCCTCGGCCCGCGCACACTGGGCATGAACATCAACCAGTGGCGCGACGTACAGCGCGCCCACGCCGCCGCCGAGGCCAAGGGGCAACCGCTGGGCGTCGCCGTTGCCATCGGCCTGGACCCGGCGCTGATGATCGCCGCCGGCTGCAAATACGACGGCGACGAGAACAACATCGCCGGCGCCATTCGCGGTCAGCCGGTTGAAGTCACGCGCGGCGTCACCGTCGATGTGGATACTATCCCCGCTCACGCCGAGCTGGTAATCGAAGGGCATGTGTTGCCCGGCGCACGGCGTGAAGAAGGACCGCTGGCCGAGTTTCACGGCTATTACGGCGAGCCGTGGCAATCGCCCGTGTTCGAGGTGACGGCAATCTGCCATCGCGAACAACCGATTTACCAGACCATCGTGCCGGGGTGGAATGAGCACATCTACATCGGCAATGTGCTGCCACGCGAACCATTGCTCATGCGGTTTGTGTCACACGCCAGCAAGAACGTGGGCGCCGTGCACATCCCGCCTTACACCAACGGCTTTCTGGTCGTCGTGCAATTGTCGAAGAAGACGAATAGAGGTGAGCCGCGCAACGTGGCGCTGGCTGCGTTCGCCGCCCATCCCAACTTCCGCATCTGCGCCGTGGTCGATTCAGATGTCAACATCTACGACCCGTCTGATCTGTTGTGGGCGCTGACGACCCGCGTGGACTGGGGACAAGACATATTCACCGTGCCGGGGGCGCAGGGACACGAGATGGACCCCGCCAACGATAGCAAAGGCATCGGCACCAAGGTCGGCATTGATGCCACATTCGATAAGGGACGCCGGCCCTACGGCCAGCGCGTCAGCTATCCGATGGTGGAGTTGACGAAGTATTTTGAGCGCTGAGTGAGGATGCTCCGTCAGGAGGCTCGCTGCGCCGCCGTGGGACTTGGTGATGCTTGCGACAGCGCGCCTGATAACTTTCGCTCGCTCCGACCAGGATCACGGGGTCTTCGTAAGCCGCTGGCTGGCCGTTAATCAACCGCTGCGTGCGCGTAGCCGGCGCGCCGCACACCATGCAGATGGCGTGCAGCTTTTCCACTTCCTCCGCCTGCGCCATCAAGATCGGCATGGGGCCGAACGGCTCGCCGCGAAAATCCATGTCTAGGCCAGCGACGATCACCCGTTTGCCGGCCTCGGCCAACTGATCGCACACCTCGACGATGTCCCAGTCAAAGAACTGCACTTCGTCAATCGCAACGACATCGGTATCGGGATCGACCAGTTGCAAAATTTCTTTGGCCTGTGAGACCGGCACGGCGCCCATTTGCGCCCCGCTGTGCGAACTGACGCGATCCTGGCCATAGCGCACATCTAGCGCCGGCTTGAATACTTGCACTTTCTGCCGCGCAATCTCGGCGCGGCGAATGCGGCGTATCAATTCTTCCGACTTGCCGCTGAACATGCTGCCGCAAATCACTTCGATCCAGCCGCCGTTCGGTTGTGATTTCATCGTTGTTTACCGCTGGCAGAAATCTCGGCCGCGCATCCGCAACCTGCTCGCACGCGGCATTATATCGAGGCGGGTATTTTGTCGGCGCCACTCACGCTATAATTTTGATGATGGAGATAAGAGTAATTCTGAGCAAATGCCTGTGACAAGCGGCATAGTTGAGAATAGTAGTTGAGGATAAATTGGAGTTGAACATGAGCACACAAACCTATGCACATCCCGAAGCTTTAGTCAGCACGGATTGGCTGGCAGAACACCTGAATGATCCACACATCCGCATCGTCGAATCGAACGAAGACCCGTTGTTGTACAGTGCCGGGCATATCCCCGGCGCGGTCAACATCGATTGGACGGTTGACTTGAACGACCAGATCGTGCGCGATTACATCAACGCAGATCGCTTTGCCCAACTGATGTCCGAGAAAGGCATCGCCAACGACACCACCGTAATCTTCTACGGCGACAAAAATAACTGGTGGGCGTGTTACGCGTTCTGGGTGTTCCAGTTATTCGGCCACACTAACGCCAAAATCCTCAACGGTGGGCGCAAGAAGTGGGTGGAGGAAGGCCGGCCGATGACGCGCGACGTGCCAACTTATCCCCGAACCGAGTACCGCGCGCCGGCCCGCGATGACAGCCACTACCGCGCCTTCCGCGACCAAGTGCTGGCGCACGTGCGCGCGAACGGCACCCTGGTCGACGTACGCAGCCCACAGGAATACACTGGCGAGCGCGTGCACATGCCAGACTATCCGAACGAGGGTGCCCTGCGCGGCGGACACATCCCCGGCGCGAAGAACATCCCATGGGCGCAAACTGTACGAGAAGACGGCACATTTAAGTCTTACGACGAACTACTGAACTTGTACGCCTCCAAGGGTGTCATGCCGGATCAGGATATCATTGCCTATTGCCGCATCGGCGAGCGCAGTTCCCATACCTGGTTCGTGCTCAAGTATCTGCTGGGGTTCGAGCGCGTGCGCAACTATGACGGCAGTTGGACCGAGTGGGGCAACAGCGTTGGTGTGCCCATTGAGAAGTAGTCAGATATCGCATCCGATCCAAGATTCGGAATACGGACTACGCATCACAGCGCCAGAGGAGTTTCATGGTGTCTGAGTTCGTGTTTGCGGCAAAGGCCGAGGACGTGAAAGAAGGGGAAATACTGACCGTTCAGGTTAATGAAGTCAGCATTGGCTTGACCCGCTTGAATGGCGTAGCGCGCGCGTTCCGCGACGTATGCACGCATGACGACGGACCGCTGGGCGAAGGCGTCATCGAGGGCGAGGAGATTGTTTGCCCGCGCCACGGCGCACGCTTCCATTTGCGCACCGGCAAAGCTACCTTCCCGGCCCCTGCGCCGTTGCCGTTCTATGACGTGATTGAGGAAAACGGAGCAGTCAAGGTCCGGCTCGAGAGTTGAGGAAGAGTGTTTTTAAGGTTGAAAGGGCCTTTGACAAAACCAAGCGATCCGTCCAGAATCTAATACTTGAAAATCGAATCAAACGGCCTTCGGGGCAGGGTGAAATTCCCGATCGGTGGTCTGGCAGAAACGATTTGCCATACAGCCCACGAGCGCGTTGAGAGGCGCGCATGAGCCGGTGAAATGCCGGCGCCGACGGTGACAGTCCGGATGTAAAGAAGGCGCGACCGCAATCGATCAGGCGGTAAGGACTCGGGTTCTTATCGCTGACTTGCTACAAGCCCCGAAGGTGTGAAAAGTTTCACAATCCAAAGGGGCTGATTTCATGTTCGCGATTGGCCGAATCGCCAAAGCGCAAGCCGGCGCGGAGCCGGCGCTCGGACAACCTGTGCGAACCTGCACAGGTGACGAAGCCCAAACGAGCAAGCGCGTAAGCAGGCACACAGACATGCGCGTGGGCGTGCGCAGGTGGGTTGCTCGCCTAGGGCCTGCGGCGCTATTTTCCCTCTTTGTAGCCACATGGCATACGGTCAGCTTGAACTATCCACCGTTCATCCTGCC
This sequence comes from Thermoflexales bacterium, assembly GCA_025056895.1. GTDB lineage: Bacteria > Chloroflexota > Anaerolineae > J036 > Brachytrichaceae > Roseilinea. The sequence continues at coordinate 12,986 of JANWVJ010000023.1, forward strand.
GTCTCCTGCCGCAGTGGCAGAACGGTTCTTTGTCGAGCTGTTCGCCGGACGGTTGTTGCACCATACGGCTGCGACACTGAGCGAGGCCATTCCCGGTCTCGCCATCGGCGCGTTGGCAGCGTTCATGCTTGGCTACCCAATCGCCAAGTCGGCCCTGGCCGACCGGCTGTTGTCGCCGTTCATCGTGGCGTCACAAGGCATCCCTTTCATTGCCATTGCGCCGTTGCTGTTGATCTGGTTCGGGCCAGGGCCGGCGGCCAAAATCTTCTTGTGCGCGATTGTGGTGTTCTTCCCGATCATGGTCAACATCATCGCCGGCGTTCGCAGCATTAAGCCGCTGCTGCGCGATCTTTTTCGGTCGCTGCACGCCACGGCATGGGAGACATTTATCAAACTAGAAGCGCCGGCGGCGCTGCCGTTGGCGCTGACCGGCCTGCGCATCGGCGCCACCCTGTCGATGATCGGCGCGATCGCCGCCGAGTTTCTGGGCACCGACCGTGGCCTGGGCTTCTTGATCAACCAAGGGCGCGGCATGTACGACACCACTCTGGTGATGGTCGGAATCGCCGCAACCGTGATCACTGCGCTTGGCATGTATACCGCCGTGCGAGCGCTTGAACAAGTCCTCATCGCGCGGCGCGGTTAAGCCGCGTGTGCACTCAAGCTTGACGTTCGACTGCCGAACAGGAGAATCAAATGAGACACTTTGCATATCGCACCCTATGCTCGTGTATCGTGATCGCGGCGCTTCTCGGCTGCCGCGCACCAATCGCAACTACTCCAGCCACAGTCATCCCTTCTCCAACTGAACCGCCGCTTGTGCGCGTGCGTTTGCCGATGGGCTACATCGCCAACGTCCAGTACGCGCCGTTCTACATCGCTGGGGAACGCGGCTATTTCCAAGCGGAAGGAATCGAGATCGAATTCGACTACAAGTTCGAGACCGACGGAGTCAAGCTGGTCGCCGCTGGCGAGTTGCCGTTCGCCGTTGTCAGCGGTGAACAAGTTGTGCTGGCGCGCGCCCAGGGGCTGCCGGTGAAATACATCATGCAGTGGTACCACCAGTTCCCCGTTGCAGTCATTGCGTTGCAATCCAGCGGTATCCAAACACCCCAAGACCTCAAAGGCAAAACGATCGGCTTGCCCGGCTTCTTCGGCGCCACGTACGTCGGCTGGCGAGCATTTTTGGCTGCTAATGGTTTGTCCGAATCCGATGTGACAGCACTTGAGATCGGCTTTACCCAGGTGGCCGCGCTACAACAGAAACAAGTCGATGCTGTAGTCGGCTATTCCAACAATGAACCGGTTGTGCTGGAGGCAAACGGCTACCCCGTCACCGTATTCAAAGTTTCAGATCAGGTAGATATGGTGGCGAACGGCATTCTGACCAGCGAGCAGGTCGCGCGTGAGCAACCCGACCTTGCGCGCCGATTTGTGCGCGCCGTGTTACGCGGCATCGCCGATGCCATCGCCGACCCTGAGGCAGCCATGCAGATTTCAACCGAGTATGTTGAGGGTTTGGAAGCAGACGACCCGGTACAGCGCAAGGTGTTATTGGAGAGCATCGAGATGATGAAAGCCGGCACCAAGCGGCCGGGCGAATCCACCGCCGCTGCATGGCAAAACACCGTGGACACGCTTGTGGCCATGGAGCAAGTACAGCGCGCGCCGGATGTCACCGCGCTCTTTACAAACGAGTTTTTGCCTTAAAAGCGCTTCGATTTGGATGTAAGTGATCGGGGCTGTGTCGGAAAAGATGACCCGTTATCTTGTTGCAGAAGAGGTGAGCGTGACTTACGCCAACGGTGTAGAAGCACTGCGGCGCTTCTCACTGGAGGTGGGGCGAGGTGAATTCGTAACCGTGGTCGGCCCAAGCGGATGTGGCAAAAGCACCTTGCTGCGCGTGTTGGCCGGCTTGATCCAGCCCACCTCTGGCGAAGCACGACTCGACGGACAACCCATCACACAACCCTCACGCCAGGTCGGCATGATGTTTCAAGAGCCGGCGTTGCTGCCATGGCGCACGGTGGAGAAAAACATCGCCTTGCCGTTCGAGCTGGGCGGCGCAACACGCCCGGCCATCCTCGCGCCGGCGCAGTTAGAACAGCGCATCGCCGATCTGATCAAGTTGGTGGGGTTGAGCGGCTTCGAGCGCGCTTATCCACGCGAGTTGAGCGGCGGCATGGCCCAGCGCGCCGCCTTGGCGCGTGCATTGGTCACTCAACCGCCGATCCTATTGCTCGACGAGCCGTTTGGAGCACTCGACGCGCTCACGCGCGAGACGCTCACTGCCGCGCTGGAAGAGATTTGGCGCGCCTCCGGCACAACCGGCATTTTAGTGACACACTCGATCCCCGAAGCCGTTTTCCTGGCCGACCGAATCATTGTGAGCACCCCTCGGCCGGGACAAGTGGCCGGCGTGATCGATGTGCCCCTACCCCGCCCGCGTTCCTGGGAGATGGAACGCTTGCCGGAGTTTGTCGAAGCGATGCAACGGGCGCGCAACCTGTTGCGAGAGAACTAATCCGCTTCGCCATGGGCATGCTCGGCACACGAATCGAGAGCAGGCGCTTCGCAGGCCACAATCTGGGCATCGACTTCGCGCAAACCAAGCGCGCGAGCTACAGAAACACGGTGATTGCCGTCGCGCACAAAGTAACCCATCCGCGTTTGAATCAGGTCAACCGGCGGCAGAGGGACGCCTGACTCCATCGCCACTGCAACACGACACCATCGCTCGCGCAGAGCGCGGTTGACAGGGCGAAAGCACACATCAAAATCTGCGCTGCGGTTCTCACTGCCAACGATTTGGTCAAGGGGAACACAGCGCAGAATCGGCTGAGGAAGCGTGACCAAACGGACATCGGGCAAGCAATCGTGCAAAGCCGGCAGCGGTTTATGCTTGCCGACGACAAAAAAGTACACAAACCGCAGAGCGGATATCAAATTCTCGCGGTCAAAGTAGTCACCGGCAGCGTCATAGAAGATATCGCTTTGGGCCGGCGTCTCATCACAACACTCTTTTACTCGAAACAGCGTCATGGCTGCCACACATCTGAATCAAGCGCATTTCGGCGACGACGATTATAACCAGTTGAAGGCACATAGATCAGAGACTGTTGAAACGTGCTTTAACGCCCGCGCGACCTGAACCACGAAACAGGCCATGCAGCGGTACGTCGCAGACCCAAGCCAGGCTTCAAGAACTCGATTAGGGCGCTCTCCAGACGATCCAGCTCGACGGCGAAGATCAGCCGGCCTTCATGAGCTATGCTGGTTGTGCCGCGCTCTTCGGACACAATGATGGCCACCGCGTCAGTACCCTCTGTGACACCGATGCCAGCGCGGTGGCGCAGCCCCATGTGGTAATCATCGATATGAGAGGATGTGAGCGGCAGCACACATGCCGCCGCTGCAATGCGGCCGCGCCGCACGATCACGCCGCCGTCATGCAAGGGTGTGTTGGGATGAAAGATGGTGAGCAGGAGTTCCGCCGAAAGCAGGGCATCGAGCTTTACACCGGTATCGATGTAGCCCTGCAAGCCGGTGTCGCGCTCTAGGACAATCAATGCGCCGTACCGGTGAGCAGCCAGTCGCTGCACCGCGTCGCTGATGGTGCGCACTTCGGCTTCAAGTTCATTGCGGCGCGGCTGAACCAGCACTTCGTTGAACCGCCCCAAGCGCTCCAGCGCGCGACGCAATTCCGGCTGAAAAATAACCGGAATAGCGACGAGCAAGGCCGGAATCGCAGTGCGCACAATCAGGCCAAAGGTGGGCAACTGGGATAGGCTGCCCAAAAGCAAACCAACAACAATCAACACGAATATGCCACGCAGGAGAGGAATCGCCTGGGTGGCGCGCATCAACAACAACACCAGAAAGAAGACCAGCGACACCAACAAGATGTCGAGAATCGCCAGGCCATCCAGACGTTGCAAGATCCAACCGAGGTCAGACATGGTTGTACAGAGCAGAGCGCGACGATGCAAACGACAGTCGCCCCGCTCTGAGCGGTCATCCCATCAGGGTGACCAACACCGCTTTCTGAGCGTGCATGCGATTTTCAGCCTGATCCCACAGAGCCGATTGTGGGCCGTCGGCCACGTCATCTGTGATCTCCTGACCGCGATGCGCCGGCAGGCAATGCATGACAATCGCATCGCGGCGCGCCAGATTGACCAGGGCCTGATTGACTTGATAGGGCGGGAAAACCTGCGCCCGCCGAGCTGCCTCGGCTTCCTGGCCCATGCTGGTCCATACATCCGTGTAAACCACATCTGCATCCCGCACGGCATCCTGCGGGCTGGCCAACTGGGTCAAGCTGCCGCCGCTGGCTTGGGCGAAGGCCGCCGCACGTGCAGCGACATCGGGGCGCAATTGGTAGCCTTCCGGCGAGCCAACCCGCATGTGCGCGCCGAGCAATGTGCCGCCGAAGACCAGCGAGTTGGTGACATTATTTGCGTCGCCGACGTAAGCGATGGTTAAGCCCCGAATGCTGCCTTTGTATTCAAGAATGGTCAACAGATCGGCCAGTCCCTGGCAGGGATGACTATAGTCTGACAAGCCGTTGATGACCGGCACACGCGAGTGTTCAGCGAGCGTCACCACGTCGGCATGAGCAAACACGCGCGCCATGATTCCGTCCACATAGCGCGATAAGACGCGCGCCACATCCGGCACACTTTCGCGCTTGCCCAGTTGAATCTCATCGGGAGCGATGTACATCGCGTGACCGCCGAGATGACGCATCGCCATTTCAAACGAGACACGCGTGCGCAGCGAAGGTTTGGTAAACACCATCGCCAGCGTTTTATTCTTCAACAGCGGGGCGTTACCGCCCGCTCTCCATTCGCGCTTAAGCTCGACCGCCAGATCGAGCAAGCGGTGCAAGTCGGCAGGGGTGAGATCGGCCAGTGATAGAAAGTGCTTGTGCGCCTGCATGACTGAGATTCTATACTACCCGCTCCCTCAGCACTCGCCTTTGAGACAATAGGCCTATGCAGCGCTTGATCGGCCTAATCCTGATCGTGGCTTTGACAATCACAGCCTCGTTGGCGAGGGGATTTCGCGACACAATGTGGGCCGGTTATCAAGGCTACGTCAGCCCATACTTGGCCGTGTTGCCGGCCGGCCGGCCACGGCCAGCGCTATCGAGCCGCGTGGTCGTGATTGTGATACGCGGCTTACGCCTGGACACATCGCGCCAGATGGAAATGTTGAACGCACTGCGCCAAAGGGGCGTCGATGCAACGATGGTGCTCGATGTGCCCACGTATCGCCTGCCACGCTGGGTCACGCTTACGTCGGGAACTGCTGCGCGCATTCACGGTGTGACAACCAACTACCCCGCGCGCTTGAGCAGCGCCGACACAGTTATCCGACAGGCACAGACGAACGGCATCAACACGGCTTTCGTCGGCTCACAACAGTTCGACGAAGTTATGGGCGCCGGCGCAGGCCGATTTGAATTGATCGAGAGCTTTGACGTAAACGAACGCGACAACTTGGCCATCACTGCCACCCTCGCTCTCTTGAACGATCCGTTCAATGCGCCATCCTTGCTGTTCACCGAACTGAGCGCACTGGAGGAATCCGCCCCTTTCGGGCCGGCGGGATATGCGCTTGCAGCAAGCGCAACAGATCGCCGATTGCGCCGCGTGCTGGACGCGATTGACTTGAACGCCAATACGTTGATCATCGTCTCCGATCGCGGCTTGATCCTGGAGCAAAAGAACGATACATACGTCGTTCGAGATGGGGGAAGCGAAGCAGAAGTTGAGCGCGTGCCGTTGGTCATGGCCGGCAGAGGCATCCGGCTCGGCTCACAGGCCCTGATCGACGCAGTTGACTTTGCGCCGACGCTCGCTGCGCTGATCGGCGCGCCCATTCCGGTTCATGCACAGGGCCAAGTTCGCTCGTCGTTGCTCGATCTGCGCAGCGCGCAGGGAAACAATTTTGCCGGCGACGGGCTTAGCCCAGGCGAGTTGATGTGGTCTTCGGCAGCGCAATTGACCGCGTTCTACGAACACTGGAGTGAGGTAGCCAACGTGCGCCGTTTCGCTGCCGAGACGCTGCGGGTGCACGAAACCCGCATTAAAAGCGGAGAGGAAGCAGCCTATCAAAGTTTTGTGATGAGTGTGACGGCCCAGGCGCAAGCAGCACGGGAGGCGCGCTTGACCGCTGAACGCGCGCAGCGACTGCCGATGTTGTTAGGAGCGATCTTGTTGAGCCTGGCTATCGTACTGATAACGATTGGTCGGCGGATGTGGCCGGCCTTAATCGGCGCTGCCCTCTACCTGCCGGCCTGGCATACATTCGCCTACTTTGTTCGTGGCAACCGTCCCTCCCTCTCTCTGTTCATCGACAGCAACCCGATCGCTTTCTACGCCGCCTTGGAGCGCGACGCGGCCATATCGCTGGTCGTTTTGTGCGTGCTCGTCGCTGCAACAACTGCCGAACACGAAGATGGCCTGGAAGCGATTAGCACCGTTATGAACACTTTTGGCCTAGTGATGATGGCTGATCTGCTTGGCGTAGTTTGGTTTTACTGGCAATGGGACATCGGCTTCACCTGGAACCTGCCGGCTTCCTCTGAGTTGGTAACAGTGCTGGCCGCGCTGTCGCACGCCAGCTCGTTTTCGATTCAGGTATCACCTGACTGGCCCGATCTACCTCTGCCGTTGGCGGCGGCTGCCCTCACGCTCCTCGTGTACGGGGTAATTCGCCGGCGGGCGAATCGAGTCCGCCGGCAATGGTGGCGGTAGACGCGCACAAACTTTGCACATTCAACGATACTATTCGTTTAACTCCATCTCGATCTTTCAAAAGGAGACCCAAAGCATGCCTATCAAGATTGCCATGATCGGTGCCGGCTCGATCGGTTTCACACGCCGGCTGATGCGCGACATTCTCGCTGTCCCCGAATTGCAGGACACAGTGTTCGCCTTCACCGACATCTCGGCGCGCAACCTGGACATGGTGACACAATTGTGCCGGCGCGACATCGAGGCGAATCGGCTGCCGGCGCAGATCATCAGCACGACCGATCGCCGCGCTGCTATTGCTGACAGCGACTACATCATTTGCATGATCCGCCAAGGCGGGCTGGAGGCTTTTCAACTTGATATCGACATTCCGCTCAAGTATGGGATCGACCAGTGCGTAGGCGACACGCTATGTGCTGGGGGCATCCTGTACGGCCAGCGCACGATCCCCGTTCTGCTTGAATTTTGCAAAGATATCCGCGAGGTAGCCAAGCCGGACGCGCTGTTTCTGAATTACTCGAACCCGATGGCAATGAATACGTGGGCCTGTAATAAGTACGGCGGGGTGAAGACCATCGGCCTGTGTCACGGCGTTCAAGGCGCACACTGGCAAATCACCCATGTCATTGAATTGTGGGCAAAGAAGGAGGGCCTGCTCAAGCCAGACGAAACACTCCATCGCAAAGAGGTGCAGGTGATCGCTGCCGGCTTGAATCATCAGACCTGGTTTATCCAGGTGGAATGGCGCGGCATGGATATGATTCCTTTGCTGCCGGCGCTGTTCGAGTCTCACCCGGAGTATCGTCAGACAGAGAAAGTGCGCATCGATGTGCTCAAGCGATTCGGTTATTACAGCACGGAATCGAACGGACACTTGAGCGAATACCTGCCCTGGTATCGCAAGCGCCCGGATGAAATCATGAAGTGGATCGACCTGTCGAGCTGGATCAACGGCGAGACAGGCGGCTATCTGCGCGTATGCACCGAAGGGCGCAATTGGTTCGAGACCGATTTCCCCAACTGGTTGAAGGAGCCGGCCTGGGACTTATCTGCCTATCAGCGCAGCGAAGAGCACGGCTCATACATCATCGAAGCCCTGGAGACCGGGCGCATCTATCGCGGCCACTTCAACGTAGTCAATCAGGGACACATCACCAACCTGCCCGATGGCTGCGTGGTTGAGATTCCCGGTTACGTGGATCGCACCGGCATTAACATGCCGGTGGTCGGCGCGTTGCCGCTTGCATGCGCAGCGACGTGCGCTGCCAGTGTGCGTGTGCAGGAGATGAGCGTCGAGGCAGCCGTGCGCGGTGACGTGACCTTGTTAAAACAGGCTATGCTGCACGATCCGCTCGTCGGCGCAGTATGCGACCCTGAAGAAGTTTGGCAACTGGCCGACGAGATGTTGGTGGCGCAAGCGCAATGGCTGCCGCAGTATGCCGACGAAATTCCCAAGGCCAGGGCACGCTTAGAGGAAGCCGAGCGCACCGGCATGCGCGTGCGCTTGCACAACACCCAGGGCGCGGCGCGCTTGCACACGAAGACCGTCGAGGAGATGGCTGCTGAAGCCGAAGCCGCTCGCGCCAACGCTGCTGCTGCCGACAAGGGCAAAATGACGAAGCATTGAGTTTCCGGCCAGGCAGGTAGCAGGCTACAAATAAAATCATCGGCGCGACTGAACTTCAGCGCAGATTTCGCGCTGCTCCAGATGCGCGAACCTTAAGAAGTCGGATCAACCCTTTCAACATGAGGAACCAACCGATGAGACCATTCCCTATCTCCGTTCAACTCTATTCCGTGCGCGAGGCGGCCGCCAAAGACTTCCCGGCCGTGCTAAAACGGATCGCCGACATCGGCTATACCGGGGTCGAATTCGCCGGCTTTCACGGCCACACGCCCAAAGCATTGCGTCAGATCATCGACGACCTGGGCCTGAAGGTGTCGTCGAATCACGGCGAGATGCCAACGAAGGAGAACGTCAACGCAATCATCGACACGGCCAATACGCTGGGCTACACCCGGCATGTGGCCGGCTTCGGCCCCGACCGGTTCACCACCAAAGCCGAGACGCTGAAGTGCGCCGAAATTGCTCAGAACGCGGCAGAGTTGCTGAAAGGCAGCGGTGTCACCTTCGGGCTGCACAACCACTGGTGGGAGTTCGACAAACGATTCGACGGCCAGTATCCGCACGAAATCCTAATGGCTGCCGCGCCGGACTGTTTTGCCCAGATCGATACCTACTGGGTCAAAGTGGGCGGCGCCGATCCGGCAGCCATCTTGCGCCAGTACGGCGCGCGCGCGCCCCTGCTGCACATCAAGGACGGTCCGGGCGTGAAAGAGCAGAGCATGACTGCGGTGGGCGCGGGCATTATGGACTGGCCGGCCATCCTCAGCGCCGCGGCCGACACAACCGAGTGGCTGATCGTCGAGTTAGACGTCTGCGACACCGACATGTTTGAAGCGCTGGCCGAGAGCTACCACTACCTAGTGCACAATGGCTTCGCCAGAGGCCGGAAGTAACGAGCGAGACCTGATGGCGTCTTACAGCCTGCCGAATCTGGTTGGATGCATTGCGTAATTAGAGCATCACCACAAGCACTGTTCGGTGTGGGCGAAGCGAATGGGTTGGGCTGCTACCTCTTTTGAAAAATGACCGTCTCTTGGCGGCCTGACTTGGCCCGATAAAGAAATGCACCCGTCTTGTTCCGCGAGATGTAGAATCGATTCGACAGGAAGCGTGTAACCCGCCCATCTGGAGAAGGTACTTACATGCAATGGGAAAATCTGACTGCGAGCGATTTCGCGGCTGCTGTGCAGGAGACCGGCGTGTGTGTACTGGCGCTGGGGGTGTTGGAACAACACAGCGAGCATCTGCCACTCGGCACCGACATGCTGGTTGCACACCGCATTGCTTGCCTGGCGGCTGCGCGCGAGCCGGCCATCGTCTTTCCACCGTTCTACTTCGGCCAAATCTACGAAGCACAAGCGTTTCCCGGGGCCATCGCCCTGCGTTCGGACATCCTGTTGAGCTTGCTGCACAATGTGTTGGACGAGATCGGTCGCAACGGGTTCCGCAAGATCATCTTATATAACGGGCACGGCGGCAACCACCACCTGTTACGCTTTCTGGCGCAGTGCAGCCTGGCCGAGCCGAAGCCGTATAGCGTGTATGTGTACACCGGTGAGCTGAATGCCGAGGAGCGAGCACGCTGGCAATCTGTGCTGGAAACATCACATCATGGTCATGCTTGCGGATGCGAGACCAGCCTTGTGCTGGCCGGCTTCCCTGATTTGGTTCACCTGGAGCGTGTGCCGGCGCAGCCTGCCGATCCGCTCCAGCGCATGAGCCATCTGCCCGACGCCTATGCCGGCATCTGGTGGTACGCCGACTATCCCACTCATTACGCCGGCGACGCGCGGCCGGCTTCCGCCGAGAAAGGGCGCGTGTTGGAAGAAATCTCGGTGAGCGCACTGGCGCGCTTTATCGCCGCCGTTAAAGCTGACGACGTTGTGCCGGCGTTGGAGCGCGAATTCTTCAGCCGGCGCACCCATCTTTTGCCATGAAAATTGCTTTTCTTGCTGCTGAATGCGTGCCTTACGCCAAAACCGGCGGGTTGGCCGATGTGGTCGGGGCGCTGCCCCAGGCCCTGCAACGGCTCGGCCATGAGGTAATCGTCGTGATGCCCAAGTACGCTGACATCAACACAACGCGCTATCCGATGCGCCCATTTCTCGCGCCGATGGGTGTGTGGATGGGCAATACGGAAGAATGGTGCGCGGTGTACACCGCCGACAACAACGGCGCGCCGGTGTATTTCATCGAGTTCGACCGGTACTTTGGCCGGCCCGGCTTGTACCACGACGCGAACTTCAACGACTACTTGGACAACCCACGCCGCTTCGGGTTCCTGACACGCGCCGGCCTGCAACTGTGCAAAGATATCGGCTTCAAGCCCGACATCGTGCACGCGCACGATTGGCATACGGCGCTGGCAGCCGCATACCTTAAAATCTGGCACTGGAACGACCCGCTGCTGGGACGCGCAGCCAGTGTGCTGACCATCCACAACATCGCCTACCAAGGCGTATACAGCGCCGATCATTACGACTACCTCGGCCTGCAATGGGGCAACTTCACCTCGGACAAGTTCGAGGACCACGGACGAATCAATTTTCTAAAAGGCGGGATTGTCTACGCCGACATGGTCAACACGGTCAGTCCCACTTACGCCAAAGAGACGCGCACGCCAGAAGGTGGATACGGCCTGGCGCCTTACTTGAACAACAAGGGTGACCGCTACGTGGGCATTTTGAACGGCGTGGACTACACACGCTGGGATCCGGCCAGCGACCCGCTCATCCCCGCCCGCTACAGCGCCGCGGACCTGTCGGGCAAAGCGATATGCAAGCGGGCGCTACAAGAGCGCTTTCTGCTTGACGTTGCGCCGGACATTCCGGTGATCGGCGTTGTCAGCCGGCTGGTATCACAAAAAGGACTGGATTTGCTGGCCCAGGCCATCGAAGGCATTGTGAACACGATGCGCGTCCAGTTCGCCATTCTGGGATCGGGCGATAAGGGACTGGAGGCGTTCTACGGCAACCTGCCGGCGCGTTACCCCGGCCGCATTGGCAGTTACATCGGTTACAACGACGAATTGGCGCACTGGATCGAGGCCGGCAGCGACTTCTTCATCATGCCGTCGATTTACGAGCCGTGCGGGCTAAACCAGATGTACTCGCTCAAGTACGGCACCTTGCCGATCGTGCGAGCTACCGGCGGGCTGGACGACAGCGTGCAACAGTACGACGAAGCGAGCGGAGCGGGGACGGGCTTCAAGTTTTACGAGCCAAGCGCCCACGCCATTTACTACACGGTTGGCTGGGCAGTCAGCACGTACTACGACCGCAAGTTGCACATGCACAAGATGATCCAGGCTGCCATGGCGCAGGATTTTTCGTGGGAGCGCAGCGCGCGCGCCTATGAACAGGTGTATGAGCAAGCTCTGGCCGCTCGCTGAGGTTGACAGTTTGTTTTAACAAAGTTAAAAAGAGGAGGCATATTCGCATGTCCAGCGCATGGAACCCAGTCACCGGCACAACAGCGCCGATCTATGTGCCGGCCTCCGACTCGCCCAAAACCGTTGAACTGGGCAAAAGCTACTTCTGGTTGCAAATCAAAGCTGCTCAGGCTTACTTCGCCGACGACAGTTTCTTTCGCCAATACTTCGGCTTCAGCCTGGACAAAATCAAAAACATCGTGGTCACGTCAAAGATCACACTCGACACAGCAGCGCTGATGGAAGCAGCGCATGGCTTGAAGCATGTGCGGGAACTGAAGCGCGGCGTGCCGGAATTACTGGGCCTTAGCCCCAACCTGATCAACTTGACGCCGGCAATCATGACATCGGCCTCAGTTTCACTGGAGATGCTGGTAGACACGGAAAACCAACTGGCAAAGCTGGCCGGCATGATCAACAGCGATAGCCTATTCACCCCACTCTCCCTGTCACCCGGAACGCTGGCAGTCGCCAAGGCCATCAGCACACTGGCTCAAAAGACCATTCAAGCCTTTATTCCGCCAAACGAACAGAAGCCGATTTTGCAATTCGAGGGCAATTTCAACTTTGCCGGCGGCGCAGCGCCGGAGGGCTACTACGTCATCCTCGGCACACGCGACGCTTCGGCGCCGTTGCCGCCGCCTGCGGCCAAGTTGGAAGTGCAAGGCAACGCGCTGTTGATCGACGGACAGCCGGCCAATCGGCTGTCGTATGTCATCCTGGAGCTGCGCACGGCGCCGGCGCGCACCCGCGCGGCCGGCGCAGGTTCTCCTTGGGAAGCCAAACTGAGCGAGGCTGAGCGCGAAGCGCAATTGGTGGGCGAAGATCCATTCGCCGACGACGACCGGCGGCGGACGACTTGGGAGCGCGTGATCACCCTGCTGCGCGAAGCAAGCATTTTGTTGAGCGCCGACCCTAACTACCTGCCGGACGAAGCAACGCACATCTGCCGCGCTTGCTACGAACAATGCAAACAAGCTCTTGTCAATAGCCAACGGGCGATCGAGAAACAGTTTGCTGCACCCTGGGTGCCGGACGAAGCTCAGAGCCGGGCAGCCCTGCACATCCCGGAATCGATTGATCTCACGGCAGAGCTAGAGGCCTATCAACGGGATACAGACTGGGTTGAGAAGCATGTGGCGCAGTTGAATGTGTGGTGACCCTGGCTCAGACCCACGCAGTGAGTTGCGTTGCCGCACAAAGCGCAAAGCCGGCTTTGCGCTTGCCGGCGCCGGTGATCAAATCGGCTGGGGCGCAATTACCCGAACACCAAACTCGCCGTCCGCGACGCGCACGGTCAGGGCGTCGCCGGCGGCCACATCCCTCACCGAGCGCACCACCGCGCCGTCGCGGTCGCGCTGCACGATGGCATAGCCGCGCGCCAGCGTGGCCTCTGGGCCGACCGCTTGCAGCCGGCCGCGCAGACCATCAAGTTGTGCGCGCCATAAACCGAGCCGGCCCATCACCGCTGCATCCAGACGCGCGCGCAACTCGCCCACCCGCTCGCGCGAGCGCGTCAGTTGTCCCAAAGGACTGAGCACACGCAAGGCTCGTTGCAACATCTGTAGGTCAGCGCGCGCGGCATCAATGCGCTGTTGCAGAATCTGATTCAACGCTACGCTAAGCGCATCGACACGCTGACGCAATTCAACAATGTCCGGCGTAATCATCTCGGCTGCCGCCGAGGGGGTCGGGGCGCGCACATCGGCGGCAAAGTCGGCCAGCGTAAAGTCGATCTCATGACCGACGCCGCTGACGACCGGCACACGCGAGCCGGCAATGGCGCGCGCGACGCGCTCATCGTTGAATGCCCATAGCTCTTCGAGACTGCCCCCGCCGCGCGCCAACAGAATCACGTCGCAGCCCAGCGCCGGATCGTTCAAAGCCTGGATAGCGCGCGCGATCTGAGGCGGCGCCTCTTCACCTTGAACCAGCGTCGGGGCCAGCACAACTTCGATCAAGGGGAAGCGCCGGCGCAACACATTCAAAACATCCTGAAAGGCGGCTCCGGTCGGCGAGGTGACCACGCCCAGCACGCGCGGAAAGGCCGGCAACGCGCGCTTGCGGGCCGCGTCGAACAACCCCTCCGCTTCCAGCTTGGCCTTCAGCCGCTCGAACTCCTGATACAAATCACCGACGCCGGCAGCGGCCAGCGAATCCACATAGAGTTGATACTGGCCGTCGCGTTCGTACACGCTGACGCGACCGCGGGCGATCACGGCGTCGCCATTGGCCGGCAGCCGGCGCAAACGGACAGCCGCCGAACGCCACATCACACAGCGCAATTGCGCGCCGGCATCCTTCAGCGTGAAGTACACGTGCCCCGATGCCGGGCGGGACAGGTTGCTGATTTCGCCGGCCACGCGCACATCAGCCAGCCCCGGATCGTCTTCGAGCAGGGCTTTGATGCGCTCGGTCACCTCAGACACGCTTAAGGGTTCGTCGGTGAATAAGACAGATTGGAACATGTGGGGGAATTATCACCCACGCATCAACGCGTTCGCGGGGCAGGCGAAGGCATTGCCTTCGCCTACCCCGCGCCTGCCCCGCGCCTACTCCTCCTCTACTCAGATGCGCTACGGCGCGTTCTTCCTCACCAGCATGAAGTACAACCGGTACGGATAGCCATACTGCGCTACCCCCCGGTGCACCGGACGCCAGACATGGCTCACCTCGAACGGCGACGCCAGCACCCCCTGCGGCAACCCAAAGCTCGCCTGCGCCTTGAAGACAATCTCCACCTCACCGCCCGCCGCCAGGTCACCGTCCCACATCAGCCGCTTGCCCGACCCGTCCCACGTCACCGAGCCACCGCTCACCGACAGCACCCCAAGCCACTCGAAGCGGCTATCAGTAGGCAGCGTCACTACCGCCCGCGCGCCCAGCGCAGCCGCCTCGCCCCTGTTCCGCA
>JANWVJ010000240.1 GCA_025056895.1 Thermoflexales bacterium
CTCCGTGTAAAACGAAAACGGCGCGACAGGCACCATCCCCACGATAACCGGCGGCTGGCCGACAAAGCTGTTGCGATCAACCGGCAATTCCTTATAAGGCTCTACTACGATCAGGCTAGGGTCTTGTGCGCGCAACTCGGCCGTAGGCGCCGGCACCATGCGCGCGATCACCGTATCCACAAAGCCGATATGGTGGGCGAGGTAAGCGTGGAGTTCCTGAGGCAAAGCCTGCAACACCATCTCACGCAGCACGTTCGCTGCGCCTTTTAGGTTTTCGCAGATGATGAAGTTGAGCGGTTCCTCGACGCCGGCTTGGGCGCGCCGCGCAATTCCTGCGGCCAGGGTGGGCGCGACATGCTTCAGCGCGCCTGCGCCAACAGCCGTAGCGCCGATCTGGGTTTCGGGTGACGCAAGCAAGGCGATGATGTCATCAAGTTGGCCGGCATGGAGCGCTCGCACCGGCGCCACGCACACTTCCTCGCTGCCCTCGTTGGTGACCAGGCGGATGGTATAACGGCCACGCGCGTTGAGTGTGTCTAGCAAAGCCGGGTCAATATCGACAAAATTGACGCGATAGCCCGACTCACTGTACAACTGACCGATAAAGCCACGCCCGATGTTGCCGGCGCCGAAGATCACAGCTTCTTTCATATTCGATGTTGGATTCAGGAGACTGACTGTTGAGTGAAGGGTGTCCGTGAATGTTCTCAAGGATACAAATACGGATGGGCCGGCTGGTCGGTCGGTTGAATGGTATCCGCCAGCACTATCGGCAGTCGCTCACCGGCAAACTCGCCAACGCTCAACCGACCGACTACGCGCACCCAGCGGTCATTCTCGAAATCCGACGCTCGGTTTGAATGCACAAGCAGACCCACCGCTGTCGCGTCGGCGGCACAACAACTGATGATGAAACGTGCCACCCAGAACTGATCGGCAGCGTTGCGCGGATCACGATACACAAAGCCGATCACATCGACTTCCTGACCCACAAAAGTGGCTGGATCAGCCTCACGTGAAAATGCGCGCAGCCAGTCGAGGATTGTTCGCGGGCCGCCGGCAGTCCAATCGACGGTACCCGCTGCGCCAGCCGGAACCGGTGCGACTTGAGCAATGCCCCAAGCAGCGGCGGCGCCAGCTCCCAGCGGGCGCGCCGGCACGACCCCCCCCAAGACAATCGGTATCGCCAGCAGCAAGATCGCCCATAGCGACAATTTGTGGCTGTGCCAGGCTGCATTGCGCGACGCACCCTGACGCTCAAGTAGGCGATAAGCCATCGTGAGCGCCAGGATGACCAGGATCAATACACCCACAAACACCAGCCAGGCAAACCGCTGGTTGATGTAGAAGACCAGCGTGCCGTTGCTGAACTTGCTGTACAACGTCAGCGCTAAGCCGGCCAACAAGGCCGCGCGCAGCAGGATTTGAGAGCGAGACATTTCTTCTGTATTCCGGCCGATCAGCAGCGCATTACCAGGACAGGTTGAAATTGATGAACAGGCCGGCTGCGACCGCAGCAAGCAAGGCTAACCCTATCATATACACCACAACACGTCTACGAAACACGCCTAAGAACATTAAGGTGCTTTTGATATCGACCATTGGTCCAAAAACCAGGAAAGCTACCACTGCGCCGGTGGTGAACGTGTTGACAAACGATAAGGCGAGAAAGGCATCAACCGTGCTGCACACCGAGAGCACGAAAGCCAACACGCTGAGCGCCAGCACGGAGGAGACCGGCCCCGCTCCGACGCCAATCAATGCGGACTGCGGCACAAACGTCTGCAGCGCCGTAGCGATCAGCGCCCCGCCGACCAAATAACGGCCCATGTCAAAGAATTCGTCGGCTGCTACGCCGAAGGCGCGCTGCACTCTTCGGGCGATCGTGTCCACCTCAATCTCGGTAGGCGAGATAATTTGCATCGGATGATCCGCGCCACCGGCGATGGGCGCTACTCGAAGTGGGCGCAAGACCTTTATTACATTTGGCTGGGCCATGAAAATCATTCCTATGCCAACCGCGATCAGAAAGGTTAGACCAACGCGCACCCCCAACACCGGCCCCACTCCAAAGGCGACATAGGTGCTGGCGATGACAATCGGATTCAGCACCGGCGCGCCCAGTAGAAAGGCGACACCTGCCGAGACGGGAAATCCTTTTTGGTAGAGACGGCGCACGACCGGCACAACGCCACACTCACAAACGGGGAAGATCATCCCCAGCAATGCTCCGAATACCGTCGCCAGAACTTTGTTGCGCGGCATAAAGCGTGCAACGTCGTCGGCAGTTACGAATACGGCGATCAGGCCCGATACCAGCGAGCCGAGCAACAGAAACGGAGCAGCTTCGATGAAGATGCCGAGGAAGACTGCCGCAAAGTTGTGCACCAAGTCGGGCCATTCCAAGCCGGCGCCCCAGAGCAGTGGGCGGAGCAAGGCCTCTAGGGCCAGCGCGCCGATCAAGCCAACCAGGAGTGTCACCGTCCATGCTATGAGCCGGCCGCGCCCGTTTATCATCATAAGGGTAATCGTACCTGAATCGCGCCCCGCTGAATGTGGCGCAAACATCCTGTATCAACAGGCGTATCCGTCGTCGGTTTGCTCATGACTAACACATCTGGAGGTCAGCAGGTGTTGTCACGCCTGCGTGTATCTCAAGTCACGCCGTTATTGGCAGCCGTTGCAGTGGGTCTTATTGCAGCGCAACCGCTGTTGACTTACAGCCTTCCTCGTGGCACAGATACCCTCTACCACCTGCAACGAGCAGCCAGCCTGCTCCGCGCGTTGGAGCAAGGCATCCTCTATCCGCGCTGGTCGTTCGACTTAGCTTATGGCTTTGGATACCCGGTTTTCAATTACTATGCTTCACTGTCGTATTACCCCGCAGCCGGCCTGGCCGCCCTGGGTCTATCGGTAGTGGATGCAATCACAGCGTTGGCGGTTGCACTGTACATCGCACAACCTGTTGGGATGTGGTTGTGGTTGCGAGAAGAGTTG
>JANWVJ010000241.1 GCA_025056895.1 Thermoflexales bacterium
TCGGTCAAGCCCAGATTTGGGGCGACATGCATACACAATTGCACCCGGCCTTATACACCGTTTGTACTGTCGGGTGCAATCCAGCCGGCGCGAGTGGCGTAGGCAATCACTTGGGCGCGATTTTGTAAATGGAGGCGATTCAGGATTTCTCCCATGTGATACTCGACGGTGCGCTCAGTGATGTTCAGGGCAGCAGCAATTTCCTTGTAAGTGTATCCTTGCGCCACCATTTGAAGCACTTCGATTTGCCGGCGAGTTAAGGTACGGTCGGAAGCAGGCGTGGAAGAATTGTGAGCAGCTTGTTCGCGCGAGCGCGGCTCCGGTTGAGCGAACTCATTGATAATGCGAGCAGCCAGCCGTCGGGGGATTGCCGGTTCTCCTTCCAAAACGCCAATCACCAGCCCCATGAATTCTTCAGCAGTAAGGCTCTTTGGCAGATAACCAGAAGCGCCGCTCTTGATAGCATCAAACAAATCCTCATCGTCTTCAGACATCGTCAGAATGACAATTTTGACCTCAGGCATCTCGGCCTTGATCAAGCGTGTAGCGTCCAGACCGTTGCAGCGCGGCATGCGAATGTCCATTAGAACGACATCGGGCCGCAAGGCGCGCGTGAGTTCAATGGCTTGAAGGCCATCGTTGGCAGTGCCGACCACGTTCACTCCCCGCCCGGCCAGCACGTTGCGCAAGCCTTCTAAAAAAAGAGGATGGTCATCTGCCAACAGGACGCGCATGGTGTTCACGTTCATATTTTCCCCCAAAGATCATCACAGCGGTATGCTAATCAACCCAAGGTCCATTTGCAAACACGGGCACACGACGTTATGGGGCTGCCACAGCCGATTGAACGCGTGACGGTAGCACTATGGAGACGCGCGTGCCGCAGCCTCGTTGAGACGAAATACGCAAATCCGCACCGATGTCTTGAGCGCGCGCTTTCATGATCTCTAAGCCAAAATGTTGATCAGAGGACTTTTTCACATCATCTGGGTCAAAACCATAACCGTCGTCTTCGACCACCACTTCAAGCCAGCCATCATCTCTTACTGACAACGCAACGCACACACATGTCGCAGCGGCGTGTCGCTGAACATTCACGAGAGCTTCTTGGACGATGCGAAGGAGTTGGGCGCCAGTATCCGGCGGCAACTCTACTTTGTCGAGCGCGTCCGGCAATGAGAGACGCACTTGCACCGCCCCCTCTCGACAGAAGCGATCGACCTGATCGCGCAGAGCAGCGAGGAAATTCGCATAGTCCATTGGTCGGACGAAGAGACTGCGAATGTTGTGCCGCACGATTGTTTGCATGTCCTGAGCTGCGTCGATCAATCGCGTGAGCAAAGCCTCAGCCGCCAGCACATCGCCGCGCGCTAGAGCATCGCGGGCAGCCAGACTTTGCAATTTAACGTAGCTCAGGCTCTGCCCAACACTATCATGCAGCTC
Organism: Thermoflexales bacterium; assembly: GCA_025056895.1. Lineage (GTDB taxonomy): Bacteria > Chloroflexota > Anaerolineae > J036 > Brachytrichaceae > Roseilinea. Next base: position 1,444 of record JANWVJ010000241.1, read on the forward strand.
GCGCGCAAGCCGTTCGCGCTCCTCTAAAATTGCCATGGCACGCCGCTCACGGATGCGCTGTTCTTCAGCACGCTTCAGATCAGTGATGTCAGAAAGCAATACTAAAGCACCGTTGACCATACCGCGCCGGTTCAGCAAAGGCGTACTGTGTACTTCATACCAACGGGCTTCCCCCGTGTAGGTATTCGGTGCGGAGCTGGACACGGGTCGGCTCAACACGCCAGAGCGCGGTCGATCGGACAAGCGGCAAAACGACCTCAGTTCTGGCCACTCAGCAAGGAGTTGGTCGACCTTTTGTCCGATCAGAACAGGATTAGAAATGCCCAGCATGCGCAACGCGGCCGGATTTGCATCGACAATCCGTTCTAGCTCGTCTACCACCACCATAGCCGTCGACATGTTTTCAATTACGACTGCCCTTGCCAGCGGAACCAGATTAAGCAAACGAAAGCGAAGAAGGCCGATTACCATCAGTGCAGCGGAGATCATTACGGTGAAGGGCAACAAGTCGAGCTGCAGTCGAGGATTGATAATCGTCTCGCTGACGGCCGGCAACAAGACGGCGAACAACAGCACAGCAATCTGGCCAATGTAATAGCGCTGGGCGCGCAACAACTCGGCTAATAGAACGCCGATGGACACAGTCAACAGAATAATAGAATAAGTGTCTTGAATCGGCGCCCAGGGGCCGTGTGTTCGCTCTAGCCAAAGTTTGGCCCAGCCCTCGCGCAGATAAGTGGACTCCCACACCAAATTGTGATAGCGGTTTGTGAGCAGCAGCCCCCAAGTCGCGCCAGGAATAACGGACAAGAGTATCAATATCGGCCGGCGCACCCAGCGGTTGTGTCCCGTATACAGCATGACAAAGACAAACAGCGCAACTGGCAAAATCGCCAACAATCCGTATTGGATATTTGCCCAGGGCCGCTTTCCTTCGAGCGTTGGCTCGACCATCTCGATGAAACGGGCTAGCAACAGCAAAGAAGTGAGCAGCAGCAGAATGGCGAACGGCCGGCGGCCAGCCACGGTGCGCTGCCGCCACACGTAGATGGCTATGGCGATCACCGTGCTGATTGACAGTCCCAAAGACAGTTCATAGGTGACCCGATACCAGTCCTCCATCGACACCCCCACTTCTGACAACAACACCTGCTTCTAGAGCGGTTTAATGTGACGAGCATTCAATTCCACCGTCACACTTCGGCGCCCTAGCAACATGAGCAAGACACGCACGCGCTCACGCCCTGGGAGCGCAACGTCAAAAATAGCCTCGTAGCCGGCCAAAGGGCCGGAACGGATTTCGACTGCGTCGCCTGTCTTGAGGCCCTCTAGCGGTGTTGCCTCCAGGCATTTTAAGGAATCCAGGCGGCGCTTCAATAATTCGATCAGTTCATCCTCCACAACAGCCGGCCGGCCGTCAAACATGACTAGTCCAACTGCTTCAGGCATCCACTTAAATGACGTTAGGCGCTCTTGCTCAAGATCAACGCGCACGAAC
>JANWVJ010000242.1 GCA_025056895.1 Thermoflexales bacterium
CAGCTCCCAGGTGTAGATGCCGAAACGACATCCACCTTGCCATACGATATTGATGGCATACGTTCCGACAGGCTCTATAGCTGCCAGCTCGGAGGACTGCGGCTTAAAGCCGGCAAGCGGATCAATCCTCTTAGCAGCGAGCACACTGCGCTTTTCGTTGCAACTGGCGCACGGACAAGCTCTGGCCAACTCGAAGAAGGGATAATCCGTCTGGTGGCCATCTTCCCATGTCACGGTGATGATGGCCTTGGCGCGATCAGCCGAGATAGCAGTCGGTCGCATGTTCCAAATACACAAAGACCTCACTTGCAGCCAGGCAGTGAGGTCTCGACTGAGATGGTGACGACTGGACTCGAACCAGTGACCAAGGGCTTATGAGTCCCCTGCTCTACCGACTGAGCTACGTCACCGCTAACCTATTAGGACTACTAGTATAGCAGAACCCAGGACAAGAGAGCTTTTGCACTCTGGCCCAGTTGACAAGCAAACTGTATCTGTCTATACTTGTCTATACAGGTTGACAGATAGATGAGCAGCCTCGACTCAAGCGGCCCTATCCCGCTGTACACCCAGATTGCCGAAGAGATCAAGCGCCAAATTGAACGTGGGGAACTGCGGCCCGGCGACCGGTTGTGGTCTGAAGCCGAGTTGTGCAAACGTTTTCAGGTCAGCCGTGGCACAGTGCGCGAGGCATTGGACTTGCTCTCCAGCGCGGGGCTGTTGCAGCGCATTGCCGGCAAAGGCACGTTCATCGCCGAACCGTCAAGCGCCAAGCAATCAAGGCTGTTGGGGATGATCGTCCCTTATCTACGTGACTCATTGACCACCGACATGCTGCGCGGCGTAGAAAGTGTTTTGCATCGCGCCGGCTATAGCCTGATCTTTTGCCACTCTGATGGCGATCTAAAAGTCGAGGAGGCGCAATTAGTGCGCCTGAAATCAGAAGGTGTGTCCGGCTTGATCCTGTTTCCCTTAGCAACGGCCGGCGAAGCAGCCCTCATTCGGCAACACTTTCCGCCGGCTTTTCCCTTGGTCGTTGTGGATCGTCGGCTCCCAGGCATAGAGGCCGACGCTGTACTAGCCGACAATTACCATGGGGCATATCAAGCAGTGCGTCATCTACTCTCCGTTGGCCACCGACGGGTCGCGTGCGTCGCTCCACCGGACCGTCCCAGCAGTGTTCAAGACCGCATCCGAGGCTACGAACAGGCTCTGCGTGAGGCCGGCATCCTTCCCCTGGCAGCAGTGTCTCTGGCGCTACAGGGAGGCCGGCCCAACACTAGCTCGCTGCCCGAATACAGCGAAGAAGAACTGGAACCGGTACTGGGATTGCTCAACATGAGCGACGCACCTACGGCGCTGTTCTGTATCAACGACTTTATCGCATTGGGTGTGATGCGACATCTAATTCGGCACAAGATACGTGTGCCCGAGGACATTGCCATCGCCGGCTTTGACAACCTGGCTATCGCTGCCTACATGCCAACACCGCTGACCACCGTAGCACAGCCTAAACACGCTATCGGCATACAAGCAGCCGAGTTGCTACTCAGCCGGATCGAGCAGCCGACACTGGCGCCGCGCGAAATCATTGTACCGACGGAACTGGTGATCCGCGCTTCGAGTGGCGCGCCAAGCAACACTGCGCCGGCCAAACCTACGAGACGAGTCAGAACACGCCCACTTAGAGCGCGTTCGTGAATCTATTCGCTGACGGCCAGCCAAGACCGTCAAAAAGGAGGTGTTAGGGACTAAGGCAATGATACAACCCTTCTATCTCAAGTTCGACACGTTGTCGAAAAGGCCAAAGGAACCCGATTCCGCACGTGATCGTTCACATCTATTCAGGAGGATATTCTGATGAAGTCGGTTACCCATCTGGCCAGCTTGGCCACACTGATCGCCGTGTTGCTGGGCGCCTGTGCCCCACAAACCATTGTAGTCACCAAAGAAGTCGAGAAGCCGATTGAAGTTACCAAAGTTGTCGAGAAAGTGGTGGAGGTTGAGAAAGTAGTGGAGGTGACGCCCGCGCCTGCCGCCATGATCCGAGTGACCTCAACCAACGGGCCGGACGAGAACAGTGGTGTGCAACTGGCGCGCCATCGCCTACTCACGCTCGGCTTCAAGCAGATTCGGCCCGACGTAGAGATCATCGCCAACCCCAGTCCGTTCGACGCTTCCACGTTCCCGGCACGTCTGGCTGCCGGCACAATCGAAGACACCTACTTGGTAGCCTTCACCGAGCCTCAAAGTATGATCGCCAACGGCTACGCGGCCGACATCACCGATTTGCTCAGCAAGTGGGAAGGCTTTAGCAGTTTCAACCCCGGCGTGCTGCGAGTCGTGCAAGACGCGAATGGCCGCGTATACGGCTTACCGGTTAACGGCTACGCGATTGGGCTGCTGTACAACCGTGAGCTGTTTAAGGAAGCCGGCCTCGATCCGAACAAGCCGCCGCTGACTTGGGATGAGCTGCGCGAAACTGCCAAGGTGATTAAGGAGAAAACCGGCAAGTTCGGCTTCCAGTTGATGCCGGCCACCGGCGAAGGCGGCTGGCTGTTTACCGCGATTGCCTACAGTTTCGGCGCCAACATGATCGAGAGGCGCGATGGCAAGTGGGTTGCCACCTACAACGATGAGGCCACTGTTAGGGCTTTAACTTTGTTAAAGGAAATGTTGTGGGAAGACGAGACGGTGAAGCTGGTGCAAGATGGCGTAGCCGCTGCCACTTCACTAACCAACGGCGAAGCGGCCATGCACATCAAAGCGCCGGACCTGCTCTTCTGGATGCACGACAACCTGGGCGCGAAGGTTGAGAACTACGGCGAAGGCCCGATGCCTCAGGCCGGCGGCGACGCCACCCTCACCGGCGGCGCAGCCTGGATGTTCAGCCCAAAGGCTTCACCTGAAGTGTTGCAGGCGGCGGTCGA
>JANWVJ010000243.1 GCA_025056895.1 Thermoflexales bacterium
ACTTTCAGTTGTTGGCCGATCGCTACAAGAAAGACACCGACGCCGAGCTAGGCGCACTCCGCCGCCTGATCGACGCGTGTTTACAAGCCGGCTTCTATAACTTCGACCTGGACACCTCTACCATAGTCGATTGGACTAAAAGCACGCCCGACGAGCAACAACGCCACAATTGTGAACTCTCTGCCCTACTGACCGACTATATTCGCGTTCGTCAACCGTACAACGTTGTGGTGGCAGTGGGCGGGGAGATTGGCTCAGGAGGTCGGCGCAACAGCGACATCCACGAGCTGCGCGCGTACCTGAATGGCGTGAGCCAGATGATGCGTCATAAGCCCGGTTTGTGCAAAGTCGCCGTGATGGCCGGAACAACCCGTGGAGGCATCGTTGCGCCCAATGGCGCCTTACTCGCACCGGAAGTCGATTTTAGACTGCTGCGCGAATTGTCTGAAGTCGCACGTAAAGAATACGGACTGGGCGGCGTTTCCCAACACGGAACCAGCACGGCGCCAGACGAAATGTTTGTCGAATTTGCCCGCAGTGGCGCCGTAGAGGTGAAACTGGCGACGCAATTGCAAAATACGGTCCTCGATAGCCTGCCGGAGTCCTTGAGAGAAGAAATGCGCACTTGGATCTTGAAGACGTTAGACAACGAACGCAAACCCGGCCTGAGTGAAGCCCAATTCCTGCATCGCGCCCGCCGGCGCGCGATTGGGCCGTTCAAAGAGCAGATGTGGCGTCTGAGTGAAGCAGATCGCGGCCACATTCGCGCGCTGCTGGAGCACCGGTTCGTTGATCTATTCACCTGGCTTGGTGTGACCGATACGCGCACCATGGTGAGCACGTTCGTGTCCCAGCCGCAGATTCACAAGACGCCGCAGGATTTCAGCGATCAGCCGCCTCTGATCACCCCTGAACAAGAGTAACACCACGATTGGGCTGGTTCTCTCATTCAACCCGCATCGCCAGGATGCGGGTTGAGTTTTTTCGCAGAGCACATCACGTGCAGCACCGGCTGCGCCTGGCGCAAGCTTGCGACCACCACTCGCGCGAATCCGCGCGCTGCTAACCGAGCTGCCACGTCCACGCCCAACGGATGAAGTGTGGTCTCGTGCTGGTTGAGCACGGCGACGGGGCGCGCGCCGGCAGGAATGTGCTTCAAGCCGCCTTCGGGATGTGTCAGCACATCGACCATCATCTGCGGAGTGATGGGAGCGCCGGCTTGTGCGCCGATCAAAGCTGTGATGCGCTCGACACGATGCGCCACACGCTCGTCCAGCGGCCGGCCCAGCGCCTCTAAGTTGGCTACGACACACACGATGTCTGCACAGGCGGGGATTGCCGGCTCATGGCCGGCCGGCGCTTTCAGCAGCAGGCCGCGCGCTCCGTCTGCTTCTACCAGCCAGGTGAGTTGTGTGCAGCGATCTTCCCCAATCCTGATGGTCTGTATCTGTGCGCGCAAGCGGCAGATACTTTCGCCGTCGAAGCCGCTCAGCTTGGTGTGTATAGCCGGCATGAACGATTCGATCACAGGCGTGTCGTCGATGAGGCCGTTTGTGCGTGCGGCATATGCTAGAGTCGGCGCGCCAAGGGTGCGCAGCGCATGGCTGATTTGTTCAGCAGCAGCAGATAAATCATCCGTGACGATCAGGCGACCGAACGCGCCGCGCGCCGGTTGGCGGATATGCGTGGTGGTAGTGAACACAACCGGCTGGCCGCGCTGTGCCAACTCGCGCGTTAACTGCCAACACAGCGATGTCTTTCCACCTGCTCCAACAACAGCAACGCAGTCCCCCGGCGCCACCCCAAGCGCCTCGACCAACGCCATCATGCCGGCTTTCTCAAATCACATCCAGATCATCACGTTCCGGCAGCACTGGGAAGGGTGCATGAGGTTCGGCTTGATACCAAAAGGCAGTTGAAGCGATATCGTCTTGCAGAGGCAGGTACAGGCCAGTAGAACGCCACCCCAGCGCCTGAATGGTCACCCGCAGGTCTTGCTCGAAGCGAATCGGGTCCATGATGTGCCAGCGGTACATGCCAAATCGTTGCTGGCTGCGATACAGGCCGTCCGGTTTGATCACTTGTGGCAAGCCGCTGTAGGGTGAGCTAAACACGCCGTATTCCCCGCGCGGATGCTCAAAGTTCCACGCGCCGCCGAAGTAATCCTCGGTGCCGGTGCCGCAAATAGTCGGCCAGTCGGTGTCGCCGTCCAGGTAGAACTTGATCTCGCCTTCGCCCCACCAACCGTTGTTGTGTACACCCCACGCTATGTACGTGCCGACATAGTGGCCCCAACCGCGCACGCCGTCGAGCAAGGTATGAACACTCTTGTAAGGCAGAGGGTTGCTACGCCGCCACTGGGCATGGAAATACGCGGCATCGTCGGGCACATCGGTCAGCGTGTAATTGACCTGGTAATAAACAGTTACCGCCTCGTCGTGCCGATTTTCCAGTGTGATACGCGCAGCCTTACGAAAGGGCATCTCCCAGTAGGAATTGAATCCGCCTGCCGGGTTGACGCAAATTGCCAACGAACTGACGTTGCTGCGCTGACACCAACCATTGCAGAAGAAATCGCCGACCGGCGTCTCAACTGAAGGAGTCTGTTCGTCGTCCCAGTACATGCGCAAGATGATGCGCCGCCAATAGTCCGGGAACAAGGTCAGCCAAATTTGTTGAATGGCCCCAGGGCCGGCAATCTCGGCCATCGTAAATGTTGTGTGCCCTGGAATGTTGACACTGGGCGACACTTTCCAACCTTGTCCGAGTTCACGCGCTGCGTGTGCGCCAGTGCCTTCCATGGCCATACCGCCTTTGCCTTTCTCACCGGTGAAGTTTTCAGCGCTGATCGAGCGCGTTTTAGTGCGCGACAAACGAGACAGGTTG
>JANWVJ010000244.1 GCA_025056895.1 Thermoflexales bacterium
AACTTTCAAAGCTCAACTCTTTGATCTGTATTCCTGCCCGCGCACATTACCTGCGCTGCGCGGCGCGGTGAACATGCGCGCATTCAGCCGCGCCCTGCGCTATGTCGCGCCGGTTGCGTCAGAGGCGGACAGGGCCACGTTCTGGCATGGCGCATGTATTGTCTTGCGCGATGACGCTTGGATGTGCGGCGCGGTTAGCCCGTTCCGCATCTCCGTTGCCGGCAGTGCGCTTTCAAAGGAATGGACTGCCGGCGAGATCGTTGCTTTGCCCCCGAAAGTGGCTGTTGCAGCGCTGCCTGTGTTGTCTTGTGGCAACGAGAGCGATGTGACAGTTCACTTTGACGAATCAGGCCCAATCGTCCTGCAATGTGGGCGTGTTGAGGTGAGATGCTCGCGCGCCGAGCGCGTTCCAATAACCGCATCACACATTGCTACGCTGAATTCATGGTTAACCGATGCGCCGCGCGTCATCCTCAACGAAAACGCGCTTCACACAGCTATTCGCACGCTGTGGGCAGTGCATCGCGCGGGCGCGCCGGCCCGTCTTCGACTATGTGACGACGGCGAATCGGTCATGATGGCGTCGTATGACTACGATGGCAGCGACGCGAATCATGTCCGAACAAGTGTGCCATGCGAGAAATCGCCCGATGGTGAATTGCCGGAGATAATTGTCAACACGCGCTATCTCAGCCACGCAATTGACGGGCTTGGTCGGGTCGCTGTTACATGGGATGCCCAACGCGTGCGCGTCGAAAGCATTGGCGACCTGGTGTCTATCTCCGCCTTTGCGACGATGCGCAAGAAAGACGCCGAGTGCCGAGAAGATCAAGTGCAAGATGAATAAGATCGGCGAGACAATTGAAGGCAAAGGCGACAGCCAGCGCCGGCAGTGCGCGCTCGCTCAGAGCAATTGCTACCAGCACAACAGCGGGCCACATCCAAACCCAGCGGGTGAGCGTGCCGACGATCGGTGCGTGCGAGACGCCGCGATGTCGAAAGAGTCTGGCATATATGCTCCACCAGGCGTTGAGCAGGTCGCCGATCAGGCCCAGCCTGGCGAGCCTTTGCCTGCCCAGCGTGTAGGCATGGTGATCCATGTCCGGCGTGATCACAATGCCGATGGCGTAGCCGGACAGTGCGCTGATGACGAACCCGACGCCGGAGTTGGACAGGTGCGCCAAACAGGCAGCGCCGGCCGCGACCGGCGGTAGCGCAACGAGCAAGGTGCGTTCATGAACAATACCGGAAGGCATATGTACAGAAAGGCAAGAGGAAAGGAGCAGATCGCGATGTGTCGCATCGCAACGTTGAGCTATCTGAGCTATTGCATCGGCCAGCTCAACGCCGACGTTGCGCCGAAAATGATGCTCGCTGCAGTTGCCGGTGATGACAACGCTGACGCAGAGCTCGTCACTGCAGCGACGATGCTCATGGAGCTGTTCGGCCTCATGGCTGAAATCATGGCGCATTTCAAGGACAACGAGTTTCCCGGGTTTTGCTTTGTCGAGTCAAACAAGACGAAAGGAGAAGGCGACGGCGACGGCGATGGCGACATGCCCGACGCCTTCAAGGATTTCCTGAACAAGATGAAGTAAAAAAAGGACGCAGCGAGAGCGGCGCTGGAGTCGTGGCCGGTTCAGTTTGCGCCGGCGTTTTTCTTCGTGCTCTTCGGCTATGCCCTGCGCGATACGCTGCTCAGAACGGGATCGGTGTTTGCGCCTTTCTAGAAACATGTGAACTCCAGCATTCTGCCGTTCATCGGCTGTGCATTGATTGGCCGGCTGATGCACTTCGCGCGCGGCGAGCGCGGTTGATGATCCCTGAAGAGGGCGACGCCTGCGAGTGATTATCACTCGCGGGCGTCGCTTGTTTTTCTGTCCGGCGGCGTTTGCTTAGTTGGGCAGTGTGACGATGCCGGCGCCCGGGAACTCGCCGCTCCGCTCGCAGCCTGGGTAGGTGTAGACGCCGTTCTCGTAGGGATGAATGCTTTGTGCTTCAGGCCAGATGCGGTTGCGCAGGCAGAGCGTGGTGAACGTCGTGTTGCCGAAGGTGCGCGGCGTGCCGCAGATCGGGTCGTTTGGGCCGCTCACGAGTTCGCCCCACTGCGTAGCGTAGAAGTCTGTGCCGAGTGGAATCTCCGGCGGGACGCGGAAGCGATACCAGTTGATGCTTACACTGCGGTTGAGGTTGTACAGCCCGCGCACCAGCCACGTTGACGGGTCGTTGGGGTCTTCGTTGCCGGTGTGCAGGTAATTGCTGTTCACGTCCTGTGTCACATCGGGGAACCACGCTACCACGCCTGGGTTGTGATACCAAATCTCGAAGCGATTCGGCGCGTTGATGGTAGGCGGTTGCATGATCGGCCTGACGCCATCATCCACGTCCGGCTTCTGACCATTAGGGACAAGGAGCGGTGATTCGCTATTGCCCACACCGAAGTCAAGCCAGCCGGTAATGTATGACACGCGGTTCTGCGTGGTGAGAATCCACAACTGAAAGCTGTGGAATCGCGAGCGTCGCCCGTTGGGATGAAAGTCCTGGTGCAGAATGGCGTACCACTCCTGTCCGCGACAGTTCTTGCCGTGGTATCCCTTGAAACCGGTGTGCTTCCAGTAGGCCGAGTTTTCGCCCGGCGTCATACCGGCGTGGGAGAACAGCGGCGGAAAGTCGCTGGTTGCCACCCATTCAGGCGGACGGTCGCCATGCTCGTGCGGAGGCCGATCGCCATGGCCACCTGGCTCGTGCCAGATGTGGTCAATGTTGATATGCACATGCGAGGTGGATGTCGGCGTAGGCAAGGTCGGCGTGGAAGTAGGCCGGTGCGTGGGCTGAGGCGTGTTGGTCGGCTGAG
>JANWVJ010000245.1 GCA_025056895.1 Thermoflexales bacterium
TTGGTCTTGCTGATCTTTTTGGATTCCAGCCGTTCGCGCTCGAGCATGTTCAAGAAGTCGGTGTTGCCGCCGAAGTTGAGCTGGTAAGTGCGATCAATGCGCACGCCGCGCTCGACGAACAGATGCGCCAACATGCGATGCGAAATCGTCGCGCCGACCTGGCTCTTGATATCGTCGCCGATCACCGGCAAGCCTCTCTCCTCAAAGCGGCGCTGCCAGTATGGTTCGCGGGCGATGAACACAGGCACGCAGTTCACGAATGCGCAGCCGGCCTGCAAAACTTGCTCCACATACCACTTGGTAGCTTGCTCGCTGCCTACCGGCAAGTAGCTCACTACCACATCGGTCTGCGTCTCCTTCAGAATGCGAACGATGTCAGCCGTCTCGCCCGGTGCCTTCTTGATGATCTGAGACAGATACTTGCCCAGCCCATCGTGGGTCATGCCGCGATGCACACAGCAACCCATGTAAGGCACATCGCTGAACTTGTAGGTGTTGTTGGGGTAAGTGAAAATGGCCTCGCTCAGGTCTTTGCCGACTTTGTTGGCGTCGATGTCGAACGCGGCGGTGAATTCGATGTCGCTGACATGGTAATCGCCCAGTCGCACATGCATCAGTCCCGGAACGAAGTCACCGTCTTTGGCGTTCCGATAGTAATGCACCCCTTGCACCAGAGCGCTGGCGCAATTGCCCACGCCAATAATGGCGACGCGAACTTTCCTCTTCGCCGCTGCCTTCATTTCTTCCAGCTTTTCAGGTTTCTTAGCCATGTGTTGTTTAGATGCTCCTTGTTGTTGGATTACAGGCGCAAGCACGCCCTATGATATCAACCATTGGGGTCAGCTCCGCTGCACGTGAGAATGGCAGATAACGCAATCTGAACTGTCGAATTATAATAGCCACCTGAATTCTGATTGACAGACGGCTAGAACGTGAATCCGCGCGCTGAACGACCTGCGCATATCGTTGTCTAACGCTTCACAGTAAAGAGACGCTCATCCTGCGCGCTGCCCCCGCGGTTTGAGGGGAAAGCGCCGGTCTCTGCGTTGGAGACAAGGAGTGAAGATGCAATATGGGGTACCGGCCTGAAGACCTGGTTCTGGACGAGGGCTACTGGGAATCATTGCTCAAAGACGTCGAGGTGTGGAGCCAAGATCGTCTGAATCCTGACAGCAGCGCTGAAGCACGTCGGCGCACTAACGGGTATGGCAGTGGAGTAGCATCGGCCCAACTGCGTAACGTCTGGGAATCAGAACGAGTTGGCTCCGCTTTTGGGCCGCACGCGCCTGAAATTTGGGTTGCGCTGCGCGAGGCCATGCAGCATGGTGATGTGCTTGAAGTGGAAGTGACCGCCTCGAATCGCGGCGGCTTGATCGTGCGTTATCACACCTTGCGAGGTTTTGTTCCTGCTTCCCATTTGCTTGATGTGACGCCAGAGCTCGACGAAGCAGCGCGACGAGCAGCTTTGGCGCGCTACATCGGCCAGCGCATTGGCGTGTGCGTCATCGAAGTCGATCCGTCGCGGGATCGCATTGTCTTTTCTGAACGCGCCGCGCAGGAGAAGAAAAGACGAGAAGTCCCTCCGTTGCTCAATGAAATCATACCCGGCGAAGTGCGTCGCGGCCGTGTGACCAACCTGACCGCATTTGGCGCTTTCGTTGATCTGGGCGGGTACGAGGGACTCATTCACGTCAGTGAGATGTCCTGGAGCCGCGTCGGGCACCCGCGTGATGTCCTCACTATTGGCCAGGAGATCGATGTGTTTGTGATGAGTGTGGACCCAGAGGAAGGGCGAGTGGCCTTGAGCCTCAAGCGCACCAAGCCTGATCCGTGGATGGGCATTGAACGGCGCTACACCGTCGGCCAGATGATCAGCGGACGGGTTACCAACGTGGTGGACTTTGGTGTGTTTGTAAAGGTAGAGGATGATCTGGAAGGATTGATCCACGTCAGTGAGTTAGGCGAAGGATCATTTTTGCACCCGCGCAATGTGGTCAGGGAAGGGGAATACCTCACCGCGCGCGTTATCGGAGTGGATGGTGAGATGCGCCGTTTGGCGCTTAGCTTGCGCGGCGTAAAGCCCTAGGAGCATTGCACGTTGTACGGCTCCTTTTGCCGGCGCGTGCGATACGTTAGACAGCCTATGGCCAGGACAAAACCTGCCGCGCGCGACGCAAAGCGCGTGTATCTCCCATCCTCGCTGCTGTCACAGAGTCTGCGGCATGTCTTGCGTCGGCGTGGGTTGTGGCGTGTCGCCGGCGCAGTGTTGTTGATTGCGGTTGGGTTGGCCGGCATGGTGACGGCCGTCGGATGGAATGCCGGCGGCCTGGTCTTTGCCGTGGGTGAGTTGCTGCGCCGCGCATTTGGCCTCGGCGCGGTCTTGCTCTGCCTCGTCTTGATCGCGACAGGCGGCCGCTTGCTCTGGCGCCCTCCGGCTCGGTTCGGCGCCCAGCAATGGATTCAAATCATCGCCGGCGAACTGGCCTTTTTGGCGTTGCTGGCCCTCATGCATTCCCTTTCGTTCGGGCTAGACGCTTTTATTCTCGCACGTGACGGCGGCGGTGGGGGAGCTGTGGGATGGGTGCTCTCGCGCTTGGTGTTTGGGGCGTTAGGCTCTGAGGGCGGCTTGGCCCGCTTGGCGGCGGTTGTGATGTGGGGCGCCCTCCTTCTGATCAGTGCTGTTGTTGCGCTCCGGCCTCTGTTGGTTCGAGAGGTGCCCCCTGCCCATTTGCCTGATCAGTTGTCCGATGCGCGCCTCGCCGCACATCGGACGGCAGCAGAAGGGCGCACCGAAGACACGCCCCGATCCCTTCCGGTCAAGTTGGTTGACCCGTCACTGACCCAAACGCC
>JANWVJ010000246.1 GCA_025056895.1 Thermoflexales bacterium
GCTGCATCCAGCTTGGCCTCCGGCGTGCGCAACATTTCTCATGGCGCCGCGCGGCGCACGCCACCCGCGACGTGTACCGGCGCGTCCTGTCCCACACCTAACGCATCCACTACAATCCTCTGCACGGTATGCGCATCTTGTTCCTCACTCCTCAGGTGCCGTTTCCACCTCGCCAAGGCACGGCCTTGCGCAACTGGGGCTTGATCTCCGGCCTGGCCGACCGGCATGAACTCTGGCTGTTGTCGTTTGATGAACAGCTCGCTCCCGATCAAAGACGTGAGCTGGCCGACATGCCGGATGCCTTGCGCCGCGTCTGTGCCGAGGCCTGCGCCCTGCCGGCGCCGCGCCGCTCATTACGCCGACGCCTGCGCACCCTGATCACCTCGTCCTTGCCTGATATGGCCTGGCGATTGTGGTCGCCGCGTTTTGCTGCGCAGTTTGAACGATGGCTCCGCGAGCGCGACTTTGACATCGTTCAGATCGAAGGTATCGAACTCGCCCGGTATGCCCTGGAATCGGCCAGCCTATTAGCCAGCCTATCGGCCACGGCCGGTCGTTCTCGGCCGGCCCTGGTCTTCGACGATCACAATTGTGAGTACTTGTTGCAGCGCCGCGCATTTGAGGCCGACGTGCGTAACCCCCGACGTTGGCATGCGGCTCTGTATTCCTTTATCAACTGGCGGCGTCTGGTGCAGTTCGAACGCCGAATGGTGCGCGCCGCGCGCGCCACGCTGTGTGTGTCGCCGCAGGACGCCGCATCGATTCGTAAGCTCGATCCCGGCGTTCGACCCCACGTAATCTTTAACGGGATCGAAGTAGATCACTATGCCGCGCCCGATCTTGCCGATCGGTTGACTCATGCTGCTTCGCCGACCCTCCTCTTCACCGGCAAGATGGATTTCCGCTGGAATGTGGATGCTGTGCTGTGGTTTGCCGATCAGGTGTTGCCATTCGTGCGGCAGCACATTCCCGATGTGCGTTGGCTGATTGTCGGCCAAAATCCCAGCCCGCGCCTCGATCGGTTGCGGGCCGACTCTTGTATCACGATTACCGGTGCGGTGGACGATACGCGCCCGTTTATCCGACAAGCCGATGTGTACATCGCGCCGCTCTTAGTCGGCAGCGGCACGCGCTTCAAACTGTTAGAGGCCATGGCGATGCAGCGCGCGATTGTGACCACCTCGCGCGGCTGCGAAGGGTTTGAAGTGACGTCGGGCGACGAGTTGCTAATCGCAGATGATGCCGGCTCGTTCGCCCAGGCCGTGATCGACTTGTTGCGAGACCCGCATGGCCGCGCAGAGATGGGCCGGCGCGCGCAGGCGTTTGTCGCCGCGCGCTACGATTGGCGCGTGATCGTCCCCCATCTAGAAGGGATTTACGCGCGCCTGGCTGCCGACACGTAAAACAACTGCTGAGTGCGTGACATAGGGGTACAAACCATGACTTACTCTGTGAAAGATAAGATTGTGTTCATCACCGGTGCCAGCAGCGGCATCGGCGAAGCATGCGCGCGCGCGTTTGCTGCGGCCGGGGCGCGCTTGATATTGTGCGCACGGCGTGTCGATCGCCTGGATCGCTTGGCCGCTGCACTGAATGTGCCAACCCATTGTTTTGCACTCGACGTGCGCGATCAAGCAGCCGTGCAGGCAGCGATTGCCGGCCTGCCGGCAGAATGGCAGGCTATCGATATCCTGGTCAACAACGCCGGCCTGAGTCGTGGCCTGACCAAGCTGCACGAATACGACTTGCAAGATGTCGATGAGATGGTGGATACAAACGTCAAAGGGCTGGTGTATGTGACGCGCGCGGTGGTGCCCGGAATGGTCGCGCGACAACGCGGCCATGTCATCAACATCGGCTCAATCGCCGGCCATGCTGTCTATCCGAACGGCGCGGTGTATTGCGCAACCAAGGCTGCCGTCAAGTCCATCACCGAAGGGCTGAAGATGGATTTGCTCGGCACGCCGGTGCGAGTCACCTCGGTTGACCCGGGCCTGGTGGAAACCGAGTTCAGCATCGTGCGCTTTCACGGGGATGTCGAACGGGCCAAAAAGGTGTACGAAGGATTGCGGCCGCTCAGCGCCAACGATGTGGCCGATGTGGTGCTCTTCTGCGCTACGCGCCCACCGCATGTCAACATCAACGATGTCGTGCTGATGCCGGTAGCCCAGGCTTCGGCAACGCTCGTGCATCGTCAGCCTTTGCCGGGAATCGAGTAGGAAAAGTGACCCACCTGAGCTGAGATGCCTTTGCTGCTTATTCGGTGTCGATCACCGATCGATGCTGCCTGCGCCACCACAAGCCAACGGGATAGCCGGCCATTTTGGCTACGTCGCCGGCGATGCGGATGACAGGCACCCACAACAAGGCCATTAGCTTGCCCAGCGGGGGCAGCGTGTGCCACACAGCCGGCAATCGGCGGTATGGCCGGCGCAGATAGATGCCGGCGCCGAACCCCAGCAGAGCAGCGCACAGCACCTGCCAGCTTGAAGATGGGGCCCCCATCATGCCGGCCAGCAGGGCAGGCAGGATGATAAGATAGGTGGCATAGCGCGTCGCGTGTCGTTTCCACCACAAGTTTGCTTTGCCGTCGCCGCGTGCGTAGCGATAGTATTGCTTGATGAACGCGGTCAACGAGGTGCGTGGGCGAAAGTAGGCAATTGCGTCGCTTGCAAACGCCGGCAGCCCGAATCGCGCCCTCAGCTTGAAGTCAAAGATCAAGTCCTCGCAGTAGTCCAACCATTCTGGATAGCCGCCTACAGCCTGCCAAGCCGACTTGAGAAAAGCCACCGAACGCGACGAAGGCAAAAAT
>JANWVJ010000247.1 GCA_025056895.1 Thermoflexales bacterium
GCCTGGATGGGCGCGCTCCGCTGCTGCATATCAAAGATATGACTAAGACCGAGCCGCGCACATTTGAGATTGTGGGCGAAGGGTGTATCGAATTCGGACCCATCTTCGAGGCCGGCGACCGTTTGGGGGTGGATTGGTACATCGTCGAGCAAGATCAATGCCCAAAGGGCGAGCTGGAAAGTGTGCGCACCAGTTTTAACAACATCGTCGCGCGGGGTTGGTTGAACGGGCGCTGAAGCCGCCCTGAGAAGGAGTGTGTCATGAAGGGAAACGACCAGTTGATTCAAACGCTCAATGCCCTTTTGGCCGATGAGCTGACAGCGATCAATCAGTACATCGTACACTCAGAAATGTGCGCCAACTGGGGCTACCACAAACTGCACGAGGCCATTGAAAAGCGTGCGATCACCGAGATGAAACATGCCGAAAAGTTGATCGCTCGCATTCTGTTCCTCGAAGGCCAGCCGATTGTCAGCAATCTAAACAAGATTTACATCGGCTCAGATGTGGAAGCTCAACATCGCGCCGATCTAAACGCCGAGTATGAAGCGGTGAAAATGTATAACGCCGCCATTCGCCAAGCAGTTGAGGTCGCCGACAACGGCACGCGTGAGTTGCTGGAGGCCATTCTCCGCAACGAGGAAGAGCACGTCGATTGGTTGGAAGCCCAGCTTGACCAGATCAAACAAATGGGCATCCAAAACTACCTGGTCGAACAACTAGACTGACGCCGCTGAATGACGTGACCGGCAACTCAACCTGCCGGCGCTTTATCTGTACTGCTCGCCCTCACCGGCTTGGCTGGCTTGACTCATCGCCCGAGCAAACGCTGCGCGCCGAAGTCGGCGCGCAGCGTGCGTTCTGCGGGATGTTGACGCCGCAGTCGTCAGCCACTTCAAACAGCGCCTCAAGCGACGCTTCAAGCGGCGATGGTTCTTCGTTCGTCTATTGATCGATGCGCCGGCGCTGCCCGGTGCAGGGCTGTATTCAGGCCGCACATCGATCCGTCCGCAATCCAAAACTTAAACAGCACACGTTAAGTTGCCTTTGTCTGTGTGTTAACTCGGCTTAATGTCATGTTGTGTGATATGCTGCATAGCCAACCTGGCGCTCTTGTTTCATGAAAATGCGGATTCGACCGATCCAAGAAGTGATATACTCTGTGTTAAGGTGATCGATTTGATGCGATCATAGCCGTATTTCGTTGGCTGTTTGTTGACATGGTAACAAATGTCTTGTTGGATGCCGAGCTGACCTTACAGCCGGACGATTTTCGCGCCTTGGTCGAGATATTGCCCGACCCGATGGCGCGCCTAAATCGCCGTTTTCAATTCGTGTACGTCAATCCGGCTGCTCAGCAATTGATCCGGCTACCGCTTGACCAGATTCTAGGGCGCACCTCTCAGGAGGTGGGTATTCCCCCAGAAGTAGCAGCCGAGTGGCATCGCGTGATTGGACGTGTATTTGAGGAGGGCGTCCCGCACCGGCTGGAGTTTGAGGTGCCATCGCCCGATGGCGTGCGCTGCTTTGAATCGCGGCTGACGCCTGAGTGGGGCGCAGATGGACAAGTGAAGACAGTGTTGGCCATTGCGCGCGACGTGACACGCATGCGACACACCGAAGCGATGCTCCGCGCCCATTTGCGCCGGCTAGAAGTTACCCATCGCATCTATCAGCTTATCTTGACTTCGCACACGCCTGAACATATCGGCGCGGCAGTCTTGCCTGAGCTAAATCGGCTTGTGCCCTGTTGCTGGGCAGCGATCTGTTCGCTGGACGAGGACGTTCAGGCGATCCGCGTGATCAGCACGTGGCGTTCCGACGCACAAGCCGACCTGCCATTTGAGACGAGCTTTATGTACCCGATCAGCTCACTGGTCGGCGCGCTCAAGGCGGCTGCTGATGAAGCAGCGCTCATGCAAGTGTTAGGCCGAACGGAGTTTGTATCCTCTATGCGCCGGCATGGCCTAACGATGCTGGTGCCGCTGCGAGCAGCCGGCGAGCTGATCGGCCTGCTCGCGCTTGCGCTGCACGCCCCTGCCGAGCTGCCCTCTGAAACGCATCTGGTCTTCAGAGAGATAGCCACCTATCTGGCGTTGGCGCTTAAAAATGCGTTCTTGATCAAGTCGGTTCGTGAACACCGCGAACAGCTTCATCGCTTGGCAGCGCGTATGTCTGAAACTCAAGAGACCGAGCGACGGCGCATTGCCATCGAGCTGCATGATCGGGTGGGACAGAATCTGACTGCCCTGGGGATTACCCTCAATGTGGTGCGCAGCGTATTGTCCACCCAGCAGGCCGGCGTGATCAACGCCAAGCTGGATGCCGCGATGAGTCTGCTGGAAGAGACGGTGGAGCACGTCCGTGATTTGATGTCAGACTTGCGCCCGCCTGTGCTGGATGACTACGGTTTGCTCGCTGCGCTGCGCTGGTTTTGCCAACTTTTCACCGAGCGCACCGGCGTTCAGACGCAGGTCGAAGGCGCAGAGCCAACGCCGCGCCTGGAACAGATGGTCGAGATCAATCTGTTCCGCATCGCCCAAGAAGCGCTGACCAACGCTGCCAAGCACGCGCGCGCCACGCTGGTGACGGTGTGCTTAAACGAAAAGGAGCATCTGGTTCAGTTGTCCATCTGCGATGACGGCGTGGGATTTGATGTCAGCGCCTACCGCGCCGGCAAACACCATACCAGTCTAGGCTTGGCCGCCATGCACGAGCGCGCCGCTGCCGTAGGCGGTCGCCTGCACGTCGAATCACACATCGGCGCCGGCACGCGCGTTGTAGTCGAAATCTCCAGG
>JANWVJ010000248.1 GCA_025056895.1 Thermoflexales bacterium
TCGGCTGTGTACCGCGACTCAATATCTGCCTGTTCGACCCTCTGTTGGCGTCGTGCGCGCCCGCTTGAGTAAGATACGAATACGATCAGCAACACAATAGCGAGAATGATCAACACAGCCCGCACCTCTTCGGGCACGGCAAATCTGCTGCTTTCAGAAGCATTGTCTGTTGTATTCCATTGCTGCGCCATCTCGCTCAGTGAGGAGAGGAAAGACAAATCAACTGGCTCCCGGAACAGTAGGCGCAGCAGTTCGGTGAGCACCGTCCCCACTACTATCGCCAACAGGACTAGTGGTAGCGTTAGGATAGCAATTAGCAATTGCACACCGCGCGTGAGAGCGTCGCTGGTGAACAGAGCTACCACTGCTAGGCTGAGGAGCAACGGCCCGCCGGCACCCAACAGGATACCCCGCCACCAAACGATATCCATTTGTACGCGACGGCCGAATGTGCTTTGATCAACGTGCTCCAAATGGCTAAGCGGCATCGCTAGGATGGTGCCGAACAGAAATGGCACGATGAATGCAAACAAGGCTGTGTTACGGTCGAGCATAGAAGCCACGCCAAATAAGACAAACAACACCAGGCCAATCTGTAAACGCAGCCGGCTATCCTCTGGCTGCAAGTCCGAGGCACCCAGCGCCATGCCCCGCCACCATAGAAGCAGCACACCTGCAAATTCGACTGCCAAGACTAGCTCAAATGGGATGAGGGTGATGCCTGCCAACCGGAGGACAATCAAGAAGGCGATTAACAACCCAGCTAACCAGATTCCCATGACAATCCGCTGGGTGTTCCATGCTGCATCCAATCGCCCCAGCCAGCGCCGGGTGCTTGCCACCCCGCAGATGATTGCCCAAGCAACAGCCAGCGCGCCGGCATGGTCGAACATCCGCAGCGGAGTAGGCAGGGTCAAAATCATTGGCAGGACCAGCGACGCTTCTGCCAATCCACTCAGCAGCAGCAACACTGCACGGCGTGAGTTCATGTTCTGCCTGTTCCTCTCTCGCCCAGCGAGATTTGAACTGCTTGGCGAAAAGTGGTGTGCTCTGGCGGAGGAACGTGGTAGGCGATGAAGGGCAAAGTATTTAGATCAGGTGCTGTGTAATCAGCGCTGATGAGGATTAGCCGCTTGCCCAGGGCGTGCAGCCGCAGTAATGATGCTTCGATGGCCGGCGTCACAATTGACGTCACCACAATGATAGTCGCGCCAAAGGGCACGTGGCGCTGTTCGCTCAACAAAAACATATCGAATTGCATGGCCGTGAACGCCATCAACACAGCAAGCCCTTCCATGATGCGCGTAAGTTGATTCGGCGCCCGACGTGGAGGAATCCGAACCGCGTGAGGCATGTTTGGCGCGCACCCGTTCGATGATAGCCCGACTGTACAGCCCCATTCACTAGCCCAGACGGCCAGACTGCCGGCCACAGACAAAACCCACTCAAAGCGTTCTACATCCGTCCCGTGCCAGTCCTTTTCCAACGTCGTGACGTTCAGCAAAATCATCGCCGTGGGATCGCTGGTGTGTTCACACACACGCGTCTGGAGTTTGCCTACATGGGCCGTGGCCTTCCAGTGAATCTGGCGAAATGAATCACCGTATTCATAATCGCGCGACCCCATCACCAAAGATGGATCCTCAATTAGGCGGCGCATTGCGGGCATCGCTCCAAACGGATCGCGCGTAGGAATGCCCGGTTTCTCAAGTGGATATACGCGCGGATAAACAATGAGCGCGTCGGACGGATGATCGATCCGTTCGGCGAGCGACAGGCCCAATATGTCGAAGGCGCGTAAACGCGCCGGCCCGAAGGGGTAATAGCCCCGCTGAGTAGCTTGCACCACAGTGGATCGGCTGGTGTGCTCGCCCGGCTTCAGTGCGAGGAGCTGCGTCAGATCGACGCGCTCTGCGCCGTCGGTCACTGTGTGTGATTTGTGTGTGGACGGCAATCGGAACGTGCGGGGAGTGCTGTCCTCTATCATCAGTGAGATGACCGGCAGGCGCCCACGATTGGCAACATGTCCGCTGATGGTCACTGTCTCATCGACGAACAGGCGCGTTTCGCTAAAGCGGCGCTCATAATCTACGTGGCGTAATGTGTGCCGTTCAAGCAACCGCGTGGTGGCCGCGATTGTCAGGCCGATCAGGCCGAGGCCGGCCAGCGCCGGTGCACGCAGCACAATGCCGACCATGCTGATAAACACAAACAGCGTTATCCAACGTTCATCAAACATGCGCCCGATGTCCGTCTTACAACTTTCACCCGTTGTCAAATCTGATCGACTGGAGCCGGCACGCGCTCGATTACCTCGCGCACAATATCCTCTGCTTTGCGTCCGCGCAGCCGACTTTGCCCGTCGATGACGATGCGGTGTGCTAGCACCGGCTGAGCCAGGGCTTTTACGTCGTCCGGCAACACATATTCGCGGCCATGAATAGCAGCGCGTGCTTGCGATGCGCGGTATAGCGCCAACGTCCCGCGTGGGCTGACGCCCAGTTGTACGCCGGCTGCAGTGCGTGTCGCCCGACATACAGCCAGCAAGTAATCGGCTACGCTGCGTTCTACGCGCACCGTTCGGCGAGCTGTCTGCATGGCTGTTAAATCGTTGATATCCACGACTGGACCGAGCATTTCCAGTGGATCACTCCGCTCGAAACGAGTCAGAATAAGGCGTTCTTCATCTTCGGTGGGATAACCCACGCGGATCCGCAGCAGGAAACGATCGACCTGCGCTTCGGGCAGCGGGAACGTGCCCTCTAGCTCAAT
>JANWVJ010000249.1 GCA_025056895.1 Thermoflexales bacterium
GTATTGGGACCTATGTATGATTGGGCAGATTCCAGGGGTCAAAATGCGCAGGTCAGAGAAGAGGCGTGGGTTGTGGTTTTGACTAGTGCAGTGGCTAGAGGCAACGTGCCGGGATAGCAAAAGGTTTATCTCACACTCTACATATTCCCTAAGCGAAAGAACCAATCTCCATGCTTCCTTGAGTGACAAGTATCTGTCCTGTAACCTGCGTGGGTGTTCATTTGGTCAAACTGGCCCTGCCTACAGAGCAAGTAGCATATATGCAACCTGAACCGATTCGCACTATCTCTGCCACAGTTAATAACATGGGTGCACAAGGCGATGTGATGACTCATTTATTGCTGCCAACTCCACCGCCGCAACCAGCCGATGAGGCTGGCCACGTCAACCTAGAGGACCTGCGCCAGCAATTAACGGGGCATCTGGCTTTTTGCCTGGTGGTTGCTGGCGCGGTGATGGCATGGGCCGTTTTGCCGATACGACCTTTGAACACCGCCGTGTTTGGATTGGGGTTGGGACTGGCAGGTGTCGGCGGCGCGGTCCAGCAACTAAACAGACAACATCCACGCTTGGCCCGCCACACGCTGGTATGGGGCATCACTGCTCTCCTACCACTTGCCATCTGGTTGATTGACGCTGCCTGGCTGCCGTTTCTGGGCCTGCTTGTGACATTTGCTAATGCTTTCCTGGTCCGGAACAGCAGCTGGCTGACAGCAGTCACAGTCGGTACACTAATCATCCGCCTGAATCAGATCGACCCGTCGCGCGATTATGCAGCGCCAGCCATAATGATCGCTTTGCTAATAGGGGCGGGATTGTCCTGGCTGGTCACCAATACGCTGTTCACCGCCCTGCAATGGGCGCGTGTCATGCAGCGCCGCGCCGATGAGCTGCTAGAGGAAGCGCAAAAGAATCAGGCCGAATTGAAACGCACTCTCAAATCACTAGAGCTAGCCAACTATCAGATCGAGCGGTCGAACCAGGAACTGGAGATAGCGAGAGCGCATGCTGAAGAAGCGCGCCGGATGAAGGAGCAGTTCGCCGCCAACATAAGCCACGAACTGCGCACTCCGCTCAACCTGATCGTGGGGTTCAGCGAGATGATGTACTTCTCGCCGGAGGTTTATGGCGATGTGATGTGGTCGGCCACACTGCGGCGAGACATCTATCAGATTCACCGCAGCAGCGTGCATTTGCTGGAGATGATTGACGACATTCTCGATCTGTCCCGCTTCGAGATGAGCACCTTCACATTGAACAAGGAAACAGTGAATATCGAACCGCTGTTGCAAAGTGCAGTTGAAATTGCCTCTGCACTGCTGCGCGGCCGACCAGTTGAACTGACGCTATTGATTGAGCCGGGACTGCCAGCACTGCACATCGATACAACACGCGTTCGCCAAGTGGTGCTCAATCTGCTCTCGAATGCCCAGCGTTTCACTACCCAGGGAGCTATTCGAGTCAAGGCGGAACGCGCAAGAGATGAGGTAGTGATTAGTGTCAGCGACACTGGGGTCGGTATTCCGCCCGACAAGCTGTCGCGCGTATTCGAGGAGTTCTACCAAGTGGACGGATCGCTGCGCCGCAACCACGAAGGTGCTGGGCTGGGGCTGGCGATCTGTAAGCGGCTTGTCGAAGCCCACGATGGTCGCATCTGGGTCGAGAGCGAAGTGGGCAGAGGATCGACCTTCTACGTTGCGCTGCCGATCCCCGGCGCACGTCCGCCTATTGCGCGGCCGAAACGAGTCAATCCTTTGAAGGAACCATCGCTCGAGAAGTATCCGCACGTTTTAGTGATAGACCCGGATCCAACTGTGACAGCGCTGATAAGCCGGCACGTAGACGGCTACGAGTTTTTACATCTGCCTGATGAAGACCGTCTTAACGAACATATTGCACTGGAAAACGCCCGTGTGGTTATTCGTAACACGCCTCCCGATCGCGCCAGCAGGTCGGATCAGCTTGTCTGTCGTCTGGGCGGCGTACCGATAATCGAATGCTCGCTGCCCAGTCATGCATGGATTGCTTCTGCTTTAGGAGTGACTGCGTGCTTGACCAAACCCATTACACTGGAGCAGCTCTCGCGCACGGTGGGCCAGCTAGCACCCTGTCGCGAGGTGCTGATTGTGGACGACGACCGCGGATTTGGCGAATTGGTGGAACGCATGTTGACTGCTTCAGGAATGGTAGGCGAAGTGCGACACGCTTATGACGGTGAACAGGCGTTGCGCGCAATACGGGAGCGCCGGCCTGACGTGATTTTGACCGACTTAGCCATGCCCGTAATGGATGGATTCGAAATGCTGTCACAGCTGCGGCACATGCCAGAGGCAGATGGCATACCGGTGATCCTACTCACGGTGACCAGTTACGCAGAGGATGCCTTACGCTACCACCCTGGCCGGTTGACAGTGACGCGCGACATCGGCTTCCAACCTTTCGAGACACTGAGCTGTCTGCAATCTTTGTTGGACAGCCTGTGCTCTGCGCCTGCACAGTCGTCAAATCGCACCAACCTCGGCCAGAACGCGCAACACATCGTCCCGCCGGACGGGCTTGAGCAGGTAGCGCGTCGCCCCCAGTGACAACGCCAGCGCCGGATTGTTGAACACGCTGCAAATGATGATGGGAGTGCGTGCCGTGAGCGGCCGGCGGCGCAGCTCCTGAAGTATCTGCCAGCCATCCACCTCCGGCATCATCACATCAAGTATGATGGCAGCCGGCGTCGTCTCCTCAGCAATTCGCAG
>JANWVJ010000024.1 GCA_025056895.1 Thermoflexales bacterium
GAGGAAGTCGGCCAAAGCGGCGATGAAGCGCGAGCCGATGCCGGCGATATCGTAACTGAAGCTAATGCTCTCCGGCGTGACAACACTGTGCCGTTCTTCCATACGGCGATTATAGGCAACATAGCACGCATCGGTTGGCGCTTGGATGCATCCATTGCCCTGCCTGTCCCGGATTATTTCAGACCCTGAATGTTGTCGCTGGGGTTAGAAGAGCGGGCGCACGTTACGCAGTTGCTCGGCCAAGACCTGAGACCTTTTCTTTTTAGGCGGCTTGCGTTTAAGAGGCGGTGTAGCACGTTTGTCGTTGGCCGATGGCGGCGGCTCTTTGAAAACAGCTGCCCAGTTTTCTACCTCATGCTGACCGGCTTGAGGTTTATCCGTCGGCGCTGGTGTTGCCGAGGCGTTGCGCATCCGCTGTATGAACTTGGCGCATGATTCAACCCGTACACCGCTCATGCGGGTGAAGTTGGCCACAGATGAGTCAGAAGTGACCACAATCCATCCCTGCTTGTCCGTGATCTCGCTCACCAGTAGGCGGATGATGTCGTCGGCCTTGCTGCCAGCCGGCGCATAGTGCGCAGTGAGTCTGCCCAAATGCACGCGCCCGTGCCCGATTGCCGGTGCGATCTGATGCGGACTGGGATCGAACACGACGATCACACGCTTGTTTGCTCGCTCACAAAATTCCTTCAGTCGCGCAATCAGCTTGTTCTCGTCGTCCGGATCGCTCAACGACAGGTTGGGCATTTGGCCAATTAGGTTATGGCCATCGATCAGGAACGGCATGTAAAGATTCTAACATTGCGAACGATTGTTCTATAATCCGTCGCATGGCCGCATACAACCAGGATGCGCCGGCGCGCCTCGTCTCCGGCGATGCACAGCCGGCTGACGACATCGCGTTGGATCGGGCGCTGCGTCCGCGTACCCTCGATGATTTGATCGGTCAGGATAAAGTGCGCGATAACTTGCGCATCTTGATTCAGGCGGCGCGCGCGCGTGGCGAGGCTTTGGATCACATTCTGATTTACGGTCCGCCCGGCTTGGGCAAAACGACCCTCTCGCACGTGATCGCTCACGAGATGGGCGCCAATCTGCGCGTCACCTCTGGGCCGGCTATCGAACGCGCCGGCGACTTGGCAGCCATTCTCACCAATCTGCGCAAAAACGATTTATTGTTCATCGACGAGATTCATCGCCTGAATCGAGCCGTTGAAGAAATCTTGTATCCGGCTATGGAGGATTACGCGCTGGATATCGTGATCGGCAAAGGCCCCGGCGCGCGCAGTGTGCGGCTGAAACTACCGCCTATCACCATTGTCGGAGCCACGACCCGCCTCGCGCTCATGACTGCGCCGTTGCGCGCGCGCTTCGGTGCCACCTTCCGTGTGGATTTTTATTCGTTAGAGGCGATGGAACAGATTGTGGCGCGCGCGGCCCGCCTGATGAATACAAGCATCGATCCGCCGGCTATCAGCGAGATTGCTCGCCGTGCGCGTGGCACACCCCGCGTGGGGCTGCGCTTGTTCAAACGGGTGCGCGACTACGCCCAAGTTAAGGCGAATGGGCACATCTCGCCGGCTCTGGCCGTGGAGGCGTTGCAACTCATGGAAGTCGATGCACTTGGCCTTGATGACCTGGATAGGCGTGTGCTGCGCACAATCATTGAGAAATTTGCCGGCGGTCCGGTTGGCCTAGAGACGATCGCTGCCAGTATCAGCGAGGAAGGCGACACGATTATGGATGTCGTTGAGCCGTACCTGTTGCAGCTCGGCTTCTTGGATCGCACACCGCGCGGGCGCGTAGCAACCCAGCGCGCTTATGAACATCTGGGGTTGCCCTACGAACCACCTCGTCAGCCCGGCCTGTTATGAGGCTCATAAACTCTAAGCCTACACGCGCTCCACTGCCGGATCGTCAATGCGAACGCGCCGACCTTCGCGTACCGACACATAGCAGGCGAGCGTCATGCGCAACACGGTACGGCCTTCTTCCGCCGTGGCGATCGGTGGGCGCCGGCCGGCGAGAAACTCTGCAATTGGTTTGGCTAGGCCAGCGATGCGCTGACTGTGATGAGCCGGCGAGGGAATCTGGCTATACGTCCACTGCTTGTCCGCAGACATGTACCACTTCAGACCTGGGGCGTTTTCCGGGCGCGGCACGTTGCAGCTTGGCACATCACCGTAGTTTTGAATGATGCTGCCTTTCTCCGCAATGATCTCGACGGTGTTCTCGGCTGCCGCGCAGGTGAACGAGCACACCACCTCGGCGATTGGGCCGCCCGGGTAGCGATAGACGGCAATTCCGTTGTCCATCGGCACGCGCGGGTCGAACAGCGAATCGATCTCGGCGGTAACTGTTTCCGGCGCGCCGAACAACCAGTAAATAAAGTCGATAGCGTGGGCGGCGTCATCGGCCCAGATATCGCGGTTGAGTTCGGGTTTAGTGTGCCACAACGAGGTGAATGTCGGCCATTCGTGCGTGTTGAGCGCGTGTCGTCGGCGCACCATAAACACTTTGCCGAATCGCCCGCTGCTGAGCAGTTCCTTGATCTGTATGTTTTGGGGATCGACGCGCATTTGCCAAGCCATGCTGAACGGAACGTTGTGTTGATGGACTGCCGCGACGATGCGATCGGCCTCGGCCAAGGTCAGCGCCATCGGCTTTTGCAGGACGATTGCCTTGCCGGCAGCCGCCGCTTGCTCCACCAACTCTGCGTGCAAAGAAGTTTCGGCGGCGATCACCACCGCCTCAACGCCGGATTCTGATAGCAGCGCAGTAGGGGTGGCATAAGGGCTGAAGTGATAGGTTTTTACACTCTGGTCGAGCCGGTCTGCGTCGTGATCCCAGCCGGCTGTGACCGACACACTCAGGCCAGGGTTATCGCGCCATTCATTGCAGTACAGATTGACATGACCGTGTGCAAAACCGAGGATGCCGATTCGGATGGACATGAGATGTGCTCCTGGTTTGCGAGAGTAACCAGCGCGCCTATCGATACAGTTGGTGTTGCTGAATATAGCAGGCAACGGCCTCCGGCACGACGTAGCGCAATGACCGGCCGGCCCGCACGCGCTGACGCAAATCGGTGGAGGAAATGTCGAGCAGCGGTGTGTCCACCCAGTCCACGCGTTGCAGGATGCCGGGCAGCGCACGCTCGACTTGATCGGCCTCAACAGGGACGCCCGGCCGCCGAGCTACTGCCAGGCGCGCCACACGGAATAGTCGTTCCGGGCTGCGCCACTTGGGCATTTCGATGAATGAGTCGGCGCCGAGAATGAAATGCCAAGCATAGGTTGGATACTGGCGATTCAAGATTTCCATTAATTCAAAACTGAAGTGGGGGCCGGGCCGCTCTACGTCCACGCGGCACAATGCAAAGCAAGGATTGTCCTGCGTGGCGAGTTGTAACATCGCAACGCGATGAGCAATCGGCGTAACCTGGTCGCCTTTGTGCGGCGGATCGCCGGCCGGCGCAAACCACACCTGATCTAGCTGCAATTGATCGCAGGCTTGATCGGCAATCACCAGATGCCCGATGTGCGGCGGATCGAATGTGCCGCCTAAAACCCCGATGTGCATCGTGTTGGGTTTGGATTGTAACTGCCCATCCTGAATCCAACATTCACTCGCCCCATTCCAGTTCGTAATCGCCGATGTAGATGATATCGCCCGGCTTGACTCCTTGGGCTTCTAAGGCGGCGCTGATGCCGCTGCGCTCGAGGAAACGCTGAAAGCGTTGCACAGCCTCGTCCAAGTCCCAGCGCGTTGTCTCCACACGACGTAACACAACAGGGCTGTGAATGCGAAAGCCGCCGCCTTCGCGGGTGATCTCGAAACCGTGCTCCTGCTCGGCGGCAGTCAATTCTTCGAGTGCGACCGGTTCTTCTTCTGGCAGCGAGGGCAGCTCGTCTAAGATGCGCACTGCTCTCTCCAGCAAGGCGCGTGTGTTTTTGCCGCTGGCCGCTGAAATCGGTAAGGCGTCGTGCAGGGGCGAGGTGGGATCGCCTTTGCAATATAACTCATAAGCTGCTTGAGCATCCGGCAAGTCCATCTTGGTCATTGCCAGCACTTGGGGCTTGTCGATTAGGCCGTGTCCGAATGCGGCCATTTCTTTTTGGATGGTGTGATAGTCGCGCAGTGGGTCTTCACTCAATCCGTCGATGAGGTGGATGAGCACCCGCGTGCGCTCGATGTGCTTGAGAAACTCGATGCCCAGGCCGGCTCCCTGGCTGGCGCCCTCAATCAGGCCGGGGATGTCGGCCAGCACGACCGTGCGCACGGCGTCGATTTCGGCGACGCCCAGGTTGGGCTGTAAGGTGGTGAAGGGGTAGTCGGCGATCTTTGGCTTAGCGGCTGTGAGCGCAGCCAATAACGTGCTTTTGCCAGCGTTGGGCATGCCCACCAGCCCGATGTCGGCGATCAATTTCAAAGTCAGCAGCAGCTCGCGTGTTTCACCGGGCGCGCCGTTCTCGGCCATTTGAGGCGCCTGATTGTTCGGTGTGGCAAACGCAGCGTTGCCACGCCCACCGCGCCCGCCGCGCGCCACAATCGCCTGTTGGCCGTGTCTCACCAGGTCGGCAATCACGGCATCGGTCGCTGCATCGCGCACGACTGTGCCCGGCGGCACGTCAATGTACAGCGGCCTGCCCGAACGGCCGGTCTGGTTCTTGCCCCGTCCCGGCTTGCCGTCGGGAGCCACAAAGCGGCGCTGATGGCGAAAACGCCCCAACGTGTTCAAGTGACGGTTGACGACCAGAATGACATCGCCACCCCGCCCTCCGTTACCGCCATCCGGCCCGCCACGTGGCACCATGGCTTCGCGCCGGAAACTCACCACTCCGTCGCCGCCACGGCCAGCGATGACGGTGATCTGTGCTTCATCGTAGAACATAGTGACGCGCCAACCCTCAAACAGGCCAGTGGAGTTCAGAGTTTAGCGCGCACCATACCACACTCCTATAGGCGGGTGATCACATACACAGCGATGCGAGCGAATAAGGTCGGCCAGTAGCGCACCCGGCCGCGCCGGCCGATGAAAATGCGCTGCTCGACATGGGCGCCAGCGCATGTCACGAACTCGATGAATTGTGCCAGTGTGATGGCGCGTGCGCGCGGCTCGCCAGAACACAAATCATATCCCGCCCCGCGTCCACGCAGGGCGCGCCACCGCTCGGCCCAATAGCCGGCGTTGTCGAACGAGATCACGGCGCGCTTGCCTACCCGCAACATCTCTTGCACTACGGGCAGCGGCCGGTCGAGATAGGCCAACGTTTCGCTCAGAATCACGTAGTCAAAGGCCTGGTCAGTGTAATCGGCCAGCCCTTCTTCGATGTTGCCTTGCCGCACCGACAGGCCACGGGCGATGCAAGCGCGCACGTTTGCTTCGTTCAACTCGACGCCGCGCGCCAAAACTTGCCGGCGCTGTGCCAGCAATGCAAGCAGCAAGCCATCGCCACAGCCCAGGTCTAGCACACGCGCTTTGGCGGGAATCAGGTCGATGATGGCGTCTAGATCGAGACGGTGACTCGCCAATCCGTTGTCTCCACTCGTTTGAGAAAATCGCGGGTGAGTTCGGCCAACCGATCTACTTCCAGCAGAAAAGCGTCGTGGCCGTAGTTGCTGTCGATCTCAACATAGGTGGCGTCTAGTCCGTTTTGCAGGAGTGCGCGCACCAGCTCTTTGGATTGCCAGGACGGATAGAGCCAGTCCGAGGTGTAGCTCACCACCAGAAAGCGCGTGTCGGTGATGTGGCGGAAGGCGCTCGCCAGCGAGGGCAACCCGTAGGCCAGATCGAAGTAGTCCATGGCCTTACTCAGATACAAGAAGGAGTTGGCGTCGAAACGCTTGGTAAACGCGTTGCCGCGATAGCGCAGATAGCTTTCCACCTCGAACTCGGTCTCGAAGCTGTAGCCGTACTTTTCGTTTTTCAACCGCCGCCCAAACTTCTCACGCATCGATGCGTCGCTCAGGAAGGTGATGTGGCCGATCATACGCGCGACCGCCAGGCCGGCGTTGGGCGGTGTGCGTCCGTAGTAGTCGCCTTTGTTCCAGTTCGGGTCAGCATAGATGGCCTGCCGCGCCACCTCGTTGAGGGCGATCGTTTGCGGCGACAGCGCCGCCGTAGCCGCCAAGATGATTGCACTGCGCACCCGCTCTGGATACGAGACTGCCCACTGCAATGCCTGCATGCCGCCCATGCTCCCGCCGGTCACCGTCAACCAGGAGGTCAGCCCCAGATGGTCCATGAGCCAGCGTTGGGCTTCCACCATGTCGCGGATGGTGACGATCGGGAAAGACAAGCCATACGGCTTGCCGGTGTGAGGGTTGATTGAGGTTGGGCCGGTGCTGCCGGCGCAGCCGCCGATGACGTTTGAGCACACGATGAAGTACTTGTCCGTGTCAAACGCCTTACCCGGCCCGACCGCTTCATCCCACCAACCGGGCTTGGGATCATTGGGCGTGTGATAGCCGGCTACGTGTGCGTCGCCGCTCCAGGCATGGCAAATCAGGATCGCATTGCTGCGATCCTGATTCAGTTGCCCATAGGTTTCGTACGCAAGTGTGATCGGCCCCAGCGTTGCCCCGCTGTCCAGTTTCAACTCGCGCTCAAATGTGACGTATTGGGTTTGAACGATCATGCTTTGACCGATGCAGCCGCTGCAGCCAGCGCCTGATCCAGGTCCCAGATGATGTCGCGCACGTCTTCCAACCCGATCGACAGACGCACAAAGTCATCGGTCACACCGGTGCTGACCTGCTCATCTGGCGTCAGTTGCGAGTGCGTGGTGGTGGCCGGATGAATCGCCAGCGACTTTGCATCGCCGATGTTGGCCACGTGCGAGAACAACTTCAGGTTGTCGATGAACACACGCCCGGCCTCCCGTCCACCTTTGATACCAAAGCCGATCAAAGCAGTCAATCCCTTTGGGGCGATGCGCTTCACTTCTTCTTTTTGCGGGTAATTCGGCAAGCTGGGGTGGATGACCCAGGACACCTGCGGATGTTGTGCTAGATGTGCTGCAACCGCGTTGGCATTGGCAATGTGGCGCTCCATGCGCAAGGGCAGCGTCTCCAATCCCTGAATGTTCAGGAAAGAGTTAAACGGGGCCTGGGAGGCGCCGATGTCGCGCAGTAACTGCACGCGCACTTTGATGATGTAAGCCAGTGGTCCCAGTGCAGCCGAGTACACCAAGCCGTGGTAGCTGGGATCCGGCTCGTTGAACTCGGCATGGCGCGTGCTTTTCGACCAGTCAAACTTGCCGCTGTCCACGATCACGCCACCGATGGACAGACCGTGCCCACCGATGTACTTGGTTGTGGAGTGCACCACAATGTCCGCGCCCCACTCGAATGGCCGCACCAAATACGGCGTGGCCGTGGTGTTGTCTATGATCAGCGGCAGGCTGTTTTCGTGTGCAATCTTGGACACGGCTTCAAAGGGGAAAAGGTCGAGCTTGGGATTGCCCACCGTCTCGCCGTAAATCGCCTTGGTGTTCGGACGAATTGCCTTGCGGAAGTTCTCCGGATCGGTCGGATCCACAAAAGTCACCTCGATGCCCACGCGCGGCAACGTGTAGTGAAAGAGATTGTAGGTGCCGCCATACAGCGAGGCCGAGCTGACGATATGATCCCCAGTCTTTGCCAGGGCCAGAATCGCCAGTGTTTCGGCGGCCTGGCCGGAGGATGTGACCAACGCGCCGACGCCACCCTCTAGCGCTGCAATGCGCTGCTCCACCACGTCATTAGTGGGGTTCATGATCCGGGTGTAGATATTGCCGAATTCGCGCAGGCCAAACAAGTTCGCGGCGTGCTCAGTGTTCCTGAACTGGTATGAGGTGGTCTGGTAAATCGGCACTGCCCGCGATCCGGTAGTGGCGTCGGGCTGTGTGCCGCCGTGCAGACAAATTGTGTCGAAATGAAACTTGTGTTCTTCAGCCATTTGAACAACTACTCCTCAAAGTCTCGTTTGTTTGTCAAATTCTTTTCTGCAACTCAGGCTTTCATCCATAGCATGCCAGGCTGGGCCCTCATACCTGAAGCAGATCGATGAAAACACTGACCGCATCCACAATGAGTGATCGCGCGCTCTCACCCGATCAGGCTAACAAAAAGCCCTCTTTCGTGGATACGAAAAGAGGGCTTGACAAACTCAGTTTGCGTTAGCCTCTCTTATCTTCCAGCCGATCGCTGCCGGAATTGGCACCTTGATTCCAGGTTGCCGAGGCTTCACAGGGCCGGTCCCTCTGCCTCTCTGGATAAGAGCGCTTGCTCGCGCAATGCGCGCCTATTTGATTGTTGAATGGACGATAGAATACTGATCAAAGCGCGCCTTGTCAAGACCCAATCCAAGAGTAGAATCGGTGCGAAGGAGAGGCAGGCTCATGAACGTCAAACTCAATCGCGGCGTATCGATTATCACCGCTCTCTTGGCCGGCGTGGCCATCGGTCTGTTTGGCGGACTGTATATCTACTATGCCTGGATGCCGCCGAATATCGTCCTGCGCGACTCGCCGCCGCAGTTTTTGGCCGTCGGGAATGAGTTTCCTCAGTACCGCGAGGTCTACATCGCGCGCGTTGCCAATCGTTTTAACGCACACAGCGATCCCGCTCTGGGCCTGCAAGAGGCATTTGATCTGCTCGGCGTGACCACTGGCGACATCGAGCTGAAAGACGCTCACGAGATGGTGCGCGTCGCAGCCGAGGTGGCGAATCGCGATTTGCAACGTGATCCGGCCCTCCGCCGCTTCACCGAAAACGATCAATTGGCGATGGTGGCGCTTGAACGCGCTCTTCAGGCTGCGCTCGACACAAACGCAGGCCCCAAGAATATTCAGCCTGGCCTGCCGGCTCAGGTGCGCAATCAATCTCGCCTTATTGGCGGCATTCTGTGGCTGTTGGTGGCGGTCGTGGCTGGCGGCGTTGTGTATCTGGTCGATCAGCGCGTTGGGCGCCTGACTGTGTCTGCCCAACGGGATGCAGCCAGCGCAGGGCCACCTGCGGCGTCGTATACTGATCAGCCCGCTTCTCAACCGGCACCTGCTGCTCGACAAGCTCCTGTGTTGCATCCTCCTCCACCAACGGTCGTTTCCGCCGGCGAAGTTCCTTTGGTCTCTTTTCCTCCGTGCACATACGTCCACGGAGATGACCAGTTCGATGAGGATTTTGCCATTAGCGGCGCGATGGGTGAGCTGATCGGTGAGTGTGGCGCATCGATTGCCGACCGACTTGGTCTAGACATGCCGGCGCGCGTCTCTGCGCTGGCCGTGTGGGTGTTTGACAAAAATGATTTCCAAAGCACAACCAAAGTGTTGATGAGTGAATACGCCTACGGAGAGCCGGCCATTCGCGGCAAGCTTGCTGCGCGCGGCGAGCCGGTGCTCGCTCAGAACAACGGCGTGATCGAAGTGTTGACTTCCACCTTACGGGTGCTCATTCAGGTGAGCGGCCTGCAATACAACACAGATAACAACCCGCCGAACGGTTACTTCGAGCGGGTGACGCTGAACTTCACCGTGTATCGCCGGCAGTCAACCTGATCCGTGGCGTCGGTTTTTGGATTGCCTCGCCCCGCAGCGGTCCTATCGCTCGAACACGGCGACGGTTTCAACGTGGTGCGTCTGCGGGAACATGTCCAGCGGTTGTGCGCAAACCACGCGATACCCTGCGTCGCCCAATCGGCGTGCATCGCGCGCCAGCGTAGCCGGCTCACAGGATACGTAAACGATTCGTGACACCCCCAACGCTGCAACGAGTCCCAACGTTTCAGTATCCACACCTGTGCGTGGTGGGTCAATCACAATACGATCCCACCTTTGGTCGCGCACGCGAGAATCGCGTAGGGCGCGTCGCACATCCGCTACAAGAATAGCTGCGTTGCTGGAACCGTTCAGGTTCCGCTGTGCGTCGCGCGCTGCCGCCGAATTGGACTCGATGCCCAGTGTGAACGCGGCGCGTGCAGCGATCGGCACGGTGAACAAGCCGGCGCCGCAATACAGCTCCAGCACGCGCTCACTGCCACCGAGTTCCAGCATCCGCAGCACGTTTTCGATGAGCGGGCCGATCATGCTCGTGTTCACTTGAAAGAAGCTGGTCGGAGAGTACGTGTAGAGAGTCTGGCCTATGCGCTCGCGCAACACCGCTGCGCCGGCTGCTACGGCGCTGTCGCCGTTCGGGATGCTGGCGCACACGGCTGTCTGCGCCGGCCTTGCAGCAGCCGGAATATGATGTATTAGGCGCTGCGGCTCTCCAGACTCAAACTCGAACACCAGCATCTGTTCACCGGTTTCAACGCCGGTTCTGAGATGAATCTCGCGCAAGCCAGCCGGCCGAGACAAGCGTGCCTCGATCAGGTGTTGAAGCAGTTTCTCCAAGTTGGGATGCAAAATGGGGCAAGTTGTGATCGGCGTAACTTGGTGCGTGCCGGCCACATAGTAACCTACCGTTCCGTCTGCGGACAAAGCGACTTGTGTGTGATTACGGTAGCCGTAAGGCAGTGGACAGGGAATACACGGATGCACAGTTGGCTTGCTCAGCTTGCCGATCCGCTCCAGTTGTTCGCGCACGATCTCTGTCTTGAAGCGCACCTGTGCGGCGTAGTCGGCGTGTTGCCAATCACATCCGCCGCACACCCCAAAGTGCGGACAACGCGGCAGAACACGCTCAGAAGAAGATCGCACGATGCGGGTTGCCGAGCCGCGCGCATAATTTCGGCGGCGATGTGTGATCGCTGCTTCGACGATTTCATCCGGCAAAGCATATCGGACAAAGATGACCAATCCATCTACACGACCGACTGCCTCACCGCCGGGCGACATGGCCGTGAGTTCGACCCGCACAGGATCGGTTGTAACTTTTGACATTCGTGCTCCTGGATGATACAGTCGTCTGAAGACTATGAGTCCTTCACACCCGTCAAATCGCGTTGCAGAGCGCCTGAAACAGGAGATTGGTCTGATCTCGGATTACGGGGGGCGTGCCTTGGCCGAGTTGTCTACACAGCGACGTGTGTTCAATCATATGGACTGGTGGACAGTCGAAGACTGGTTCGGCAGCGATGCGTTCATCGCTGTTGGGCAAGCAGGTCGGGTGAACGGAGCAATGCTGGTTGCGCCGGCTGTGTTCGATGACATCAACCGACTAGACACAGCGCGCTGCGATGTGGCTTGGCTGCGTTGGTGCGCTTTGCGCAATGGTGTGCCGGCTGCGCCAGTTCTCCGACAGATGTTTGATGCAAGCTGCGCTGTTCTGCGTCGAGTGGGTGTGAACCGCCTGATGTGCGCGGTTGAATTGTCGTGTTGGCTGGTGACCTATTTGCGCGCGCTGGGTCTTCAACGCGAGGATGATGTGGTGACGTTACTGCTTGAACGCGCCGAATGGACAATCCCTCGAACACACCCTGTACTGATCGATTGTGTAGTGCGCTCTGCCAATCTGTTTGACGTGGCCGGCGTGCTGGAAGTAGATCACAGCGCCTTTGAGCCGCTCTGGCGTTTGCCCGCTGATGTGCCGGTGCGCGCCTTGCAAGACAAATGGATATTCTGGGTCGGGCAGTGCGACGACCGTCTGACCGGCTATGTCTTAGCCAACCAGCTTGACCATGAGGCCCACATTGCCCGCCTGGCTGTGCACTCCGACTATCAGCGTCGAGGGATTGGCGCTGCTTTGTTGGCCGACGTGCTCACCAATTTGTTCAATGTACGCCGTGCGCGCACCGTCACGCTCAACACCCAGGCGAGCAATACTGCTGCGCTCAACTTGTACAATCGGTTCGGCTTCCGACCACTCGAGCCGCTCGTGCGTGTGTTTCGAGTCGATTTGCCGTCTGTTACAAACTGCACAACGCAGGGATGAAGAAACCATCGCGTCTCAGGAAGTCAAAAACAGCGTCCGGTGTGCATCGCGCAGCCGTTCGCCGTGCGCAGCCGGCCGGCAAACAGCAAGCAGCGCGACAGACGCGGCGCTTGGCGCGTGCGCAGCCGGCAGAGAACGCGCCGTCTCTTGAGCGCGTTGGCGCGGCCTCAATCACAACCGAGGTGCCGTTTGCAGTGCGCCGCATCTTTGCAATTGCGTTGATCGCTGTTGCATTAGTCCTGATTGGCGCGCTGACGGCGCAGAATTGGGCCGGCTTTGTGGAATGGGCGAGCGCTCTTGCCCGCACCCAGCAGGCGACTGCTGCCCCGTCAGGCATAACCGCCAACCCCGCTCAGGTAGCTCGCTCTGACATTCGCATCGGTATCGTAAGCGGACATCGTGGGAGCGACAGCGGAGCCGTATGCGCTGATGGGCTTACCGAGGCGCAGGTCAATTTTGACCACGCTATGCGAGTCGCCAGTCTATTGCGCGCGCAGGGATACACGGTTGATGTTCTTGAAGAGTTCGATCCTCGTCTGGAAGGATACACAGCCAACGTCCTGGTGTCGATTCATGCAGATTCGTGTACTTACATCAACGATTTGGCAACCGGCTTTAAAGTAGCGCGCGTGTTGGACAGCCGGCTGCCTGAAGTTGAAGACCGGTTGGTAGCCTGCTTGAAGTCCCGTTATCAGCAAGCGACCGGCCTGCGCTTTCACGCCAACACAGTGACCTACGATATGACTCAGTATCACGCTTTCTATGAAATTGCCTCCACCACGCCGGCTGCCATTATCGAGACCGGTTTTCTGTATCTCGACCGCATCATCCTAACTCGAAAGCCGGAGCGAGTTGCCGAAGGCATTGTGAATGGGATTTTGTGCTTCTTGAATCAGGAGACGCCCTGAGGCATTGTTGGCCGATAAAGGGACGTGATTGACTGAACGAGGGAATGCCGATGCAACAGGTGTGCAGAAGAGCAGTGGCAACGAACAAGGTTCATCAGGCTGTGCGCCTCTTGTGGTGTGTTCTCGCGCTGTGTGGCGTGCTTGTTGCGTTGCCTGCGCCGGCCGAAGCTTGGTCGGAGACCGATCCAGCCGATGCAGTCGAAGCCGAGCCGGCGCAAGCGCGCCCTCGGCGCGGTAAATGGATCGAGGTCATTTTATCTCAGCAGCGCTTGATTGCCTGGCAGGATGGGCGAGCAGTCATGAGTTCACCTATCTCCAGTGGTTTGCCGCGCACGCCGACCCGACGCGGCACTTTTCGCATCCGGCGTAAGTATGCAGCGGTGCGTATGCGCGGTCCAGGCTATGACTTGCCGAGGGTGCCCTATGCAATGTTCTATTCAGGTGGTTACGCCATTCACGGTGCCTACTGGCACAACAATTTCGGACAGCCGATGAGTCACGGCTGCGTCAACTTGCCAGTGTCGTTTGCCGCTCGTTTGTTTGCCTGGGCGCCGCGTGGCACGTTAGTCATCATTCACTAGCACTAGGCGCGCCATACTCTCAGCGCCTGTGTGTGTCAATGCCTGGTCAACCGATGCACTCCAATCGATCGTTCCTGTTCCTATCCCGCGCGTTGTCGATTCTGGCGCTGGGTGGCGTCTTGATTTGGGCTGTGCCGGCGGTCGTAGCGCACTATCAGGTCCAGCAAGCAGCCGATGCTCAATGGGCCGACCTGCACGCACGAGGAGCCGTGCGCGCAGCGATCGACCCCGGATGGCAACCGTTTTCCTTCTTCAGCGATCAGGGCTGGCAAGGGTTAGACGCTGATTTGACCTATGAGCTGGTGCGCCGCATCGGGTTGTCCGTGCAACTTGACCCGGTGGGCTATGATGCTTTGTACGACGCCCTGCACTTAAAACGAGATGACATCGCTGTGTCTGCTGTGGTGATTGACCCTTCTCGCGCAGAGACAATCGCATACACGGAGGCCTACTTCGATGCCGGCGTGCATCTGGTCGTTTTCAACCGAGTCGATATTCGCCATCCGCAAGACTTGGAGGGCAAGCGCGTCGCAGTGGCCCTGGGCGCTGATGGCGACCGCGTGGCCCGTTATTGGGAGCGCCGGCTTGCTCACCTGACCCGTCTCACGATGAACGACGAGGCTACTGCGCTGGCAGCCGCGCAGTCTGGTCTGGCCGATGCCGCTTTAGTGGACGCACTGGCCGCGTTGCGCTACACGCCTCACGTGACCGGTAAGCTGCCCGTCCTGATCAGCGTCGAACCGCGCCTATACGCCATCGCCGTGCGCCGCGATAACACGCACTTGCTGTCTGCATTAAACGCGGCGCTGGCTGAACTGCGCGCCGATGGCACGCTGCAACACCTCATTAGGCGTTGGATAGTCGTCAACCCATAGCGGCTCTGTTATACTCGCTCGCGCGAGTGGAGCGCATCATGCCGGCTGTGAAGAACTCTGCAAGCACTCCTCGTCAGCGGGGCACACAGTCTCGCGCCCACACACTCGCTGGGATTGCTCTAGCCGGCGTCGGATTATTGGTCTTGATCTCTTTGGTTGCTCTGCCCTTTCAGTATCTGTTGAGTATCTCCGCTTCACCCGGCACGCCTACCCAAGCCGTCGCCCAGTCTGCACAACGCCCAACGCGCATCCCGCGCACGCCCACGTCCCAGGCTGTCTCTGCATCGCAAGCTGAGCGCGCTGGCGCGACAGAGCAGCAGCCGTCTGCGTCTGCAACGCCGGCTGAGCCGCCTGTCCCTACGCCAACCTATTCTCCAACCCCAGCGCCAACCTCAACGCCATCACCAACCCCAATGCCCACGCGCACCCCATCTCCGACGCCGTCGCCGACGCCGACGCCGACGCCGACGCCGGTTCCAATCGTGCGCGTCACGCCCTTGACCGGCACGGCAGCCGTCAATCTGCGCTTTGGTCCGGGATTAGGGTATGCGGTTGTAGGGGTGTTGAGGCAGGGCGACTTGATTACCGTCACCGGCGTGACGCAAGACCGCGCCTGGTGGCGCGTGGACTTAAGCGGCAAGGCAGCCTGGGTATCGGGGCGGGTGGTGCGCGCAGAGGGGGATGCGGCAGTTGTGCCGCTCGTGCCCGCCTCGGAGATTCCGCGCCTGCCGCCGTCCAAGTTACAGCCTACGGCTACGCCGAGCGGCTAAAGCCTCCCTTCATTCAACCGAAGGTGCGGAAGAGGCCTCGGTGCCTTTGGCCGAGTTCAGGCGCGCGGCGCCGATGTTGACCACATTCATCGCCCGATCGATGCCGTGTTTGAGCCAAATCACCAGTCCGGCGACGGCGCGCTCGATGGTCTCGCTCATCTCAGCGCGTTCGGCAGATGTGAACGGTTGTAGCACAAACGCGGCGGGGTCCATCTTGCCCGGCGGCCGGCCGATCCCAACCCGCAAGCGTGGAAAGTCCTGGCTGCCCAGTTTGGCGATGATGGATTTCATCCCATTGTGGCCGCCATTGCCGCCGAATGGTCTCATGCGCAACTGCGCGAATGGCAAGTCCAACTCATCGTAAATCACCAACAAGTCGGGCAGGGCGACTTTGTAAAACCGCGCAATCGGAGCGACCGCCGAGCCGCTGTCGTTCATGAAGGTTTGGGGTTTGACCAGCACAACCTTCTCGCCTTCGATTTCGCCGAGCGCGATTAAAGCGCGATTCATCATTTGGTTGAACCGCAGGTTGTGCTGCTCGGCCAGTCGTTCGACAACGGCAAAGCCGACGTTGTGACGGGTGTCCGCGTAGCGCCGGCCCGGATTCCCTAACCCAACGATCACTCGCCGGCGATGTGATGGAAGATCGGCGCTGTGTTGATCTGACATGGATTTCAAGTGTGCAGATGGATTGAGCGCAATTCACCGCCCAAAGTCGGTTGGCTTGGCGAATAGCCGGCTTAGCGCAAAGCGAATCGCCCGTTTCAGCGCCAGATAAGCGCCGAATGCCAACAGAGCCAGCAAAGCCGTGCGCGCTCCGCGCATAAATGCAGCGGGAATGGCGCCCAGATCAAACTCAGCTTCCCCATCGCCAGGCGCTGAGGTCTCGCCGGCGGTTTCTTGATCCGTCGAGGCCCCTGTGTTCGGTGCGCCGCCCTGGTTACTCGGGTTGGACACTTTCAGATTGCGCACGAAGCCCTCGAACACCGATCCGTCGCTATTGAATACCTGCACGCGCAGCGCGTATTCGCCCTCCGATAAAGGCCGTGTGTTCCACACGGCCAGCGCGCCGTTTTCTATCGGTTGAGTGCCTCCGCCGATCACAATCCATGTCGCCAAGTCTGGTTCTGCGGCGTAGGCGATTTCGTAGCGCATGAACTGATTTGAGTTGGCCGTGCCCTGGATGGTCACGCTGCCGCGCAGCGATTGGCCGCCGGTGGGTATGATGATGCGGGCCAGCGGGTTGGATTGCGCAAAGGTGCTCGCAGGGTGAGCACTCATACAGTATACGGCGCATACGGTCAGCGCAATGCCAATCCGCCTGAGCAGGCGCGTGTGAAGTGCTGAGTTCATGTCGGACGGGATTCTACTCGACGCGCGGTATAATACTCATTCCATACGGGGATGCAATGGCCTCGACGGAATGGGCAAGCCTCGGATGGCGAGCCGAGATGCGACTCTCGTTAAACAGCGCGCAGCACGATAAGTGCCAAGAGTGTCAACTGGAATGCCGTTCCGGTCGCCGCGTAAGCGGTTGACAGGAGGCATCCGGCGCACTATGACGCCGGCGTTGCCCAGAGCCTCGCGTTGGTGGGAGCTGGTTGCGGCGTAATAAAGCCAACGGGCGCCCGGCCGAGGTTCGTAGGCCGTTCGGGTTGCTGGCTGACAGCCAAATCGACGAACTAGCGTTGCGTGAACCGTGTCGTCGCGGATGCGCAGCGCGAACCTGAAACGACGACTACGCTCGTAGTCATTCGCGGTTGGTTCATTTCGGACCCGGGTTCGATTCCCGGCATCTCCACTACTCTCACGGCGCTCATGCTTGCCATTGAACATGTTAACACGACCAATCGCGCGCAAGTTGAGCGTTTCGTTCGTCTCCCCTATCGTTTGTATGCCGGACATCCATGCTGGGTTCCGCCCCCGCTGAGCGATGCCCGTTTGCTCTTGCGCCGCGACAAGCATCCCTTTTACGCGCACTCTGACGCCGATTTCTTCATTGCCGTGCGGGATGGGCGCGATGTGGGGCGGATCGCTGCGCTAGAGAACCGTCCCTACAACGACTATCACCACACGCGCCAAGCCCAGTTTTATTGCTTCGATTGCGAACAGGATGCTGAGGCCGCCGGCTTGTTGTTCGAGACTGTTTTCGCCTGGTCACGTGCGCGCAGGTTGAGCCGCGTTGTCGGACCAAAGGGCTTTGGGCCGTTGGATGGTTACGGCTTGTTGATCGAGGGCTTCGAGCATCGTCAACTGATGACGATGATGAATTACAACTACTCCTACTATCCGGGACTGGTGGAGGCGGCTGGCTTTCGCAAAGAAGTAGATTTTGTCTCGTGCTTTATCGACGCTCGAAACTTTCGGCTACCGGAACGCGTGCATCGCATTGCCGAGCGTGCTGCCGAGCGATCCGGCCTGCGCGTATTGCGTTTTGCTGACAAGCGCGAGCTTGTGAAATGGGTTCCCCAGATCGGCGCAGCATATAACAAAGCCTTTGTGAACAACTGGGAGTATTACCCACTCACGGGGGCCGAGATCAAGCTGGTTCTGGACAACGTGCTCTTGCTCGCCGATCCCCGGCTGATCAAAGTCATCGCACACGGCGATGAAGTAGTGGGATTTTTGTTTGCCTTTCCCGATATATCGGCTGCCTTGCAGCGCGCGCGAGGCCGGTTGCTCCCCTTCGGCCTGTTCGATTTGCTCCTAGAGATGCGTCGTACAGCGTGGATCGCCTTCAACGGGGCCGGCATCCTCCCTGAGTTTAAAGGGCGCGGCGGCAACGCCCTGCTATATGCCGAGATGGAGAAAACTCTGCGCGAACGCTGCTTCCGGTATGCCGATCTGACTCAGGTAGCGGAGACGGCGGTTCAGATGCGCGCCGATCTGGTCAATCTCGGCGCGCGCCCGTACAAAAATCATCGCGTGTATGCGCGCGATCTGTGAGGGCGTGTTCTTTGAACGCGCTTTTGTGGATCGTTTAGCTTGTGCGCATGGCGGCGATGAACTCGTCAAACAGGTAGCCGGCGTCATGTGGGCCGGGTGATGCTTCGGGGTGGTACTGCACGCTGAATACGCGCAACGCTTTGACCCGCAGTCCCTCCACGCACCCATCGTTCAGATTGACATGCGTGATCTCGACGTGAGGAGGCAAACTCTCTGCTTGGACGGCAAAGCCATGATTGTGGCTGCTGATTTCGATGGCGCGCTCTTCACCTAACTCATGGGGCGCGCCTACCGGCTGGTTGCCGCCACGATGCCCGAACTTGAGCTTGTAGGTTTGCCCGCCCAGCGCCAACCCGATGATCTGATGTCCCAGGCAGATACCGAACATCGGCGCTTTGCCCAGCAGCTCACGCGTTGCGGCAATGGCGTAATCGCAGGCCGCTGGGTCGCCCGGCCCGTTCGACAGGAAGATGCCATCGGGCTTCATCGCCAGCACGTCGCTGGCCGGCGTGGTGGCCGGTACAACGCGCACTCGGCAGCCTCTGGAAGTCAGCAATCGCAAAATGTTGCGCTTGATGCCGAAGTCATACGCCACAACCAGCGGTCCGCTTGCTTTGATCTCGGTTGGCCCATCCGACATGCCGGGATACCATTGCACATCGACGCCCTCTGACCAGTGATACGGCTCTGCGCAGGTGACTTCACGCGCCAAGTCGGCCCCGCTCATCGGCCGGCTGCGGCGCGCCAGCTCAATGAGCCGCTCGGCGTCTGTGTTTTCAGAAGACATGGCTGCGCGCATTGCGCCGTGGGTGCGAATATGCTTGACCAGCGGACGCGTGGCGACGCCGGTGATGGCGACCACACCCCGTTCGCGCAAGTACTCGTCTAACGATTGGCGGGCGCGGTAGTTGCTGACGACCGGGCTGAGTTCACGCACCACAAAGCCGGCCACCCAAGCGCGCGCAGACTCGTCGTCTTCCGGGTTGCATCCCACGTTGCCGATATGCGATGCCGTCATGACAACGATTTGACCGTGATAGGAGGGGTCGGTGATGACCTCCTGATAACCGGTCATCGAGGTGTTGAAGACCACTTCGCCGGTTGTTTCGCCGATAGTTCCAAAGCCGAAACCCGGCCAGGTCGTTCCATCTTCAAGCGCCAGCAAGGCAGGGGGACGGTTGTGAGTCATGGCATTGGTGTCGCGCCAGCGCTATGCGCCATGCTTCGGGCACACGCGCCGGCCGGTTGTGTAGGAAGTCAAAACAGACTTGAACGGTGCGGGCCTCGGCGATCAGTCGATCGTCTGAAGCCCGCACCACGCGATACCGAAACTCAAATGCGCTGCGGCCAATCTCACCTACTGTAAGCTCGATCCGCAACACATCGCCCAGCACAGCAGGATGCCGATAGTCGATTTCACACCGCGCGATGACAAATCCGTGTTCCTGAAAGCGCGACCAGTCAACCCCCATCTCGGCCGAAAAGGCCAGTCGCGCCTCTTCCAGATAGGTCAGATAGACGGCATTGTTGACATGATTCAGTGCGTCCAGGTCACGAAATCGCACGGTAAGCGTGTGGACGAACATATCTGTCTGTGCCCACGCGGAAGCAAGTTTTATTGTTTATCGTTTGGTGACAGTCACTTTCTGAATGCGGTCGATCGGATCGACGCCGACTGTGCCGGTCATGCTTTGTAGCAAGTCAAGGCCGGCAGTGACCTTGCCGATCACGGTGAACTGCCCTTCGAACTGCTGCACCGGCTGATAGGTGACGATGAACTGGGCCGCGCTGCGCGCCGGGCTGCCATAAAGCGCCACAACGCCCGCTT
Organism: Thermoflexales bacterium; assembly: GCA_025056895.1. GTDB lineage: Bacteria > Chloroflexota > Anaerolineae > J036 > Brachytrichaceae > Roseilinea. The sequence goes on from JANWVJ010000024.1 coordinate 19,762, forward strand.
GGGCAAACGCGCCCGACTTTGGCTTCTCGACGCTGCAATCGTAGCCGGGGTTGCCGGCCGGATTGATCGATCCAAACAGCAATGCCCCAAGCTGATCGTCGTTCAACAGCAATGGGGAGCCATCGAAATAACCTCGTTGCGCCAGATAAACGATCGAGTTAACGTTAACCGGCGCCAAGGCCGGATCAAGGGCGACGACGACGGTGCCTCTGGTTGTTTGCCAGGTCATTTCATACGTTGCCCCTGCTTCGGTCACTTGCTCCGGCTGATCGAACTTGAAGACTTTGTCGGTTAGGCCGACAAATTGCGCTTGTCGTTCGGCAACGTACTGCCGTACCTGCGTAATCACATCGGGTTGGGTGAATGCAGCAGGGTTAATCGAGCGACCGTCCAGGAACAGAGTCGGCGTGCCGTTGATTTGCAATTCATTGGCGCTGCGAATGTCGCGCTCGACACGGGCGGCCACTGCGCTGCTGCTCAAATCGCTCTCAAATCGAGCGAGATCGAGCCCCAGCGTTTGCGCGTAGCTCTTTAAGGTCTCGGTGATTTGCGAGAGTGGTAGGTTCTCCAGATCAGTGTGTTTCTCGCTCACGACATCGAGCAATTCCCAGAACTTGTTTTGATTGCCGGCTGCCTCCAGAGCGTGTGACACGATGCGGGCCTTGTCGTTGGCGTGAGTGAGCGGGAAATAGCGATACGCCAGACGCACCGTGTCGCTGACTTGTTGCATCATGCTCCGCAATGGCGCGTGTAGTTCCACGCAGAACGGGCACATCGGGTTCGAATACTCGATGATCGTGCTGACGGCCTGTGGGCTGCCTAGAGTACGGTCTTCGGAGTTGATGTTGAGTGCGAATCGTTGGCAGGTTGCCAGCGGCGGAGGCACAGGGGTGCCGGCCGGCGCAATCGCAACGGCGCTGCCGTCGCTTGCGCGCACGTCGATGCGGATAATCTGATCGCCAACCGCAATCCGATTGACCACATCCATGCCGTTGATTGTTTTGCCGAACACGGTGTACTGGTTGTCTAGGCCGGGCTGTGGGGCAAGTGTGATGTAAAACTGGCTGCCGCTGCTGGGAGTCGTCTCCGGTGGGCCGCTGGTGCGCGCCATGGCAATCGCGCCTTCCACATGGGTGAGCCGGATTTCGGGCGGAATGTCGTACCCCGGTCCACCTGTGCCGTCGCCAGCCGGGTCTCCGCCCTGAATCACGAAGCCCGGTTCCACGCGGTGAAACGTCAGCCCGTCGTAAAATCCATTCTGCGCCAGGTAGATGAAATTGTTTACGGTTTGCGGCGCAGCAGAGGGGTCGAGTTCTACCTCAATAACACCCTTCTCTGTCTGAATCTGGGCGATGTACTTCTTAGTTGTGTCGATGGTCAGTGGAGGCGGCTCGTTGCGAATTCTGCCCCGCTCCTCTAAACTGAGCACCGCAAAGGGACGCTCAGCGTTGGATGAGGGGGCAGGTGGCTGAGCGGCTCCAGGGGAGGTAGAGCGGGGTGTTGGTGTGCGCGGGGGCGCGAGTGTTGGGACGCCAGAAGTCGGCGTGCCGGGAAACGGTGTGATCGTTGGAAGACCGGCCGGCTCTGAGCTACAAGCAGTCAACAGCATCAACATGCTGAGCGCCGCAGCGACCGGATGTTTACGGATGTGCAAGGATCGCCTCCATAAAAATTAACCCGCTTGCGCCGGATGCGCGAGCACGTCATTATACCCAGAGAGAGTACAATAACTCACGAGCCTGCACCTCGCTGAACACGGAGGAATTAAGGCGTGTCTGGTCGGCAGCAGCGAGTTTAAGCAGGCTAGAAGTTAGCTGACAAGGTGTTTTACAAGGATTGATCAGCAATGAAATCACTCACACGAAAACTGTTGCACGTTTCCATCTCTGCGCTGGCATTGTGCGCCTCTCTGTTTATGATGACCCCTCCGGCGCGCGCTGCTTCTCCAGAAGCCGGGGCGGCGCGGCCTGCAAGTAGCGATTACGTATGCGTCTATCACACGGTCAAGCGTGGCGATACCCTGACCCGAATTGCCAACCACTACCGGGTCACCATTCAGGCGATTCAGCGCGCCAACGGCTTGCGCGGCACGCGCATCTACATCGGTCAGCGCCTATGCATTCCGCGCCCGAAGCCTGTTCCTCAGCCCACGCCATCTCCCGGCCCATGGTACGCCGAGTTCTGGAACAACACCGAGCAGTCCGGCGTGCCGGCTGTCGTCCGCACGGTGGCGGCGATCAATTTCGACTGGGGCTTCGGCTCTCCCGATCCGGCGCGCGTCTTCGCAGACAATTTCTCCACGCGCTTTGTGCGCACGGCAACTTTGCAGGGCGGCGTCTATCGCTTTACTTTTCGGGTGGACGATGGCCTGAGGGTGTGGATCGACAACAACGTGGTGTACGACCAGTATGGCTTTGTTGGACAGCTCAACGGCCAGTTTGACGTGGAAGTTCTGCCTGGCGTTCATACCATTCGCGTGGATTACGTCGAGCGCACCGGCAAAGCATCGGTCACGTTGACCTATGCCCGACTCGGCGGGCCACTGCCTGAGCCGACGCCACCCAGTAACAATGGTCCCTGGTACACCGAGTTCTTCGCCAACATGGAACTGAAAGGCCCACCGGTTGCTGTGCGCACGTACGGCGGCTTGAAGTTTGATTGGCGCGGCAGTTCACCGGTTGCGGGTGTGCCGGCGGCGTACTGGTCGGCTCGCTTTTCCCAGTTCCGCTACTTGGGCGCCGGTGTCTATCGCTTTGTGGTCAACTCAGATGATGGCGTGCGTGTCTATGTCAACGATCAACTCGTCATCGACCGGTGGGGTGAGCAATCGGCCCGCACGTGGATCGGCGATATTCGCTTGAACGCCGGCACACACTCCATTCGAGTGGAATATTTGCAGGTAGCCGGTACATCGTTGATTGAGCTGTACTGGCAGTTCCTCGGCGGCTAATCGGTTGAATGGGGTGGGCGAGGGTATTCCCTTTGCCCACCCTTGTTTCTGTAGCGCACCTGCTCTATTTCTTCTTCAGCCTTTCTGCGATCTGTTCAAAGTCCTTCACGGCCCCCAGGCCAGCCGTTCGTTTTGCCAGTAAGGATGACTGGCGCCGAGGTCGCCTAACTTGCGCAGGTTGCTTCCATCTGAGTTGATGACGTAGATCGCCCATGATCCTTCATGGTTTGAGGCGAAGGCGATCTGCGCTCCGTAGGGAGCAAACACTGCTCCGCTTTTCTCGCCGCCGATGCTGGTGAGCTGGCGGAATTGACCGGCCAGAGAGACTGTGTACAGCTCCCATGCGCCTGTGAAGTTGGTGACATAGACGATATCGTTGCCGTTAGGCGACCAGCTTGGGTTTAGGTCGCCGGCGGAAGTGGTCAGCCGGCGTCGGTCGAGCGGATTATCTGGGTTGATAACATACAGTCCACATTGTCCGTTTGGGCAGTCCTGATAAGCGATCAGTCCCGTTGGACCCCACGATGGATACGTGCCGTCGGTGAGATAGATGGGGGCGCTTGCTCCATTCACCGGCGCGACATAGATTCGCCAGGCGCCGTTTTCGTAGACGGCAAAGGCAAGGCGGCTTGCATCGGGGGAAAGGGTGGGCCAAGAGCCTGCGCCGGTGTAGAGGGGTGCAATTCCACTGCCGACGTAATACGCCCGCAGACCTGAGCCGGTTGTGTAAACCAGCACGCTGCCATTGCGATGAAATGTCGGCTGCATGCCGCCGGCTTCTATGAGGCTGGTTTGGCCGGTGACGCTGTCATACAAGTAGAGCGTGTAGTACCCTTGGATCGGGTCAAATACGGCGTAGGCCAACCGCCCGACCATGCCCGTTGCACCCTGCCACGTTCCACCCACCGCCGGCGTGGCCAGCGCGCACCGCTGCTGAGCGTCGTTGCGTTTGGCCTCGATGTTTGGGCTGTTGCGAATGCCCAACGCCCCGTTGTACTGTTCCTGGGCTGGACACCACTCCTGAATGGCTGCGTATGCGTCCCCTGCGCCTACGTATGCTTCAAACAGCCGTGTGCCCACGTCGCGGAAGTTCGGCGCCAGGGCGTAGAGTCGCTTGAGCAAACTGATCGCCTTAGACCAATCTGCGCCGACATAGGTGATGGCATCCTGATACAACGAGGCGATTTGGCGTGTGCTCTCGGTTGCGCTATCGAGTGGGCGAATAGCAGCCGCCAAGTCAAGGTCATACAGGCCGGCTTCGATTTCATCGCCGGCGATGCGCGCCAGGCCGCGCGCTACCAAGGCCTGATAACGCATTTCATCCACCTGTGCTTGGGCATAGGTCCTGTCCACTGCTCGCAATTGCTCTCCTAGGCTGATGACGGCGTCCCATTCTTGGGCGGCAAAAGCGGCTTGCAATCGTCTGAATAACTCGTCTTTGTCGATGATGATGCGGGTGGGGGTGGGCGGTGGGACAGTGGGCGTCGGCGTCTGTGCAACCTGGGCTGTCAGAATCAAGCTACGCACCCCGTTGTTGCTCGGCTGCATCCGGTAGGCTTCTTCTAGGTATGCTTGGGCCAGCGCAGGATTGCCGTTGTTCAATTCCTCCAAACCGCGCTGAAACAGCTTGAGCAAGTAAGCGCTTGCGGTGGCGGTGCTGCGCGTGCTGCGCTCGCGCTCGCCGGCTTGAAAACCGCTGAATGTCGCTAGGCTGATCATCGCGGCCATGCCGCACAAAAAGACCAGAAAACCCAAGGCCGATAACAAGCGTCGCTGCGCGCTGTGAGACGGGGGCGGAGTAGGTGTCATACGTGTCGAGTCAGTTTGTCTTGTTGTGGCGACGTCGTTTGCAATTCCTATCGAATGCGGAGCCGATTATAAGGTCTTGCTTGCACAGACGCGCTCTGGCTCATCTTCGCAGAGTGATCAGCGTCACCTCAATGGATGTCGCAGTACACTTCGCCGACTGAACTTGCCCATTTCGATAATGATAGACCCATACTCTGCGCTTGTTCTGACGATTGCCGTGCGATTGCTGAACGGGCTATCAAGACCGGATGATGAGGCGACATAGCGCGCCTCAGGTGATCTTGAGCGATTCAATGACAGCCTGGATGATGTCGTCTGTGCGCACGCCTTCAGCTTGACCTTCGAAGTTCAGGAGCAGGCGATGGCGCAGCGCTGCTGGCGCCAGTATGCGCACATCTTCAATCGCCACATTGAAGCGTCCGTTGAGCAAAGCCAACACCCTTCCTCCTAACAAGAGCGCCTGGGCGCCACGCGGACTGCTCCCAAAGCGCACATAGCGTTTGACCAGGCCGGGCGCGCCCGGCGCATCGGGATGTGTGGCGGCGATCAGGGCGGCGGCATAGCGCGTCACCTGCGACGCCGCCGGCACTTGGCGCATATAGGCGCTCATCGCCACCAGGGTTTTGCCATCTGCCACCCGTTGCGCGCGCCCCGTCTTCTCCCCCGTTGTTTGCTCAATGATCGTGGTCAGCTCTTCTGTGCTGGGAAAGGCCACGTTTAGCTTGAACAGAAACCGATCAAGCTGAGCTTCAGGCAGAGGGTAGGTGCCTTCCATCTCGATCGGATTTTGTGTGGCCAGCACAAAGAACGGCGCCTCCACCCGATACGTGCGGCCCAGTACGGTTACCGTTCGCTCTTGCATCGCTTCGAGCAAAGCGGATTGGGTCTTGGGCGTTGCGCGATTGATCTCATCAGCCAGAATCAAATTGGCGAAGATCGGGCCGGCTTGAAAACGGAATGCGCGTTTGCCGCTTTCCTGTTCCTCCAAAATGTCTGTGCCGACAATATCGGCTGGCATGAGGTCTGGCGTGAACTGGATGCGTGAAAAGCGCAGGTCGAGCGCGTCGGCGAATGCCCGCACCAGCGACGTTTTGCCCAGCCCCGGCAGCCCTTCAAGCAGCACGTGCCCGCCGGCAATAATCGCAATCAGCGTATGGCGGATGATGTCGCGTTGGCCGATGATGACGCGCGACACTTGCTCTTCAATGCGGGCAGCGATTTCGCTGAATTGTTCTGCAGTCATATCATTCTCGAGATATAGAACACGGAGGTCGGATTCAGAAGTCGAATTGCCAAGATGTCAAATTCAAAGCAGCCATGCGCTAGGGCACTTGAATCACCGTGAAGATCGGTTTGCCGAACAGGGCCCCTTGTGGGCCGCGCAGTTGCCAGGTGCTGGTGTATACACCGGGTTTGTCCGGCGCAACGAACGTCACGCTCAGATCAACGGTTGCTCCCGGCGCTGTATTCGCCACCGGCACGCGATCCACAGCGTTCATCTGTTCCCCTCGCAGAAAGATCAATGTGTAGTTGCCTTCCCATGCACAGGATCCAGAGTTTCGCAACCGCCACGTTTTGACAAATGGTGTTCTGCGTTCGATGATCGTATTGTCTGGGATGGTGATATCGGCCACAAATTCGGCGTCGGGCCGACATCGATTGTCATGGCTTGTGCTAAGGTCGCTTGGCGCTGTTGGTGTGGCCAGCCATGAAACACGCTCCACAACAATCACTGTAACGCTGGCTGGGCTGCTTTGGATGCCGGTGGCATCTTGTGCTGTCGCCAGCAATACGATTCGACCGATTTGCGTCGGCGTAAAGATCAGCCGCCCCGAAAGTGTGTGGGAGAGAGAAGGGTTATCCTGTGAAGCGAGCGGACTGCCAGCCGGGTCATTCGCGCGCAGCTCTATCACGGCCACGCCGTTTGTCGCTGCGGCCGCCACGCGCACTTCGATCGGTTGTCCC
>JANWVJ010000250.1 GCA_025056895.1 Thermoflexales bacterium
CGTCCGGTGTTCGTCCGCCCAGTTGATCGACCGATTCGCTCAAAGATTGGCGAATGCCGGCCGGCAAAGCCGGATCGATCCACACCCGCCGAATGGGAATGGGGGTTGGTGTCGGAATCGGTGTCGGGCTGGGAATCGGCGTCGGGCTGGGGACCAAGTACGTGACGGCCAGCGGCGGAGACATGTCGGCGGCGCGATCGTCACGAGAGGAGGGTGGGGCCGGCGCGCCACAGGCGCACAGGCTTGCGGCCAACATAATCAAAAGCGGCAGGGAGGGCATACCACTCTTCGTCAACAATCGCTTCGACATATCCACTTACTGCTCTTGTACTCGGCCTATCTGGGTTGTGCCGATACACGGCCTATCGCTGCCGGCACGCTGCACCTGCGCTTTGCTCAAGACAGTTTGGTTGAGGTCTTTGTCCCGCCCATCAGGAGATGCGCGCTCGCGCCATTGCGCAGCCACAGTTGCCGTAGTGTTCTGGATGGTGTAGAGTTTAACGCATGAAGAACACGCCAAGACGCGCGAATGCTATTGCGCCAATCGTCACCACAACCGGCTTGTTGGCCTTTCTTGGCGCCGGATTGGCTTGGATAGCGCACAGTCGTCGAAATATTTATCACAACATCCCCATGACCGCCGCCCTCGACGGCGAGCTGAGGAACTTTGAGACCAAAGCCGGAACAGTTGCTTACTATGTGTCGGGAAGCCGGCCTATCAGCGCGCGTCCATCAGCGCGCGCGATGCCTCCGATGGTCTTCATTCACAGCATCAATGCCGCGCCCTCCAGCGCCGAAATGCGGCCACTGTTCGAGCACTATGCACTCAGCCGGCGTGTGTTTGCTATCGATCTGCCGGGGTTTGGCTTCAGTGACCGCCGCGATATCCCCTATTCTCCTCGTTTGTACCGCAATGTCATCAATCAGTTTCTCGGTCAGGTGGTTGGGGGGCCGGCCGATGTGGTCGCGTTGTCGTTATCGGCAGAATTTGTTGCCCTGGCCGCAGTAGCTCAACCTGAACTGTTTCGGTCGCTCATTTTCTTGTCGCCGACCGGTCTTGGCCGGCGTGTCCCAACAGGAGAGCTAAACGATGTCATGCTGCGCGTGTTGCGCGTGCCGTTGTGGCGGCGGCCTTTATTTGATCTGCTGACATCGCGGCCCAGCTCGCGCCTTTTTCTAGGCCTAAGCCAGCGCAAGACCTTTGACCGTGATCTCAGTGATTACGCTTACCTCACCAGCCATCAACCCAACGCAGAATATGCGCCCTTGTACTTTCTGGCCGGCAAATTGTTCACGCCCGATATCTTCGAGGTGTATTGTGCACTCAGCAAGCCCGTGTTGCTGATCTACGGCAATGGGCCGACAGCCCAGTACCATCGCGTGGATGAGCTAAGCCGTCGGCCCAATTGGCGCATTCACCATTTGCCCGGCTGTGGCGAGCTGGTTCACTTCGACAGCCCTGACACAGTGATTGCACAGATCGATGCGTTCCTAGATCGACTGTAGCTCTAGCGCACCGTCACACCCGGCGATTCACTCAGCTTGTTTGTGCTGGCTACGGCGGGGTCATACATGTCGCTGACGTATTGTTTGACCATGCGCATAGTAGAGAAGCGCGGCGCACAGGTAGCGATGGACTCTTTGACCATGTGCAGCCACTGGCGCGGTATCCCGTTCTCGTCTGTGCGGTAGTACAGCGGCACAATCTCGTTCTCCAAGATCGAGTAGAGCGATTCGACATCGGCAGCATCTTGCTCTTCGGGCGAGGCGTACTCGTGCTCGCTGCCGATTGCCCAACCGTTTTTGCCGTTATAGGCCTCACGCCACCACCCGTCGAGCACGCTGAAGTTGAGCGCACCGTTCAGGGCGGCTTTCATGCCGCTGGTCCCGCTAGCCTCATAAGGCCGGCGCGGTGTGTTCATCCACACATCCACGCCTTGTACCAGTTGGCGTGCCACGTACATGTCGTAGTCTTCGATGAACACCAGTCGCCCGGCGCTGTCTGCGTTTTTGACTTGCCGGTACAAGTCTTGGATCAGCCGCTTGCCCGGCTCATCGTTCGGATGGGCTTTGCCAGCGAATAAAATCTGCACCGGCATGTAGGGGTTGTTGATAATGCGCAACAGCCGTTTAACATCGTACAGGATCAACGAGGCGCGTTTATAGGTCGCAAAGCGCCGCGCAAACCCAATCGTCAACACATTTGGATTGATTAGCACACCGCTGGCGATGGTTTGCACCGGGTGCTGTCGATGGGTTACCCATTTGCTGCGCGCGCGCTCTTGCATAAACGTGGCCAGGCGGCGCTTATAATGCTTACGCACAGCCCACAGCTCCTCATCCGGGATGTCGTGTACACGCACCCACACGGCTGGATCATCGATGCGCTCGATCCAGTCTGCTCCTAGGTGTTCGTCCAACAACCGACGCATGCGCCGCGATAGCCACGTAGTGGTGTGGACGCCGTTAGTAATGTGTCGGATAGGCAGCCCATCGTGGCCGTTCAAGTGGCTCCACATCTTGCGCGACACTTCGCCGTGCAACTCACTCACGGCATTGCACCGGTCGGACATGCGCAAGGCCAACACTGTCATGTTGTAGTTACCGTTCGACTCGGCCAACGCCATGAATTCTTCTCGCTGCAATCCCAGTTCCTCCCAGAAGCCATCGAGCTGTCGATCGATTTGCCACTGCGGGAACTGGTCGTT
>JANWVJ010000251.1 GCA_025056895.1 Thermoflexales bacterium
TGATAGGCTGCCGTCACCCCCTGAGTCTGTACAATCCAAAAGGACAGACCTGAAAGCAGGAACTGCGCTACAAACTCGAACAACAGTCCGATTACACAGGCCAGGCCAAACAGCGCCAGATTGACCGGCTGCAGGTCAAACTGCCGGCCGGGGATCATCAGAATGGCGACCGCGACCGGAATCAACAGCATCGAGACTACGATCACACGGCCGGCCAGAACACGGGCAAAGAAGTGATGCACTACGTGCAGAGGACGAATCAGATATACCGACAGCTCACCGGTTCTCACCAGACGCTCGACATCCTGCACGATGCCAACGCCGGTGATGCGGCGGACGAGAATGGCGGCCAGATAATAGCCGGCGAAGTCCGGCCCCTCGAAGCCGGCCACCGGCCCGTTCTGCGCCATGCCGATCCAGATCGACATCATCACCAGCGGGAAAATGGCATTGAGCAGCGACACGGCAAACACGGCGCGATATACGGCCGCGCGTTCCCAGTAGGCGCGCAGGAGAGCGCAATAAACACCACCCCATCTCGTTAACCGGCCCACCCAGCGGGCAGGCCGCGTGATCGTTGGATTCACGCTGTCCATACACTCGGTTTGCGAAACGCCATGATCAACTCGCCGCGCAAGATGTAGCGCGTGGCTTCATGTACAAATCCACGCGATTGAAAGAAATCGAGCAGCTCCTGCCGGCTGTAATGAGCGATGTGTTCATCGGCATACCCGCCCGGCGCACAGGCAGCGTACAAGCGCTCCGTGAATCGCCATTCCCAGTGCGCGTAATCCGGCGTGCCGATCACCAGCCGGCCGCCCGGTTTCAACACGCGGCACAGCTCCTGCAAAATGGGTGAGGTCTTCGGCACGTGTTCGATTACCTGCGAGCATAACACGCAGGGAAAAGCGCCATCGGCCACAGGCAGATGAAAACCGGAAGCATGGATGAGCGGCGTCGGAAATCGACGGGCATAGCGCAATTTGCGGAACAGAATATCTATTCCTACGCTGCCCGCCGGCAGCGCGCTGAGGATGCGGCTGGAGCCGCAGCCCACATCCAGCACCGCCCCCTCTCCTGCGATCAATTCTGTGACAAGCCGGAAGCGCTGACGCTGCCAGTAGCGTTGCAAAGGAATGATGCTGTCATAGGCGCGGTCGTCATAATCGGCTGACAGAATTGAGTTGCGCGTTCGCCACAACGCCGCCAGTCGGCCCGGTCTCAGCCACACAGAACCGTCGCTTGCTGCGCGAATCGGGAGTGGCTCTGCGATGCCGACCTCACGCACTTGATATCCCTCTGCGACGATGTGCAACAGCAGTTCCAGGTCGGCCATTGCCCCGCCTCCCTGCGGCAGCCGGCTGCGCAGCGCCGTCAGCACATCCCGACGATACAGGCGACAGGGGCTGAACACGTCTCGCACCGGCAAACTCAACACCCGCCTGAGTAAGCGTCGCTGAAGGCCGGCCAGACGCGAAACAAGCCCTCTCTGAGGGCGGGCAGCTATCAGCACGTCAGCATGGCAGCGATTGCGCCAAACCATCTCGATCTGCTCGATACGTGGCAGCACCCCATCTGCCACGACACAGGTCAACACAAACGGATGCGCGGCATAAACCCCGGCAACGCGGGCCAGCGTAGCCTGGGATGCGCCGGCCTCACGAAGCCATTCCACTCGGCCTTGTTTGGCGACCTCTTCAGCAGGATGGCTATCAGAGAGCGCAACGACCATCAGTTGCAGGCAGTCTGTGCACGTTGACAAGACAGCACAGAGGTGATCTAACCACGGATTGAGTGCCACGGATCGGCTTCCCAGCCCCAGGACAACGGTCAGGCCGGGTGGAGTGTTACTTTCCGTCATGAAGCAGGGGAAGAAGAGCGACGCAGGCCTTGTGTGATAACCAGCACGCCGGTTAATACCAACCCGAAGATACTCAAAGCAGCGCCCAACTTCACCGAGTCCGGATCGTAATAGAACTCGATCACGCTCTCCCCTGCGGGAAGAGCCACAGCACTGAAAGCGAAATTCGCGCGCAGCACCGCCTGTGGCTCAGCGTTTACTTTGGCTTTCCAGCCGGGATAGTAAGTCATCGCCAGAACAAGGTAGCCCGGCCGGTCGCGTGCGACCCTCAGTTTGACATACTCGGCTCGTTGAACGAGCACTTCTGCCGGCTGCGCCGAACGTTCAGAGCGGGTGGGTTGCCGGTAGGAATCGCCGATCAACAGAACCGCGCGTGAAGGATCAAACTCCGCAGCCCGCACAAGCTCCCAGGCGCGCTCGTTGTTCTCAACGATCCAGGCTGAATCTACAGTGTAGTAGCGTGTCAGGCTGCCAAGGTAGCGGTATAAACTCAACTGATCCTGCCGCCACAGCAGCTCAAAGTCGCTGTTCTTTGCGAGACGGTCATCCTGACCCACTGTAGCGACATATTCAACACCAAACATCTGAAGTGCACGCGGCTCGGCTTTCATAGAAGGACTGAGAGCGCCGGGCGGGGCATCAAACAGGGCGCGATACAAACGGCGCTGATGGCGCACCCACAGGCCATCGTAACCGGTGAGCAGATGTAGCCGATAGACCATGTTTGCGTTTGGCGGGATGGTGTCTTCTCCTAGCACCAGCAGCGTGCTGTTCCCCACTTGCTCTTGTAAGCGTCGCACAGTGGGCGAAACGGGGTAGAACAGATCATCTCTGGCAA
>JANWVJ010000252.1 GCA_025056895.1 Thermoflexales bacterium
AGTCAATCCAAAAACTGCTCACCAAATAGCTTTTAGCGCAGCCTCAATCACCTGGCGCACCGGCACATGGTGCTGGCCGGCCAGGCGCGCGCACACATCATATTCTGGGCTGACACCGGCAGGAGCTCCGTCGAGGAGCTTGATCTTAACCGGCACTTCACCAAATTGGGTGTGCACGAGGCGCATTTCGCGCTGCGCCTCGTGACGACGCTCAATCGGCAACACGCGGACGCCGAGTGTACTGGTTTCTTCAAGCAGGATGCGCGCCAGAGCCGGCTCATCGGCGCGACGGGCAATCACGCCGACCAACGTAGCAGGACGGTCTTTCTTCATGTGAATCGGGACGAAGAAGACATCAAGCGCGCCGGCGGCAAACAAGCGACCCATGACATAGCCGAGCACCTGCGGATTCATATCATCGATGTTGGTCTCGATTTGAACCAGCCCGCCTTGGCCCAAGCCACCCTGGCCCAAGATCAGGCGCAACACATTTGGCCAGGGCAAGTCACGGCGACCGGCGCCTGTGCCGACAGCCGTGATCGACATGGCCGGCTGCTCGAAAGTAGCCAGCGCAGCCAAAATCGCCGCACCGGTCGGCGTCACCAATTCGACGCGCGCCTCGGATGGCACCACCGGCGCCTGTGCTGATGCAAGGAGTGAGAGCGTGGCAGGCGCCGGCAACGGCAACAGGCCATGTTGCGTTTGCACGTGCCCACTCGCCATCGGCAAGGCCGAGGCGAATAATCGCTCGATCCCCAGGTACTCCAGCCCGATCGCAGCTCCGACAATGTCCACAATCGAATCGACGGCGCCGACTTCGTGAAAGTGCACCTCCTCAATAGATACACCGTGTATGTGCGCCTCGGCTTCGGCCAGCTTGCGAAAAATCGCCAAGCTGGTCTGTTTTACAAACGTAGAAAGATCAGCCTGTTCGATTAGGCTGGTAATGTCGGTGAATGCGCGTCCGTGACCGTGACTGTGCTGATGATCATGATGCTGATCGTGGTGCTGGGGAAGATCAGCTTCGGCTTCACCATGGGTTTCAAGCACGTGTGCAGAAACGGCGCGCAAGGCGCCTTTCATCACGATAGAGGTATGCACATGCGGTCGTTCGGGCATGTGCAGCCGAGCGATGCCCTCATTCAAGATGTCGATGGGAAGTCCGGCGTCGATCAACGCACCGAGAAACATATCACCGCTGATGCCGGAGAAGCAATCACAGTAAGCAATTTTCATAGTGAGACACTCAGTTGGCCGGCAGAGGTAACCATAGTTGATATGCCGCCTTCAACCCAAGCGACGCTCGGCGGACATAGCTTGGCGAGGAGAACTCGGCGAGCGGCACTCAACACATTCCCCTCGCCGAGATTGACTGGGAATTGACCATGTCAGTGGAGGTTCAAGCCGATGTTGCAATGGGTTGACCTAGGCGGTTGATCACGCCGGCCAAATAGCCGGCTCCAAAACCATTGTCGATATTAACCACTGCAACGCCGTTGGCGCAGCTATTGAGCATGGTCAGCAAAGCTGACAGCCCACCAAAGTTAGCGCCATAACCGACGCTGGTGGGCACGGCGATCACCGGCGCGGCAACCAGGCCGGCTACCACACTGGCCAACGCGCCCTCCATGCCGGCTACGACGACGATCACGCGCGCCCGTTGCAAGGCTTCGGCATGATTGAGCAAGCGATGCAGGCCGGCTACGCCAACATCATAGAGGCGCTCTACTCGACTGCCGGTCAGCTCAGCGGTGATGGCCGCCTCTTCAGCTACCGGCACATCAGCCGTGCCGGCACTTACAACCAACACACCCTCCAATCGAGCATCGTTTGACGAACGATCCAAGTACAACAGGCGCGCCAACGAATGATAGGTGGCTTCGGGCAGGCTCTCTCTGATGGCCGCGTACATCTCGGCGGTGACGCGGGTCGCAAGCACCCGATTACTGCGCTCGGCCAGCCGACGAAAGATGTGCACTACCTGGTCAGGAGTTTTGCCTTGCGCCAAAATGACCTCTGGAAATCCACGCCTCACGGCACGATGATGATCCAAACGGGCAAAGTCGCCAACCACCTCAAAAGGCAAACGGCGTAGCGCACTCAGCGCATCCTCGATCGTGATCGTATTGTCGCGAACGCTTTGCAACAGCGTGCGGAGTTGAAGTTCATCCATATTCTGATCTTACCTTGCCTTAGAGAAGCATGCTGTGTGCAGCACCAGCATAGACCGACGGACGCAGCCGGCACTGTTCGCCGCCGGCTCTGTTACACTCGGCCAGGTTGCGATATGGCGGTTGCACTGGTTCATGACTGGCTGAATCAACTGGGGGGCGCGGAGGACGTGCTGACCGAGCTGCACACGTTGTTTCCCAACGCTCCGATTTACACCAGCATCTACGACCGACAGCGGATGCCGGCAAGTTGGCAGGCATGGGACATTCGCAGCTCGTGGATGGACCGACTGCCTGGCATCCATCGTCGGCACCAGCCGTACATGCCACTGTACGCCTGGACTTTTGCGCACTTGCGCATTCCGGCGCAATACGATCTTGTTCTAAGCAACAAGAGTGCGTTCTGCATTGGAGTACAAGTTGCACCACAGGCTCGACATGTTTGTTACTGCTTGACTCCGACGCGCTTCACCTTCGACTTTTCTTCCTAT
>JANWVJ010000253.1 GCA_025056895.1 Thermoflexales bacterium
TCTGTTTCTGGTGTTCTTGAGGTAATCCTAGCGGCGTTATTAGCGCTTTTCTTCTCCCTGCCTGTCCTGTGGATGACGACCACCGCGCTCAAAACAACGACCGATACTTTCGCGATACCACCGGTGATCTTCTTTCAGCCGACGCTCGAGCACTTCAAGGCCATCTACGAGGAAGGTTCAGTATTTAGAAGCTTAGTGAACAGCGTCATCGTCGCTTCACTCACGACGGCACTATCGGTCGCGTTAGGTGCGCCGGCAGCGTATGTCCTGGCGCGTTTCGAATTTCACGGAAAATCACAACTGTGGTTTTGGATCATCTCGAATCGCTTCATTTCACCCATTGTCGTGGCATTGCCGTTCTTTCTGATCGCACGCAACCTGGCCATACTCGACTCCCATCTGGTGCTCATCCTGGTCTATATGACCTTCGGCATCCCCCTCGTCGTCTGGTTGTGCGTTGACCAGTTTCGTGCGGTGCCCAGAGAAGTAGATGAGGCGTCGCGGATTGATGGTGCTAATCTCTGGCAGACTTTCCTACGTATCAACCTCCCCTTGGCAGCGCCGGGCATCATCGTTTCGGCAATCATGACCTTTATTACAAGTTGGAATGAGCTGCTGTTTGCGCTGGTACTCACTCGAACAGTTGCTCGAACTGCGCCCGTTGAAGCAGCCAACTTCATGACCGGATTTGGCATTCGCTGGGGTCCAATGATGGCTACCGGCACCTTGATCGTTCTGCCAGTGCTCGTGTTTGCCATCATCGTATCTCGCAACCTCGTGCGTGGACTGACGATCGGAGCCGTCAAATGAGCCAGTTCCAATTCGGCGTCAATCTCAGTTTTGCTGTCAAGCGTTGGCCAGAGCCAGAGGCATGGGCACGCATCGTGCGCGAAGTGCTCAACCTACACATTGTGCAGTTCACTTTCGATCTGCTGGACCCGTGGTGGCCCGATGATGAGCGCTGCGCGCTGGCTGGTCAAATCAAAGCGGTAGCTGCCTACTGGGATATTCGCATTCACAGTGCATTCGTCGGCCTCGCTTCATATACCTACAACGGCTTGTTACATCCCGAGCCGGCGCTACGCCGTGTTGCGCTGGAATGGTGGCAGCGGGCTGTTCAGACAGCAGCAAGCCTCGGCGCAACTGCAGTTGGCGGCCCGCTCGGAGGCATGAGCTGTCAGCAGGTGTCAGACCCATCAACTAAGCAGCGTGTGCGCAACGAGTTGGTGCAACACGTGCATCAAATTGCGCACTGGGCTGCGGACGCGGGTTTACAAGCAGTGCTGATCGAACCTACGCCACTCACACGCGAGATTCCCCATACTGTCGAAGATGCGCTGCATTTTCTCGATGAGATCGGCAGCTCGGCCGTACCTATACATTACGTCCTAGATGTAGGTCATGCCCTTTACAGACCTCTTTATGGGTTGGACGCCTCGCTCAACACCTGGCTCACTTCACTCGGCGAACATATCGGGCTCTTTCATCTGCAGAACACCGACTTCCAGAGCGACTCTCATTGGGGCTGGCCACACGAACAAGGCAAATTCGATGTCTCAGCGTTCACCCAGCAATTGAGCGAGCGGAAGCTGGACAACCGGCCAATCTTTTTGGAGGTTTTCTATCCTTTTGAACTAAGTGATGCACAAGTATTAGAGAACATCGCTTCCTCGGTGAAACATTGTCTTAGGTCATTCGGCTAACCAGGAGTAGTTGCCGACGACGCAGACCACCATTCGTCTTGGCTGATCAGCTCTACGCAGGTCTCAAATCGTCTTTCGATTTGACACAGTTGAGCGTGTGCTTGCGGGGAGGGTGAGAATGTATCCCGCGCAATGTTGATTGCGCCGGCTAGCTGATCCATATCATTGGCGTATCCCAGGCCAGTGAGTGCTACAACGGTAATACCTAGCAATGTGGCTTCGGCATGTTTAGGTCGTATGACGTATCGCCCGGTCGCATCGGCGAGTAACTGGGCCAATAAGTCGCTCCGGGCTCCACCGCCGACGATGCGGACTTCTGTCAATGGCGCCCGCTGGTCTTCAAGACGACGGAACAGCCTTGCCGCTTGAATCGCCAGTCCCTCGAACACTGCGCGAAGATAATCCAGCTTGGTATGCCGAGCATGTATTCCGACGAAAGAAGCGCCCGCGACAGGCACACTCTCGCTGCGCTCACGGCTTGCAGTCAGATATGGCAGGTAAAGCAACCCTCGCGCACCTAACGGGATTGCTGAAAGTTGACGGTCGAGCTCGTCCATGCGGGGACAAGAGTCGTAGAACATTTGCAGCCAGTAATCTATGTTCAGCATGCCGGCGTGAGTCGCGATGAATCGCAGGCCATGGTGAGCTTTTTGTGGATGTGACACCCAGTAGCCAACCTCACAGGCTTGGAATGTGTCCGTCCACCTTTGATGAATGCTTGCAGTACCCCATACCGAAATTCCTGAAGTGGCACGGTTAGACCCAGCACCGATCGCTGCTGCAAGTACGTCGAACGGCCCGACATAGACAGGCATGCCGTTTGGCAAGCCAATTATTCTTGCAACATGAGGGGTGAGATAACCTCGGGGTTGCAACGGATCACACACGGGCGGCAAAAGCGGATAAACCCAGTCCAAATCTAGAATC
>JANWVJ010000254.1 GCA_025056895.1 Thermoflexales bacterium
CACCAGCGGATAAGCTTTGGCACCTGGCATTTGGGTCTGGGCCACGGCGATCACTTCCGGCGCAGAAGAGGGGGAGCCGGTGATGTAAGGCCGGTCGGCGCTGTTGCCGGCCGAGGCCACCACCACCACGCCGGCGCGCACGGCGTTGGCCGCTGCCTCGCTCAGGTCATCTTCCTTCTGGCCATACGACGCGCCCAGCGACATGTTGATGATGTCCGCCGCGTCGCTCAGGTCGTCGTCGCCGTTGGGATCGAGGGCAAAGTCCATGCCCTTCAACAAGGCGATGCCATTGCAGCTCGATGACACCGAGCTGCACACCTTGACAGCATAGAGTTGCGCGCCGGGGGCCACGCCGCGATGGGTGTCGCTGACGTTGCGGCCGGCGATGATGTCGGCCACGTGCGTGCCGTGGCCGCCGGCCGCGATCGGCGCCGGTGGCGCGTCAATCGGGTTGGGATCTTCGCTGCGCGCCCCGAACGTCGGCCACAACTCGCCGACGAAGTCGTAGCCGCCGATCACCTTGGCGGTGGGGAAGCCGGTGGAGACGGTGACCGTTGTGTTGCGTGTGTCGCTGATGGACGTGCCCCAGGCCGCCTCGTAGGCTGCGGGCGTGCCCGGCCCGCCCAGGTTGGCGTGGGTGTAGTCGATGCCGCTGTCGAGCACGGCCACGGTCACGCCGGTGCCGGTGATGCCGAGTGTGTTGTGCACAAAGCCGGCGCCGATGTACGGGACGGTCTGATTCAGGTCCCGCTCATAGTGGCGCACTGGGCGCACCGACTTGACGCCAGGCAGCGCGGCCAGCTTGCCAATCTGCGCGGCGTCGATGCTCACGATCACCGCGTTCAGCGCCTTGCTCACGCGCGCCAGTTCGGTTGCGCCGAGCGTGCGGGCATTCCTCAGGAATGCGTTCTGGATGTTGGTGAGCTGCGCGGCATAGGCGCGTTGCTGTGCGGCTGTGGCCGCCCGACCTTGCTGGGCTTGCATCTGCGTTGCATACTCAGACAGAGACGGCGCGCTTAGTTGTACCACCACCTCGACCGGGCCAGACAAACGCTTCGGTAGTTCGGCCCTGACTTCTGTCGGCGCTCGCTCTGGCGACACCTCTGCGATGGGCGACGGTGTGCTTGCCGATGCCTGGCCAACTGTTGAAATGACTAAGCTAGCTGCTGCTGCGATTCCCACGAATCTTCTTGTCTTGTTGTTCATGTCACCTCTCTGATTTGAAACGCCCAAGCGGGCTCATTCAAGCGCTTGCCTGTGCGGTATTCCCTAGTCTGGATCGGACTGGAAATTGCTAGGTGTTTCCTCCTGCGCGAGATTCGATTTTTCGCACCGTCTCTGCTGCAACATGCCGCGCTTGCTCGAGCGTATCCACAATGCCGAATAGAGCGGTAAACCCAACCATATCGAACACGTCGCGTACGTTCTGTGACAAAGCGCACAAAATCAGCTCACCTTGCCGTTCCCGCAATTGTCGTCGGCAGGTTAACAACACGCGCAGCCCGCTGCTGGAGATATAGGTCACCTCGGACAAATCGAGGATGATGACTTTGGCAGCGCTGTGCAACGTGCGCAGCAGGGCCCGTTCCAGGATGCTGACAGTGCCGGCGTCCAGTCGTCCGGAGGCTTGGATGATGGGGATAGCTACACCGCCATCGTCTTCTGCAGTGAATTCATGCACGACCAGTGAGGCTGGCATTGTTATCGACCTCGCACGAACTTTTCCATGGTCAGGCGGTTGCCGACACCTGGCACGCCGAACTCGAAACAGACTTGATCCATAGTTTGCCGCATGAGGTGCAGCCCTAGACCACCTACTTTGGCGTCGTCAAGTGAGCTAGACGGCACATACTCCTGGACGCTACTTGGGTCAAACGGCTTGCCTTGGTCGATAATGACAATCAGCAAGTTGTGGCCGCGTTCGCCGCTGACCTCGATGGTAATTTCACCCGGTTGCCCACTGTAGGCATGGTCAATAATATTCGAGCATGCCTCATCCACAGCAAGCTCGATCCGGTTGATCTGAAGTTCGTCGAACCCCACTTCGGCGGCGGCTGCCGCGGCGAAGGAGGCAAGCCTGGCCAACTGGTCGTGCCGCGCCGGCGCGACCATTCTACGTTTGGAGATCATCAGAAGGAATCGATCGCGTCCACAATGTCCGTGTATTGCAGGAACAAAGTCTGGAACCCCACTAAAGACAACGTGTCGCGCACGCGCTCGTTCACTTTCGCCAGCACGACATTTCCACCGCCGGCCTTTGCCGCTTTCAAAGCCGCGAGCATCGCGCGCAGGCCGGCGCTGCTGATGTACTCCAGGTGCTCACAATCGATGACAATTCTTCGGCGCCCGCGATCGAGCAGCCCTTTCAATGCAGTGTCGAACTCCGGGGCTGTAGCACTGTCGATGCGACCGCTCACCTTAACGATGTCGACTTGCTTGAGGGGTTTGACGGTGATCTCCATACAGGCTGGATTCTATCAGAAGGCGTGGGCTAAGGCACTGCCTTCCCTTCTCTTTTGACGAATGATCACCCTCCGGCGACTTGATTCTGCCCCCTACAGAGAAATGCACCCATTGCCTCTTAACTCATTGCCTTGCTTTGTGTTTCGTTCGGCA
>JANWVJ010000255.1 GCA_025056895.1 Thermoflexales bacterium
AGCACGACGAATCGCGGCATCGCCCAGGACCTCCCGATGGTCGTGTTGGTCAACGGCGCATCGGCCAGCGCAGCAGAGGTGCTGGCCGGCGCAATCCAAGACTACGAACGCGCCAAGATTATCGGCGAACAGACGTTCGGCAAGGGATCGGTGCAGTCGCCACAGACTCTACCTAACGGAGGGCAATTGCGCATCACGATCCAGCGATGGTACACCCCTAAGGATCGCGCCATCCACGAGGTGGGCATCAAGCCGGATTACGCAGTGCCGATGAGCGTCGAGGACGAAGCAAAAGGACGCGACCCACAACTAGATGCTGCAGTGGAGTACTTGCTTTCGGGCAAGGAGCCGGCGCCGACGCCGTTCCCGACCGTACCACCCAGGCCATAAAACGCGCATCGTCCCAGCTCACTTTGCGAATCAACCGTTACGTGCTACGCTTGTCAGCCATGAGCGCCACACCTCAAACTTTCGAGCCGATCGTCCGGCTAACAGCTCAGTGGCGACGAGGCGGCGCGTGGCTAGGGCCGGCTTGGGCTGTGCTATGCGGTGTGATCGCATCGGGTGGATTCCACTGGGAATGGCTCAGCCTTGCTCAAGTGGCCGTAGCTTTGATCTTGGCCGAAGGCATTTGGACAACCCTGTGGGCTTCTCTGGCCGGGGTCAAATGGGATGAGCCGCTGGCGCGCTGGACCACATGGACAACCGGCCAACCGTTCGTTCAACTTCCTTACACCCAGCCGGGATCGCCGGCTGCGCGTCTATCCGTGGTGCTGGGCCAGTTACGCGCCTGGCTGAAAGAAGATTTCATGCCAACCTACGGCAGCGCATTGGCCAGTGTTATCCTGGCGGCGTTGATCGCGCTGGCGCTGGCGATGATGCTCGGCGTGCCGGCTATTCTGCTGACAGTCCTGGCACTCACACTTTCTCAGCTTGGGTTGGCGCTTTGTCGTGGCAACGGTGCGCCCAATCCGTTCTTGCGCGGTCTGGTGGAAATGACGTTGCCTACCCTGCTCGGCTTCGTCATTTACAAGCCGCTCACGTTAGAAATCGTCATCGCCGCGATTGGCTTTGGTATCACCTATGCTGGCGCTGTATCGCCGCGTTGGAACGTGGGCACGTGGAACGCCGGCCAGGGCATTGTGCTGGGTTTGTTGATTGCAATGCGACATTCGGTAGGCGCGTTTGCCCTGGCGCTTCTATGGTTGCCTCAATTTCTGCTGCAAGCCCGGCCGATGGCGCGCAATGCCCAGTGGTGGCCTATGGCGACTATGCTGGTCGCTGCCCTGGCTATTGCGTAACCATAAGGAGGATTCGAGGATCAGCAGCCACTTGCAGGGGGCGTAGAATAAGCGTCGTCGCCCGTAGTACCCGATCTCTTCGGTGTCAAGCCGGCCCGCGACGCGTACGGTCGTGACGCAGCCGGCGGCGACCCGGTGTAAGATTCAGATCGAACCAAGAAGGAGAAGACAGATATGCCACATTTAGGCCCGCTTGAGATCGTCATCATCTTGCTAATCATTGTGCTTCTATTCGGCGTCGGTCGCATTGGTCGCATCGGCGGCGAGTTGGGACGCGGCATCAAAGAGTTTCGCAAGGCCATTCAAGAGGACTCGAACGACAAAGCAGACAAGTCGGCAGGTAAGGCCGAAGACAAAGCCCCTGCTAAAGACGAGTCAAGAACAGCAGCTTAAAACCTTTGTTGACAACTGAGATCGCCTGCGAACATGCAGCACCCGGCAGAGACAGGCGCAGGCCAATTCGAAGTTCTGCCTGCGCCTGTCTTAAGCATAGTTGATGGTAAGAAGGCCGGCGTTTCAACTTTCTCCAGCCCTGAGTGCCCTTAAAAACATCGCCAACGTGTTGAGGGAGGTTGATGTTCGCCCAATCCGCACGGTAGCTGAAACCCCCTTCCTAATTTGTTTCATCAGCCGTGACATTGCCCTGGCACGCCATGTGATCTCTTTGTTATATCACGGCCCGCGCAGCGATGACAGACCATCTCGGCGCGTGATCGATATCGCCACCCCACAAGAGGCATCCGACCGTTGGACAAGCGACGCATCCAAGCCACGCATCGCCGTTATCCTCACGCGCGAAGGGCACGACAACACCATCGAACTCAAGCTGGTACAGCAGCTCACCCGTCTGAACACACCAACTCTAGTATGTTTGATCGAACCGCCTAACAGCCCACCACTCCTGCGCCAGCATTGGTTGCCGGCTTCGGCTGTCTCATTGAGCACATTGGGCAACCCTGCAAATACCCTGGACGACAAGCGTGTGGTCGAGCAACTGACCGCTGCCATACGCGCCACAAAAGTGGTCGATGACCTAGCCCTGGCGCGCCACTTGCCGGCCTTTCGCGAGCGGGTGGTGCGCAGCTTGATCGAGGAGACTGCAATTGCCAACGCGATATACAGCGCTAGCGCTGGCGTTGCCGAGATCATCCCACTTGTCACCGTCCCTCTGAATGCAGCCGACCTGGCCGTTCTGACTAAGAACCAGGGGATCCTGGCATACAAGATCGCGCTGACTATGGGCATG
>JANWVJ010000256.1 GCA_025056895.1 Thermoflexales bacterium
GCCGCTCTGGCTGAGTCTGACCGTTCTCCTCGTCGCCGGCATCCTCGCCGTCGTTGCCAGACGGAACGCCGAGGCAGCCTGGGCTATTCTGTTTGTCAGCCTGTGCGCTGCTGGCGCGCTGCGCTATACCCTGGCCCAGCCCGATCTGGCCCAATCGATCGCTGCCTACAACGGGCGGTTCGTGGAGCTGGAGGGCGTGGTGATTGATGAGCCAGACATGCGCCCAGACGATGTGCGCTTACGGGTGCAGGTGCGCCGATTGATTGGGGACAGCGTGGATGTCGAAGGTGTGAGCGGCCTCGTGCTGATTAAAACGGCGCGCGTGATTCCTTGGCGCTATGGCGACGTGGTGCGCGCAGCCGGCGTGATTGACGCCCCACCGATATTCGCCGAGTTCAACTACCGCGAGTATCTAGCGCGCAAGGGCGTCCTATCGTGGATGGCGCGCCCGAAGGAGGTCCAGCGCATCGGTGTGGGCAAGGGCCATCTCCTCTATGCCGCGCTGCTCAACATGCGTGCGGCGCTGCGTCTGTCCACGCAGCGTATCATGCCGGCTCCAGAATCGGCACTGCTGAACGGGATTTTGATCGGCGATGACAACGAGATCCCTGCGCACATCGCAGCAGCGTTCAGTTGCACCGGCACATCGCACATCGTGTCCATCTCCGGCTTCAATGTGAGCGTAGTGATTGCGCTGGTCGTGCCGGCGCTCAGCCGGCTGCTTAACAAGCGCCGCGCTGCATTGATCGCCATCCCCGCCATTGTGGTGTACACCCTGCTGGTCGGCGCATCGGCCTCGGTGGTGCGCGCAGCGCTGATGGCGATCATTGCCTTGATCGGCCAGGTGCTCTGGCGGCGCGGCTTCACGTTGAACACATTGTGCGCGGCCGCTTTCCTGATGTTGCTTACTGATCCCAATACCTTGTATGACGGCGGCTTCCAACTCAGCGTTGCGGCCACGTTGGGGCTGGTGCTGTATGCCGATCGGCTGACGTTTGCCGTGCAACGTGGATTGGAGCGCCGATTGGGTGTCGCGCCGGGCCGCGCCCATACACTAGCCGGCCTGCTGGCCGACCTAACACTTGTCACATTGGCCGCTCAGATCACCACGCTGCCGTTGATTCTGGTTTACTTCCATCAGTTGCCGCTGATCACGTTGTTGACCAATGGGCTGATTCTGCCCTTGCAACCACCGATCATGATGTTCGGCATTTTGGGGAGCGTGACCGGAATTGCTTCGCCGGCGCTTGGCGCAGTTGCCGGCTTGCCCGCTTATAGCTTGCTGACAGCCACCATTCGCATCGTTGAATGGAATGCCTCTTTCGACAACGCCTGTGTGCCGGTGTATGTCTTCGACACCCCCCATGCAGTCGCCTATTTTCTGACGCTATTCGGCTTCACCGCCGTCGTTACCCAGTCGCCTCAGAAGCGCCGCAATCTGCTCAGCTTTGTGCGCCAGATGCTGAAACCCGGGATCATCCTCATAGCAACGGCAATTGTCGCTTCACTCGGCTTTGTGTTATGGGTGCAACGTCCCGACGGCAAATTACACGTCACCTTCACCGGGAAAGGTGCGTTCATTCAAACACCGAACGGTAAGCACATGGTATTCGCCGGCGGGGGCGGAGTGTTGCCGGTGATGGGGCGAGCCATGCCGCTCACCGACCGATCTATTGAATTATTGATCCTACCTCGCCGAGATGACGCGGCGCGCGGCGAGACGTTGCCGCTCTTGCAACGCTACCGCGTCGGGGTTGTGCTCCTGCCGAAAGGCGAAGATGAACCCTCCCCGATGCTGGAAGATTGGCAGTCCTATGCCGAGATCAGCGTGCGTCAGGTGTTGACGATTGTCCCGGGTGCGCGCGTCGTGTTAGAGCCGGGCGTGGTGTTGACCATCGCGCAAAGAGCAGATGGTGCGATCGGCGCGCGTTTGTCGTATGGGGAGACTGTGTTCGAGCTGGCCGGCGACGCGCCGCTGATTAGCGGCACGATCCAGGCCGGCAGCGTTGTGTTTACCCGTGCGCGGGGCAATGCTACCGAGATGGTGCAAGCTGCCCAGCCTCGCTGGGTGATATGGGCAGATGCCGGCGGCGCACCACCCACGTTACAGCCCCCTATTCGCGCTCTTAATCTGCGCGATGTTGCATTTGTAGAGTTCGTCAGCGACGGCCGGCACATAATCGTTCGATAGAAATGCCGGCGGCGGATCGAGCCTCATGCTACGATACGCGCATGTCGATTCTGATTCAACAGTGCAACGTACTCGATACAGACGCTCCCCGCGCGATAGCCGTTGACCGCGCGATTCTGATTCGCGGCAACCGGATTGCCGCCATCGGCGCGCCGGATGAAGTCGCTCCGCTGGCGGAGCCAGATGCCCTATGCCTTGATGGCCGCAACCTGCTTGCCATCCCCGGCCTGATCAGCGCGCACACCCACTCACCTGAGAACTACATGCGCGGCGCAACCGAGCGGATGCCGCTCGAACCCTGGCTGGTGTGGCTGTACGGCACGTGCGGCGA
>JANWVJ010000257.1 GCA_025056895.1 Thermoflexales bacterium
CTCTAGCAGTCAAGACGATGATCGGCGTGTTGGACTCTTTGGTGAATGCGCGGATGAAGTCATAGCCTCCCATTTCCGGCATCATCAGATCGAGCAAGATCAAGTCCGGCTTTTCGTGGCGTGCTACGAAAAGGGCTTCACGGCCGTTGGTGGCTTCAACCACGCGATATCCTTCCTGGGTGAGGTACAGGCGGATCAGCTCGCGTAACTTGGCTTCATCATCGACGACCAGGATCGTTTGCATGGCAGCAGTGATTATCGTGTCGTTGTCTGAGCCGTTGCCTGAGCGTGTCGAAGGCAACGGTCATGTGCTCAGGCAGCCTTGCGCCGTTGCTGGGCGCGTCTTAGCCATTGCCACGCCAGTGTCAACACCACCACAGCGGCAACAATGACTGCCACAATCATCAGATTGCGCAGCATCTCGCCTGCGCCGAACACGTTGAATCCGGGCGTGTCAAATCGATCGCGCTCGAAGTTGCTACTGCCGCTGAACTGCCAACCAGCGCGCTTGCCCTTAAACCACTGGTTGAAGTCAGAATGCTCGCCTACGCCCTCGTTGAATCCCTGAGGCCCAACGCTGCGTTGTCCGATGAGCGCTCGCTCAAGGTGCTGCGCTCTTGTCAGTTCGTTCAATGCGCCGGTGTTTGACAGTATGACGGTGGCTCCAACCACTATCAGCGCCGCAGCCAAGAGAATGAGCACGCGTCCGATGAGTCTCATGATTGCACCTCCTGTGTGGCAACGACGGTCGGCATGGGGCGCGCTCGAAACAGCAGCCCAAGCACGTGCCGCTTGAGTGCGTTGATGATCCATTGCCAGTGCAGCGCCACATGCAGCCCCAGAATGAACACGCCGGCATCCGACGCCATGCTGTGCAGCAGCCGCCACGAACGGCTGGGTGTTGTATGGATGCCGATCCACGGCAGGGCTACTTCTGAAATCATCAAGCCGGTGAACAACACGATGGTTACGTCGATGAAGAACAGGGTGTTGAGGATGTAATTTAGGCGCGCGCGCCAGTGCGTTCGGCCAAAGAAATGGCGTGTGACCGATACGATCCACTGCCAGTGCAACAGCAGGTGTATCACGATCGCTGCGCCAAGGCTGACGCCGAGCCATTCGTGGATGGCGATGCCGCTGAAATGTGGGGCAGTGGCAATCAGGAAGGCGACGAAAATCAGCGCGTCTAGCAGCAAATAGGTCAAGTTATGCGGGATGTGCTTGCGTGTAATGTTCATGGGCGATCTCCTGTTGTGCAATTTGCTTGCATGATAGCTGGCTGATTTTCAGAAATTGTTAGGGAATGGTGTGGCTTTCATAGGCTTCGCCCAAGCTCATGCCGCAAAACGAACGAGGGCGGCTCTCATGGCCGCCCTCGCAGAGAACGCAATGCTCTGGCAACGTGCGATCAGTCGCGCCAGTTTCCGGTTTCCCATTTCTTGAGGAACTTGTCTGCCTCTTCGGGGGTGGTGACCAAGTCGAAGCCGGTGTCCACAAACGGCGGGAACTGCTTCTTGTTCGCCACAATGTCGTACAGAATGCCGACGGCGTCATAGCCCCAGCCGTAGAACTTCTGGCCGATCAAAGCGTGCACCAGGCCTTGCTTGAGCAACTTCAGTTCGTTCTCCAGAATGTCCCAGGCAACTGTCTTCATGCCTCGCTCGGCGGCTGCCTTGAACTTGGGCATGGCCTCGATATTGCCGAACAGTGGCCATGCGCCGGCCATGAAGTAGCCCGCCAGGTCTGGGTTGGCCGTCATGCGGTTCTCCAGCACTTCTACGCCCTTCTGGATGTCGTCGTAGCATGGGTCAGTCGCCACCCATTGCAGGCCGCCTGGGTCGGCCACCTCGCGGAAGGCCTTGATGCGCGCCTCCAGGTTCTGTGCGCCAGGCACGCCGGTCAGGATAGCGTAGGTCTTATTCTGACTGTCTTTCAAGAGATCGATCATGATCTCGGCACCCTTGCGCGCAGCCGCTTCGTTGTCCAGGCTGTAGAAGGTGATGCGCTTGGAGTTGGGCGAGTCCGAGTCCCACGTAATGACCGGGATGCCGGCATCCATGGCGCGGTCGATCACCGGCTTGAGCGCATCTGGGTCGTTGCACGAGATGCCCATGCCGTCCACTTTGCGCGCAATGGCGGCGTCGAGCAACTCAGCCTGCTTTTGGGCATCCGCCGATTCAGGGCCGATCCACTCAACGGTGATCCCCAGCTCTTTCGCGCGATCTTCGGCGCCACGTCGAGCCACATCGAAGACGGGGTTGTTAACTGCCTTGGGCGACCAGACAAAGGTCAGCGGCTTGGCTTGGGGCGCGCTGGTAGGCTGAGGTTGCTCGGCAGCGGGTTGGGCCGGCCGCTGCGGGGCTGCGCAACTTGCCAGCGCTAAGGCGCCAATGCCATACGGCACGGCTCGCAAGAAAGCGCGTCTTGATACACGACTGTTGTTCATGGTTCACAACCTCCTGAAAAGTAAAAAGTGAGATTTACTGAACTTCTGCATGCGCGATTCAGATAATCGCGCGTT
>JANWVJ010000258.1 GCA_025056895.1 Thermoflexales bacterium
AGGGTAATCGGCACGCTGAACCGGCCTTGCGCATCTACGGTCGTCGTGATCATCAATCCGTCCACACCGCCAATGGCGGTCAGTGTGCCGTTGGGGTAAGCGCTGCCGATCAGGTGAATCAGGCTCTCGCGTGTGCCGGCGCCGTCGAGAATGATTCTGCCGTTTGGTTCTATCGCACGCGCCAGCGGGGCATGTAATTGCACGACCGGTGGAGCAACGGCGTCATCGCGCAGATAGACTTCTTCGCCGGCGCTGATCTCGGCCTTGTAGGTTGCGCCTGAAGGGGTGCGCTGAACAGCATGTACCAGCCCTTCAGTTGTTCTCACCATGTCCGTTTCATCATCGCTGTGCACGCTGAACTTGGTTCCTCTAACCGCAATATCGGCGCGGCGTGTTGCTACCCGGAAACGCGGCGGAGTGCCGGCTTCGGCATCAACCCTCAGTTCCGGTAACTTCGTTGGATGTACTGACAGGTCTATTTGGCCAGACCGAAGTTCTATTCCGCTAGGGCTGTTGAGGATTGCTACTTCCGTGTTCGGTCGGATTGTGCTGACTGACTCATCTGAGAAGGTAACAACAACGAGTTGGGGAGCGTAAATAATGTCTCCATCTGCGATTGGTGTGCGTGTATTCGGCTGAGCGGTAATGTAGACGTGCCAAGCCAGGCCGAATGGTCCGCTATGTCTTTGACCGACGATGTAAGCGCTTTCAGATTCGGCCCATGCGACGAGGTGGCGGGGTGCCCCACCCATCAGTACATAGGCGGCAAAAACGAACAACAGCAGCGACGCCAAAGCGAAGCCGGCTGGCAGAAGACGCAGTGTGAACAACTTGTTTCTGCTAGTTGCTTGTGCCCGCAACTGAGCGCGAGATCGCGCCGTTGCAATCATTGCCGCGCGTATGCGACTGCGTTGGGCGGCGCTGAGCCGATGCTCGGAACCAATTTCACGCAGCGCCTGCTCAATTCGGTTGTCCAACTCATCAGTCCTATTCATTTTCCACCAACGACCGAAGATAATCACGCAGGCGTGCTCGAGCCTGGGTGAGTATCTTTTGCGTCATTCGCTCGGATTTGCCGATCACTTGGGCGATTTCATCGGTGCCTAATCCGACCATGTAACGCAGGCTAACGACCTCTGCTTCCTGAGCCGGGAGAAGGTTGAGCGCCCGGCGCACCTGTTCTTTGAATTCCTTCTCCAGAACCGCCGATTCGACATGTCCCTCCTGTGTCGCGTCCCAGTGATCAGGCATATCGCTAAAGGTAATCTCATGGCGTGCGCGAGATTGCTTCTGACGTAACAAATCGTAGAGTTTGTGTCGCCCCATGCTGAATAGCCAAGTTTGCAGGCTGCTCTTGCCTTTGTAAGCACCGATGCGTGCAGTGGCAGTGGTCATGGTGATTTGCACAATCTCTTCGATGTCCTGGTCACTCAGTTCCCGCGCAAGGGACCTGATATAACGATAGACATTATCTGCGTATCTTTCGCAGAATTTGTTGATTGCTTCAATATCTCCCTGTGCTATTAAACGTGCCAGCTTCGTATCTTCTTCACGCGAGGCAACACGCTTCTCTGCCGATACATTAGTCGCATCTGGCGTGGATATTTGCAACGCTCCCTCTGTGGAAAGTGAAGCGGGTGTTTCAAATCTTTCCTGTCGCGCTCGCCTGAACCTAAAGAGACTCATTTGGGCAAAAAAGTCGGGCTATTCCGACTAACGCATCGATAAGGAGCAGCATTGGCTATGGCTTGATTGGTTTAGCCTCGGCTCGCTCATTATATAGGCTGAAACACGCTTGTTTCGTCTCCGATGGGGCTGTCATGGAGTGACATGTCACATGCCCATAATGTTGGTTAACGTCTGACTAATTTAATACTAAGAGGAAATGCCCATGAGGTGCAAAGCGATTTATCTAACGGCCGGGCCGGCCATGGACATGGCGGTGATCAGCGGCCTCCGTGGTGCAGGCTGTTCTGTCATCCACACCCAGTCGATTGCCCAGACATTCGGCGCAATTGCTGGAGCGCATGAGCCGATCGTCCTTGTTGCCGATGTGCAGGCAGATGCGCTGACATGTTTAATTTTGTTGCGTGAGTCGTTTGGCCGGCTCCCCCCTACGATGCTGATAGACCGCGATGGCCAAAATATCACCTTTCCCATTCAAGCGATGCAACTAGGTGTTGCAGATTACGTTCTCGCTTCTGATCCAGATGTCCAGCGTGAGACCAGCGCACGATTATTGGTCGAACGCAATCGTGTGACTCCCGCTTACCCTGTCAACGCGCCCAGCTATGAGCCTACGACACTGCCTGCTGCCGGTCCTAAGTTTGAATGGGACCCTGTAGCCTATATTATCTCGGTGGATGGTCGGCGCGTCCATCTCAGCCCGGCGGAAGGTCGCTTGTTTAATCTTCTCATCGCCAATCGTGGCCGTACAGTGGACGTGCGCGAGTTAATGCGCCATGCCCTGCGCAAGCCGGATGTT
>JANWVJ010000259.1 GCA_025056895.1 Thermoflexales bacterium
CTCGGTGGTAATAGCGGGGCCAGGCTGGCGCGGCGCGTCAATCAGAGCGTAGTGCGCAGTGTCGTGATCGTGGTTGGTCTGATCGTGTCGGCCTACTTATTTGCACGTCTTTAAAGTTTAAGGCTGCGCTTAGTCCCGTGTCCAAGCGATGAGTTGTGTGGGATGCAAGCAGATGTCGTGAAGCGCTGGTTAGCCGGGGTGGTTGCCTTTCGGCCCGCTGCCTTTGAGGAAATTGCTCGGTCTTCACCGCTGTGGATGGCCTCAATCATTGTCGCAGGGGGTGGCGCGTTGGTCAACGGCATCGGCGCCTGGGCGGCTGGCCTGTCGATCGATGCCCTGATTGCTGCTACATTGGCTGGTGTGGTAGCCTCTCTGCTCGGCTGGGTTGGCGTCGCTGCTTTGTTGGCTGCCGTATCAAAGAGTTGGCTGCTCGCCTCATTGACCTGGCCTAGCACGTTGCGCATTGCCGGCTTTGCCGCGTTGTGGCGCTGGGCTGGAGTTGTCCCTATTTCTTGGGCCGGCGTGATGGCCGACGCACTGGCAGTTCTTGCGCTGCTCAGTGCTCTTTTGACCCTGGGGCCCGCCAAACCCGCTCGTGTTGCCATGGTCTTGTTTGTGTCAGTTGGCACAGGATTTGTGCTCCACGCGCTTGCCGGCCGGTTGATGTATGCAATATTGCTCGCATTGGGTGTATGGATTAGTTCTATTTAAATCTAACCCCTTCTTTACAAATAGTGCTATATTCAGCCCCGTAGTTGCCACCTCGCCGTCGGACACTGTAACCGTTGGACACTGTAAAAGGAGGATTAGTTAGTATGTCGTTAAACATGCGCGGCTTGTTGATCTCGGCTGGCATCGCCGGCGTTGCGATCGGGATTCTAAGTGCGATTCCGATCCTGAGTTTGGTGAATTGTTTGTTGTGCGGATGGGTATGGGGTGGTGCGATTTTCGCCGTGTGGTTGTACAAGCGCAATCAAAACGGCGTGATCGTGAGCAGCGGCCAAGGAGTGGTGATCGGCCTGGTGGCTGCCCTGATCGGCGCGGTCATTAGCTGGGTGCTGGGCATGGCACTGGGTGGCGCTGCTTCAGCGGCATCGCTTGCCCCGATGCTGGATCAGCTTCCCGACGAGCAAACACGCCAGATGGTCGAGCAACTTGTCAGCTCGGGTGGTATCTCGATTGCCAGTTTATTCATCGGCCTCATCATCAATGCCATCTTTGGCATGATCGGTGGGCTGATCGGCGCGGCGCTAATCGATAGCAAACCGCCTTCTGCGTCGGCCTGAGCCTTCTCATCCAATCGCGCGCCCAACTGTTTACTCGGTGAGTAGCCCCGCCCATCAAACGGAGCGGGGCTGTTCTTTTACAGGAACTGATGACTCTCGGGTTGCAGCACGATCTCGTTGAGTACGCTGTAGGCCGGCGCTTCCAAGGCGCGCACAATCGCGTCGGCGGCATCTTGTGGCCGCAGCATTTTATCGCGCTGCACCGGCATATCGATCGCATCCCAGAACGGCGAATCCACTCCCCCGAAGTAAAGGAGCGTGAATTGAATGCCTTGGCGCTGGAACTCGGTGGCCATTGCCTTCAGCGCACCGGCTGCACCCCATTTGCTGGCGCTGTAGGCAGCGCTGCCACGCATCACATAGCGCCCCATTGTGCCAACCGGCGTGATTACGCGGCCAACCGGCCGGCCTGTCGCTCGCAGCGCGGCGGTCTTGAGCATGTGCCCCACGACGATCTGGGTCACTACTAGAACTCCTTTTGTGTTGACGGCCAACATGCGGTCGATGTCTTCATCGGTCAGGTCCAGGGCCGGTCGCAGCACCCCTTGACCCGCGCAGTTCACCAGCCCGTCAATCCGACCGTATGTGGCTGCGGCCTCGCTCACCAGCTCAATCACTTGCGCGCGTTGTGTGACATCAACCGGTACGGCAATCGCCTGTCCACCGAGCCGGCGAGCTTGTTCGGTGACATCCGTTAGCGCCGCATAATTGCGCGCTGCCAATGTCAAGGCTGCGCCGCGCTCGGCCAACATCAGGGCCGTTGCGCGGCCAATCCCGCTGCTGGCCCCAGTGATCAATACACTCATATTGCTCATGTTCGCGCTCATGTTTCAATACCTCTGCGCATAGAAGCCTGGCCGCAAGGAGGAAACGGCCAGGCTTCCATTCGTGTGCACCGACTCGCCGGATCGTTTTGAGTGGTCAGTCCGCCGATAGGACACCCAAGAGAGGCCGAGTGCGAGTCGGTTACACCGCAGCGCCGGCAGCGTCTTGCATTGACGTGGCAGTTTCCAGCGCCCTGCGCGTCGCTGCACGGCGGGACGCAAAGGTCACCTTCATGATCAATGCCTCGCCCAGCCAGGCAGCTATCTTTCCCAGGATGCCGAACGGTAACTCGTATTCAATCCGGTCGATGATGCGCGTCAGGCCGTCGCTCGCTTCAAAGCG